>JBILDS010000100.1:0-11071 GCA_044352505.1 Phycisphaerales bacterium
GTGCGGAAGCCGTCTGCGCGCAGCGACGCGACGAGTTCGCGCGCGCCATCCATGATCGGGAAGCGGCTCGCGACGATCGCGCGGTACGCGGCTTCCTTCTCGTGGTCGAGCGCGACGATCTCGTCGTGCGTCAGCTCGCCCTTGCCCGCGCGCAGCCAGCATTCGCGCAGCAGGTCCTCGTTGCGCCGGCCGAAGTGGCGGTAGTAGTCGTCGACGGTGACCGCCACGCCGTGCGTGGCGCTGATCGCGCGCCAGGCCTCGTAGTGGGCGTCGTAGCTGTCGACGAGCGTGCCGTCGAGGTCGAAGATTGCTGCATGGATCTCGGCATGCATGTCAGTTGCCTCCCGCCGCGCGTGCGATCGCCTCGGCCGCGCGGTCGATGTCGGCCGCGCCCACATCGAGATGCGTCACAAGGCGAACGCGGTTCGCGCCCATGCCGATCGCAGCGACGCCGTGCTGCGCCAACCGCGCGCAGAACTCCTGCGCGCCGCCGAGCCGCGCGTCGAGCGTGAAGAACACCATGTTCGTGGGGATCGACTCGGGCGAACCTTCGAGCGAAAGGCCGGGAATCGCCGCAACGGCGCGCGCGAGCCGCTTCGCGTTCGCATGGTCGTCGGCGAGCCGCGCGACATGGTGATCGAGCGCGTGGATGCACGCCGCCGCCAGGAGCCCCGATTGCCGCATCGCGCCGCCGAACATCTTGCGGAAGCGTCGCGCGCGCGCGATGAACGCGGCACCCCCGACGAGGGCGCTGCCGACCGGGGCACCAAGGCCCTTCGAGAAGCAGATCGACGCGCTGTCTGCGTTCTGCGCGAAGTCGCGCGGCGCGTGGCCCGACGCGACGCACGCATTCATCAGCCGCGCGCCGTCGATATGAACATGCAGCCCGCGCTCGCGGCCCGCCGCCGCGCACGCCGCGAACTGCGCAAGCGGCCACACCGTGCCGCCGCCGCGGTTGTGGGTGTTCTCGAGAACGAGCATCCTCGAGAGCGGCGCGTGCTGGTCCTTCGGCTTGATCGCGGCGTGAACCTGCGCGGGCTCGAACAGGCCGCCCGCGCCCCCAAGCGGCGCGATCATGCACCCGGCGAGCGCGGCCGGACCGCCCGTCTCGTAGTGGATGATGTGGCTGTCCTTGTGGGCGACGATCTCGTCGCCCGGCTCGCACACGGTGCGGATTGCCAGCTGGTTCGCCATCGTCCCCGACGGCACATAGAGCGCGGCGTCCTTCCCGAGGAGCGCCGCGATCTTCGCCTCGAGCGCCTGCACCGTTGGCTCGTCGCCGAGCACATCGTCGCCGAGGGGGGCCGCCATCATGGCCGCCCGCATGGCGGGGGTCGGGCGGGTGACTGTGTCGCTGCGGAGGTCGATCATGGCGGAAGTGGGTGGGATTGCGGCGGGCGCGGGGGGTCGGGCAGGGTGCCACGTCGGCTGTCGACGCGGCTCGAGCTCGGCTCAGGATTGGCTCAAGTTTGGCTTGAGCGCAAATGGTACGGATTCTCCTCGATGAACCATGCGAGCCGGACTGCAGATGGTGTCCGAGAATGCCGATGAACCCACCCGTGATGGGATTCTCGCTCCGCTGTCTCAGCGCATTCATCGGAAGCGTCTCTGTTGCGCTGTCGATCAGCGTGGCCGTCGCCGCGCAAGTGGCTCCGCAGCCAAGTGGCAGCGGCAGCGGGCCGCAAGGGTCGCCCGCCGCAACTTCGAAACCGCGCGTGCAGCAAACCCGTGAAAGCGTTCCCACGCGTGACGACGCCGTTCCGCGGCGATTGCTTGCCAGTTTCGACTTTGAGGAAAATGACGAGTTTCCCAAGGAGATTCCGACCGGGTTCTACCGCGCTTTGACGCAGCCAGGCATTGACGGCGGACCCACGCTTCCGGGCGGAGCCGAGCAGGGGATACCGGGACTTCGATCCTTCGGTCGAATCGAGGCGGTGCGCGGCGCGGGGCGTCCGTCGGCGAAGGAAGAACCAGGCTGGGCGGTGCGATTCACGGTCGACGGTGCGTCGATGATGTTGGCGAGCAATCCCGCACGTGTGGCGGTTGTCCCCGGCGCGCAGCTTGTCATTCGTGCGTGGGCGCGCACCGAGGGACTGGTTGCATCGAACGTGCGGCTCGGGGTGCGGTTTCACGACCGCGACGGCAAGGGCATGCCCGGGGTGTATTCAAGCGCGATGTTCCGAAGCGACGGGGCGTGGCGCATGCTCTCGGTTGAACCACCCCCAGCGCCACCAGGTGCTGCGGGTCTTGCGCTGTGGCTTGAGCTTGTGCAGCCGAGCATGGTGCGTGATCTTGACGAAGTCAACCAAGTCACGGCCGACGACGTTCGTGGGTTGGCGTTCTTTGATGACATCGAGGTTTGGCAGACGCCGACCGTCGTCTTTGAGGCTGAAAATGGCGGAGTTGTGCCTTCGGGCACACGGCCGCGCCTCTCGCTTCGATGCAGTGATCCCTCCGTCACGCGCACCACAGCTGTCGTTGCCATTCGCGATGCAGCTGAGGCGCTCGTCTACCAGGGCACACTCGAAGTTCCTGGCGATCGTGCGACGAAACTTGAGGTTCCCACGCTCGCCACCGGATGGTACGAGTCGGTCGTGAGTTTCCAGCAAGGACCGAACGAAATCGCGCGTCGTGTGGCGCGCTTCACGGTGCTACCCGATGAGCGCTTCGAACCCGACGAATCGCCGCGTTTTGGTGCGGTTTTCGCCACGCGCGATGAACGCATTCTTCCGGCGATTGACCTCTCGAAGAGTTCGTTCGCAGTGCTGCCCGTGTGGACGGCGGCGACCGACCCGCGCGAGCCGAGGGAAGAAATCGAAGCGCTTCGACTCTTACTTGGAAAGCTCATTGATCGGCGCGTGAACCCCGTGTTCAGACTCGCGCAGGTTCCGGGTGCGCTCTCGCGACGAAGCCGCGTCGACGTAGACGACACACTTGCGCTCTTTGCGCTCGATGAATCGCATTGGCGCGAGGCGCTCGAGCCGTGGCTTCTGGCGTTTGGGCAGCAGGTCGATCATTGGATTTTGGGCACCGCGCCGGTAGACGGAAATCGAGGCGATCTCGCCGCACGCGTCGAAGCGCTTGCGACCGCCATGCGCTCTGCGATCGCAGGCCCAAGTGTCGGACTCCCGTGGTCTCCTTTCGAGCCACTTCCAGCAGATTTGCGCGCGTCGATCGACAAAGGACGCCATGTCTTGGAGGTCGTGGTCGATCCGGAATGGCGTGAAGGCGCAGGCGAAATCTACGCCGATCTTCCGAGTGGTCCGCGCGGAATGGCGCGGATCGTCCCATTGTCACCGGGTACGGTTGATGATCGCTCGCGCGCAATCGACCTTGCCATTCGTGCACTTGACGCGTGGCGCGCTGGCTTCGATGCAATCGCAGTGGATGTCCGGCGCGACGATGCGAACGCAGTGCCCGGACCCCCAATCGAGTTGGCAGCGTGGCGGCAGCTTTCGCTGAACCTCTCAGGTCGTCGATTTGTCGATGAAGTGACAATCGCGCCCGGCGTGCGCTGTTTGCTCGCCGATGGACCAAACGGCCCACTGTTGGTGGCATGGAGCGACATCACATCCGACGCAGTCGAGGTCGCGTGCGATCTCGGAAGTGGCGCGATCCAGTTGACAGATCTTTGGGGGCGCACGTCACGCGTGAGTCTCACGCAGCGCGGTCATGTCTTCCGGCTTGGGCGCGAGCCGACATTCATCGAAGGAATCGACGCCAACATGTGCAAGCTCCGAAAGAGCCTGCGCATCGATCCGCCGTTTGCACTCAGTAAGCGTGCCACGCAGGAAGCAGCGATCATTCTTGAGAATCCATGGCCCGTGTCGGTGAGCGGGACGCTCACGATTCTGGGTCCCGACACGCTGAACATTTCTCCGCGCACACATGGATTCACCATGCCCGCTGGAGGTGCTGCTCGGCTTCCGATTGTGTTCAGTGTGCCGAGAAGCATGCCATCTGGCCCAACGAATGTGCGCGTTGCGATCTCAGGCATCGCGACTGAGCCATTCCGCGCCACGATTGAGACGCCCCTCGACCTTGGGAATCCATCGGTTCGCCTTGAGCCCACGTGGCGACTCACGCGCAGCATTGAGAGTGGGAGTATTGACGTGATCCTCACGCTCCGCGTCACCAACATCGGCCGGAAACCGATTGAAGTCGACGCCTTCGCGGTTGCAGACGGATACACGCAGAGCCGGAAGGCGATCTCGACCCTCGAACCTGGTGCATCGGCCGTGCGCGTGTTCCACTTCGCGTCGGGCGCGAATCGGCTTTCGGGTCGCGACATTCGCGCAGGGGTGCACGACACCACAGCGGATGTGCGGCATCTCCTGCGAATCCCGATCCCTCCATTCCTGCCACCTGCCGCACAAGTGGTGAGCACCGTCGACGCCACGCTGGGTGCCGCCGATGAATTCGGCTCAGACTTCGAAGAGTGACGCGACAAGACGCTAGCGCCAGACCCCCGGTGTCGGCGGCTGCGCGAAGAGCGTTTCAAATGTCAACCGATCAATGCGCCACGAACTGCTGGCGTCATCTCGCCGCACACGCAGAATCCAATCAGTGGGAATCGCACCGTCGTAGGTCGCGGTAGAGGTCGAACAGGAGAGCTCGACTTCACCGGTGCGCGCATCGAGGGTGGCGACTTTGAGTCGCCGGATCCGATTCGAGGCGATCCGATGCCGGCTCTCGAGCGTTGCAAACGCATCGCGAATCTGGTCGATGGCGACGCCCTGGTTCTCGCGGCGCCCGTAGTTGAGAACGGCGTTCGGGGCGAAGAGCGCCATCGCCGCGTCGGTATCACCAGCCTCAGCAGCCGCGACCAACGCGCGCGTGATGCGTTCCGCGTGTTCGCCGGGGGTCACCACGATGCGCCCGCCGAAGTACGCAGCCAACGCGAGCAGAAGCGCAACCAGGCCGATTTGCCGCAGGAGACGCGACGCATCGACGGAACCGCGCCAAATCGCAACCGTTCCTGCAACGGTCAGCACTGCGATCAGCGGCCAGGGATTTTCGAAGATCCATCGGGTCATGAGAGAGGCTCCGAAGCGGTTGGCGGACGGGATTGGATACCGCGAATCGACGGTGCGGGATGCCACCGACGCGCCGGACGGCGGAGTTCCGCTTGATTTGCCCAGTTTGCGGCGAATGGAACACCCGGGGGAGGCGCTTTTCTGCAGGTCACTCCGCGGGTCGGTCGATCAGGGTCGATGCGGCGGAGCCGCGTCCAGAGGCTGTGCGTCGAGCGGCGGAGTTGCCGCGCGGTGACCATGCTGCGGCCGCGTCGGAGCCGATCCACGATGGCCGCCTCCTCCGCACATCCTCCCCAGCAGCCGTCCGCATCGTCCTCGTCGATCGCCGAACCCAAGGCGAACGCGCGAACCGACACGCCCGCGAGCGCGCATACCGCCCAAATGGAGCATCACGCGCATGAAGCGTCTGAGGTTGGATTCCCGCGACCAGAGGGGGCGGCGGCCGTGCTGATTGAGTTTCCCGCGTCTCAAACCCTCGAGCGCAATCTTGCAGTCCTTGCCAATCGCAACGCTGAACTCGTGCGCAAGATTCGGCACACCCAGCCCGCGCATCTTGAGTGGTCGACCGCCGCCGACGGGCTGCGCGTGGCAGCCCATGATGGTCGCGCGCTTGCATCACGGCATGCGCCGCGCAAAGAGGCTGAAGCCTTCGCCGATTTGATCGACTACCAGGAGCGTGCCGCCGCCGCGGTGCTCGGCTTCGGGGTCGGTCACCACGTCGCGGCTATCTGCGATCGCATGGGGCCATCGGGCTTGGTCATTGTGCTCGAGACCGACCTCGCACTGCTCCGAGCGGTGCTCAGCGAGATCGACTTCAGCGGACCACTCGGACGCGCCGGCATTGTGTTTTTCGACGGGACAGAGCAGGGCGGAAACTACTCCGATCGTCTCGCAGGCCTTGAATCGGTGCTGATTCAGGGGCTTCAGTTGGTCGAACATGCGCCGAGTCGGCATCGGCTTGGCGAGCGGGCGCGGGAGTGTGCGCAATTCCTCACCGAGTCGGTGCGGTATGCGCGCTCGACCGTCGCAACGGCGCTCGCGCGAAGTTCCCACACCATCGGCTCGATCTTTCGCAATGCACGGCACTACATCGGAGGCGAGGGGCTCGCCCCGCTTCGTGGTATTGCCGCAGGTCGCCTCGGCGTTGTGGTGAGTGCAGGCCCAAGTCTGCGCCGCAATCTGCATCTTCTCGCACAGCCTGGCGTGCGCGATCGTTGCTTGATTGTCGCCACACAGACGGTGCTCAAGCCACTCCTCAAGGAGGGCATTCGACCGCACTTTGTCGCGTCGCTCGACTGGCACCAAATCTCAAAGCGCTTCTTCGAGGGACTCACGGAGCGCGATGTTCGCGATACGACGCTCATTCTCGATCCGCAGGCGAATCCTGTGGTGGCGGAGACCTTTCCCGGCAAGGTTCAGGTGATCTCCGCGCCGCACCTTGATGCACTCCTCGGGCCTATCGCGCGCGATGTTGGTCGTGTACCTGCAGGCTCGACCGTCGCACATCTTTGCTACCAGATCGCTCGGTTCCTTGGCTGCGACCCTGTTGCACTCATCGGCCAAGACCTCGGCTTCACAGATGGTGTGTATTACGCGCGTGGTACCGCAATCGATGAAATTTGGTCTCCTGAACTCAATCCATTCAACACCATCGAGAACCTCGAGTGGACGCGCATCATGCGTCAGCGCGGGCACCTCACCAAGTTGAAGGATATTCATGGACGATCGATTTACACCGATGTCCAAATGGAAGCGTATCTCAAACGATTCGAGTACTTCTTCCTTCAAGACGAACGCAAGGGCTTGCGAACGATTGATGCAAGCGAGGGCGGCGTTCGCAAGCAAGCGACGATTGTGAAGCCGCTTGCGGAAACCTTGGCGGAGTTTGCGACCGAGCCGTTGCCAGAGATTCCCGCGGCCAGCCGAGAGCTCGACATCAAGCGCATGCGCGCCGCCACAAGCCGAGTGGAAGAGGTCGCGGATCATGTCCGCGTGATTCGTGCGGCGGCACGGAAGGCTGGCGACGCGCTCGAGCAGTTGCTTGATCGAGTGCCGAGAAAGTTGTCGGAAGATGCGATCTGGCACGTGATCAACAGCGAGCGCGAGAAGGTTTCGCAGCGCCTGCCCTATCTGAAGCTCATTGATGAGTACAGCACCATCGCGCCGTTCCGTCGTGCCAAAGCCGATCGAAAGATTGAGCATGCACGCGGGCTCGACGAACTCGCGCTTCAGAAACTGCACGCAGAGCGCGATCTATCGAATGTGCGTTGGATTGAAGAGGCTTCCGGTGAGTATCTGAAGGAACTCACAAGCCTCGCCGCGCTCTTGTCGCTTCCGGGCGGGCCTCGCGTTGCCGAGCTTCTCGCAGCGCAAGACGAGTACGCCGCCGCCGCGAAGTCGGATCACGCGCTCAGCAAGGTTCTCGGCGAGTCGACCGACGCGGTGGCCGTAACGGCTGCGTTCATTGTGCCGGTCGATCCGTGGCACGGTGGGCTTGGAACACCGCGCAGCCTCGCAGAGCCGCTGGCTGGGCGTCCGGTGATCCAGTGGACTCTCGAGCGACTTGGCCGCTCGCGTGAGGCGGAGCGCATCATTCTGCTTGTTCCTGAAGGGTTTGACGTCGAGGCACTCATTGACCGCACGCGAATTCGACTTCCCGTTGAGGTGCACCGCACTGAGGGGAGTCCGTTTGGTCCGTCACGCATGGCCATCGCCGCGGCGCGTCTCTGGAGCGATAGCTCGTGGCGCGGCGGCATCTGCGGATTGACGTGCTACGACGAGGTGCTCGCACCCGCCGCCACTCTGGCCGCGATGGAGCGATTCGGTATCACCGCAGCCGTCTTGGTGGCGCCCGACTGGCCGCTGGTCGCCGTGGGCGGCGACAGCGGATGCGACGCACTGATCGCGAGGCATCGTGTGCGACCACGCGCGATGCGTATCGTGTTCAATCAATCGCCTCCCGGACTCGCGGGTGTGCTCGTCGAACGTTCGCTCATGGCGGAATTCGCAAAGAGTGGCCGACAAGGCACGATTGCATCGCGGTTGGCGTATGAGCCGACGCGCGCCCAGCCGGACCCCATCACCAAAGAGCTCTGTGTCCAAATCGACCAAACGATCCGTCGCTCGTTTGTACGCGCAGTCTTCGACACACCTCGCAACATGACGCGCATGCGCCGCGCGATCGAACCCGCTGTCGCCGGTGTAGGTAGTGGCTCGATCGAAGACGGCATGCATGGGATCGATGCCGCTGCTGCGGTGGCGCTTCTCGAACACCAGCTGTACGACACCGTGCCGTACTTCGCACCGCAACATCTCATCATTGAGCTCAATACAGGTCGGCGGGGGTCTGGTGCCTGCAGTCCGCACCGCCAGGGCTCGATTCAGCGACCCGTGATGACGGAGCGGAGATTCGTCCGTTTACTTGAGCAGATTGCAGAGAGTCGTGACTGTGTACTGACGCTCGGTGGTGCGGGTGATCCATTGCTCCACCCTGATGTTGTTCGCTTCGTACGACTTGCAAAGGAAACGGGTGCGCGAGGGGTCCATATCCGCACCGAACTCCTCTGCGAGCCATCGCTATTGGATGAACTCGTCGCAGCAGGAGTAGACGTGATCTCCGCGGAGATTGATGCGGATACGCCAGAAACCTATCGTCGAACCCACGGCGCAGAGGGATTCTCGCTGGCATTTGCCAACATGCAGCATCTCTTCGACACGCGTCGCGCGCTGGCCGGCAAGGGACCGATCGACACATTGGCAACTCCATGGATTGTGCCGCGGCTCCAGCGACGTCTTGAGAGCTACGAGGACATCGAGTCGTTCTATGACCGGTGGCAGCACTTCCTCGGAACACCTGTCATCGAGGGGCCACCACCCCTCGATCCGACGCCAGAGATGCCAGCGGATCCGCTTGCGAGTGCGAACGCTCCAGCGCGCGTGATGTTCCGTGAGATGTTGCGACGCATGGTTGTTCTCTCGGACGGCAGTGTGCCACTCTCCGAACTTGATCTTCGTGGCGAGCACATCTTTGCGCATGTTGATCGTGCGCCGCTTCTTCAGATTTGGCGCGACCTCGTCGCACGACGCAAGCAGATTCGACGTGAGCATGGCGAGTCGCACCCTGATCTGAGAACCCGCACTCCATGAGCAACACGAATGACAACACGCGCGCGCCTCACCGCAACGACCAGAGCGCGGGTGGAACGCTCGCAGTGGTCATCGGACGCGCGGGGAGCAAGGGATTACCTGGGAAAAACGCGCTTCCCGTGGCGGGGATTCCCATGATTGCGCGCAGTGTGCGTTTCGCGCGAGCCTCGCGCGAGATCGATCGCGTGATTGTCTCGACGGATGGCGCTGAGATCGCGCAGATCGCGCGCGATGAGGGGGTCGACGTCTTCCTACGCCCTGAGAGCGTGTCGAACGATCAGGCGACCGTTGACAGCGCCGTGCGCCATGCGGTTGACGTGAGTGGCGATTGCGCAGAAATCATCGTGATTCTCTACGGGAATGTGCCCGTACGGCCAGTTGATCTTGCGGATCGCGCGGTACGAATGCTGCGCGAAACCGGCGCCGATAGCGTGCAGAGCTACTACCGAGTTGGCAAGACACATCCATTCTGGATGTCGCGGCTCGATGACCATGGACATGTGTCGCAGTTCATCGAGAATCGCATCTACCGGCGGCAAGAACTTCCATCGCTCTTTATGCCTGATGGGGGTGTGATCGCGGTTCGGCGCGCAAGCCTCTTCACGGTGCGCGAGGGTGAGCCGCACGCGTTCTTTGGGTGCGACCGACGTGGTATCGAAACGCGGGAAGGCGAAGTCATCGATGTCGACACCGCGCTTGATCTCGCGGTTGCGGAGGCGATTCTCGCGGCACGCGAGCGCGAAGGAGTCCCGGCATGAATGATCCACACGAATACATGACCACGTCACCCGCGATGGAGATTGCCGGACGCCACATCGCCCCAGGCACGATGCCATTCGTCATCGCAGAGATTGGCGTCAATCACGACGGCGACATGGCGCGCGCACGCGAACTCATCCATGCCGCGAAGCTCTCCGGCGCAGATGCCGCGAAGTTCCAGATGTTCGACGCGACCATGCTGATGTCGCTCGATTCTGTGTTGGCGGTGTACCAGCGCGAGCGCGGTGCACGTGATCCGCGCGAATTGCTCGCAAATCTTCAGCTTTCACCAGCGCAACTCGGCGCACTCGCCGAGGAGTGCCAACGCGTTGGCTTGGTGCCGATGGTGACGGTCTTCTCATTGCCGCTCGTTGAGTGTGCACGCACGCAGCCGTGGCAAGCGTTCAAGATGGCATCACCTGACATCGTGCATCGACCGTTACTTGAGGCGATTCGGGCGATCGGTCGACCGATGGTTGTCTCGACCGGCGCAGCCACGCGTGAAGAGGTTTGCTGTGCTGCCGAGTGGCTTCGAGACATGCACGACATCGCGTACCTCCAGTGCACTTCCAGTTACCCAACGCGCGATGACCGCGCCGCGATTGGTGGAATGCACGAGATCGCAGCAATCACAGGTCGCGTGGTTGGATACAGCGACCACACGGCATCGATCGACACCGGCGCAATCGCGGTTGCAGCGGGTGCAGCGATTCTTGAGAAACATCTCACCTACAACTGCAGCGCGGCAGGGCCAGATCATGCCGCGAGTCTCGACCCTCGTCAGTTCGCGGCGTATGTCCAACTCGCGCGCCGCGCCGCGCGCATGGTGGGGTGCTCTCGAAAGGAACTGCAGGATGTCGAGCGTGATGTGCGGCGCGTGAGTCGCCAATCACTTGTCGCCGCGCGCGACCTCGATGCGGGCGCGGTGCTTGCGCGCGCCGACCTCTGTGTGAAGCGCCCCGGAACTGGAATCGCAGCATCACTTCTCGAAGACGTGGTGGGGAAGCGCCTGGTACGTTCGGTTGCTGCCGATCGCGTGATCGTGCCAGAGGATCTCGACGGCGCGTGCGCCGAACTTGCTGGAAGCGTGGATTGCGGAGCGTGCAACGTATGAGACGCATCGCCGTCGC
>JBILDS010000300.1:0-3179 GCA_044352505.1 Phycisphaerales bacterium
ACCCTGCTCTTGCCGAGTTCATTCTCGAGGGAAGTCGATGGGAGATCGAGGAAGCAAAGTCGATGATCCAGTCGATGCTCCCGGCCTACCGACATCGAATCAACGAGGTCAAGGCAAGCGAGGATCGCGCGGAGGAGAACGCGCGCAGGCAGGAGCTTGAGGCCTTCAAGGCCAAGAGCGTCACGATCGATTGGCCAGGCGGCAAGCTCAGCGAGCTCGTCAAGCAGGTCCGCGCTCAGGTGTTCTGCAACGTGGTACTCGGTGAAGCAACGGTCGGTGACATCGCGGTTCCCGCCCTGTCGGTGAGCTCGATGGAGCCCGAGGTCTTCTTCAGCATGCTGCAGACGCTTCCCTTCCCAGAGGGTCGCCGGATTTCCGTCGCCCTGGTGAACCGCAAGTCCATCGACCCTTCCTCCAAAGACCGCAATCATTGGGAGCTCAACGCGCTCCCTGCGATCACCATCGTGCCGGTCGCCGAGCCTGCTCGCGAGCCCGTCCGCCAGGTGCTCGACCTTCGCAGTCTCGACAGCAAGGAGTCCCGCGCGTCGCTCATCGAGGCGATCGAGTTCGCCATGCAGGCCGGGGGGTTCACCGACACCGTCAAGATCCGCTTCCACGAGCCATCCAAGTTGCTCTTCGTCCAAGGGCCGCCGCAGGCCGTGGACCTCGTGCACGCCATCGTCGATGCAACCAAGGCAAAGTAGTGCATGCGGATCCACGCACTGAATCCGACGATGAGTGGGCCGCGCGCGTCACGCGTGCGGCCCGCTCTGGTTCGTCCGAAGCGCTCGCAGAGATCTACGACCGGTGCGCCGACGACGTGGTCGCCGCGATCGAACGAATCACGCGGCGCGACGAGTCGTTCGCCCTCGACTGCCTGCAGGAGATGTTCATGAGGCTCGCTGCGAACCCGCCCGTCGTCGATGCGCATGCCGCGCTCTTCGCGTGGATGCGCCTCACCGCGCTCAACATCGCGCGCAACGCGATCGTCGCCGAAACCCGCCGGCGGCGGCGCGAAGGGCGCGCGGCTCGCGGCGAGGTGCAGATCGAAGCCGGCACCGACGGCGGCGCGATGGAGTCGATCCTGCACCAGCTCGACGAGGACCAGCGGACATTGCTGCGCCTTCGCCACGCCGACGGCATGCGGATCCGGGCGATCGCGCACGCCCTCGGCGCGACGCCGCAGGCGGTCGAAAGCGCGATCCGACGCGCCATGTCGAGCCTCCGTGAAAGGATTGCGCCATGAGCGATCACACGGTCCGTCGATCGATCCGCCCAGCGGTCCGCGCCAACAGGGAGGCGATCCTCACCGCGGCGACGGGCGCGATGCACGCCGCGCGCGCGCGCCGCACACGCTCGGCGCGGATCGCGGCTGCATGCGCCTTCGTCGCCATCGCCGCACTCGGTGCGTTCGTGGTCGTCCGCGAGCGTTCCTCAGTCGAGATGGCGAGGACGCTTGCGATCGACTTCGCGGCGGTGAAGGAATCGCCGAGGCTGATCGACTTCGCGAGCATCACCCGCACCGACGCCGATCCTCGACTCGACTTCCAGAGCGTCGCCTCCAACGCAGGACCAAGGCTCGACTGGCTCGTGATCTCCGACGACGAGGCCGAGCGGACGCTTGCGGAGACAGGCTACTGCGTGAAGATCGTGCGCATGCGCGACGAAGTGCACCTCGTCGATTGTTCCACCGGTCAACTCGCGACGATCCAGTAGTCGTCAACCCGTGCCGCGCGGCACCGTACTCACAACGAGCTTCTCTCCGAACTCCGGCGCCGCGTGCGCCTCGAACCGGTGCCGCACGGCTACCTCTCGGTACCGCGTTGCACCCGCTAGGTACCCGGTACCGCGGTTGTCCCGCCCCAATCGCCCACTCCGCAGTAGGTGGTGTCCGAAGCAACCGAGAGCGCTGCCCATCGGATTCCCATCAGGTCTTCCTCAGCCATCGGACTCCCCAGAGAGTCGCGCCATGCGAAGGGATCGGCCTGCCCGCGAATGTCAACCGTGAGCAGAGGCGACTGCGTCTGAAGACCGCAGTGGTGCGCCGCGCTGGACCATCGCCAATCCCACGCCTTCCTCACCAGCCCAGCCTCGACCGGATTGCGCTCTATGTAACGAAGCGCATTGACCGCATGATGTCGGTCCATCGCATCGGAGTAGAACCTGCCTTCCCAGTTGCTGCCTCGCAACCCATGCCGCTCGTTCAGGAATATCGAGTATCGACGGTGAGCCGCTCCAAAGCAGACGCTGAGTCCCGCCAATGACGAAGGGATCGCGATCGCATGAATGTGATTGCTCATCAGGCAGAAGCCGGCGATCCGCGTTCCGGTCATGCGGCTGCAACGGTGAAGCAACGACAGGTAGTACAGCCGATCCTCGTCGCTCTCGAACAGATTCTGCTTGTGGTTTCCACGGTGCGCGATGTGATAGGGCACGCCGATCGCGAACCTGCGAAGCTTTCTTCCCATGGTCTGGTCTCCAGTATTGGCGTCAGAGCGAAGTGCGTTCCGCAACCTCCCGCTCGACGCCCACCGTACCGCTTTCGCGACCTCGCCCTCGATTCTTCGGATGTTTTCCGAAGAGTTTTTTCGGTGCCGTGCAGCTACCCGCTGGTACCCGCATGTACCCGCTAGCTACCCGGCACCAAGTACATCAACCCTCATCCAATGCATCCGGCATCAAGGCACGCCACGCTCCCGCAGCATCGATCACGGGCGGTGCCTTCACCGCCGCCGCGGCGGGCGCACGGGATGCGCCTCCTGGATCCGCGCGAGCTCGGATCTGATCTCGTCGCCCACATTCGTGTCGCCGACGCAGATCCAGAGCGTGCGATCGGCTGGCTCTTGAAGCGCTCCATGACGGTCGGCGCCGCCGCGTTCATCGAGATCCGGCGGGATCACCCCGCTCAGCTCCTCGCCCGACTGCCGTGCGTCCATCCCGCGAAGTTCAGGCTCCACTTCATCACCCGAGTTCGCGGCGAGGCAACTGGCCACGCCCATCACCCAGCTGTCGTCCCCATACCTCCCATCAAGCAGATCCTGCAGGAACCTCGAGGAGATGCGGACCATCGTCCCCTCGCCGAATCGTCGGAGGCGCGCCGCGTTGCGCTCCTCCTCCCGCTCGCGCTCAGCTTCGATGCGCGCTTTGTCGTCTTCAGGAGACGCGTCGACCGGCTTCAC
>JBILDS010000101.1:0-11046 GCA_044352505.1 Phycisphaerales bacterium
ATGGAAGCTGCATTTGCCCGGTTCTCCGAACTGCAGCAAGGCATGGCGAGTCAGGCCATCGGCGTTTCGCAGATTGAGGAAGCGGTGCAACAAGTGGCCGCAGGTGCGCAACAAACCGCAGCAACGGCGCGCGAGTCGGAGCGGGTTGCGGACGAGCTCACCCATGCGGTTGCATTGCTGCAAGATGCGGCCGCACGTTTCCGCCTCGAGCCCGATTCGAGCGGGCGCGTTGGTGGAGGAGCGTGACGCTGTGCAAGTTCTTGTCACCACCATCGGCGCACGACGCTTTGCCCTTGATCTCGCCGAAATCAGCGAGGTTCTGCCGATGGTTTCGCATCACGCGACCGGTGGAGGACCCGCGTGGCTGCTCGGCCTCTTCAATCTCCGCGGCAGCATGATTCCACTCGTCGACCTCTCCGTCATTGTGGACGGGACAGCAACGACACCGACGCTCGGGAGCCGCATTGTCGTGCTGCGACTTGAGGCAGATCTCTTTGAAGCAGCCCTTTCCGATGGGCCTGCGAATAGAGTTGGCCTTCTGGTTCCTGAGATCTACGGCCCATTTTCCCGCGATTTCGCGCAGGGCGGTGCGCATCCTGGCTTCGCATTTGCTGGCACGTCTCATCTTGGTCCGACCATCGCCGATGAAGCGGGATTCCTTCAGTTGCTTCGGTGTCGACGTATTCTGGAAGGCGACGCAAGCTTGCGCGAGTTGCCTCGACACGTTGATGTATGGGAGCAACCGTGAACAGGGAAGACGCCAGTTTCGCGGCAGCGCGTGAGAAGTCCGTGGATCAGTTGGCTCTTCGGCTTGCAGCGCGGAGCGGTTTCCCGACGGAGCACATCACCCGCACGCGCCTTGTGCAGTTTCTTTCGCAGCGCGCGTCGGTGCTTCAACTCGCGAGTGTCAATGGCGCGGCAGATCGGGCACTTACAGATCATGCAGAATACGCGCGCGTCGAAGCGCACTTCTCGCCGCCCGAAACATGGCTCTTTCGCTATCCCGAGAGTGCGGAGTGGCTGCGCGCGTTCGCGGCGGCGCGTCAGAATCGCATGATTCGTGCGCTCGTTGTTGGCGCTGGCGGTTGGAGTGAGCCCTGTTCGATCGCTGCCGCACTTGCGGAGGGCGCTGGAATTGGACAGATCAATGTGCGTGCGTTTGACCGCAATCCCGAGGTGTTTGCGCTGCCTCCACGCTTCGCGGGGCTTGCGATCCGCGGGCGTCTTCCGAACTTTGCGACGCGCTGGTTTGAGCACGTCGATGGGTGCCTCGCCCCTTCGGCAGCGTTGCGCGGGCAAATCTCAGTTGAAGCCTTGCGTGTCGAGGACGTCGCGGCTGCGTGCGCGGGTGCGACGTTTGACGTCATTGCATGTCGCAATGTTGCGATCTATCAGACAGCTGAGGTGCGCGACGGAATGTTTCGCAATCTGGAAGCATTGCTTGCAGTCGATGGCGTCATGCTTGTGGGGCATGCAGAACTTGCAGCTGCAAGTGGTGCGACTGGACTCGCGCCAACGGGCGAACCAGCGGCCTTTGCGCTTTCCCGCGAAGCGTCACCTGTGGGAGCGATGGGAGCGAGCACGGGCCCTGCGCAGGCCGTCACGCCTCGCGCAGCACGCGCAGCAGAAGTCACGCCTCGCGCAGCAGAAGTCACGCCTCGCGCAGGCGAGAACACCCCGCGCGTAGCAAATGCAATCCCGCGCGGTCTGTGCGCAGCCGACGCGGCGGCGCACCTCGCAGACGCCGAGCAGCTCGAGAAAGCTGGCCGACAGAAGGAAGCACTGATCGCGATTCGCAGGGCGCTCTACCTCGATCCGCGCGCAGAGCACGCGCTTCTCGTCGCAGCACGCGTGGCAGAGTCGCTCGGAGATCATGCTGGTGCCGCGCACTTCCGCGATCGTGCGCTGCGAGTCCATCTTGACGAGGTGGGGGAAGGGGAGTCGGCGTGCTAGTCTCCCCTTTCAATGTGCCACGCTTGCGCGTAGAGATCTTCTTGCCATGAGCACGCCAGCTGAACCGACCCACATTGAGCGGACCCGCGCGCTTCTTCGCCGACCGCTGTCACCGCTCGATCTCGCGGAGAACACGCGCGCCGTTGCAGCACGCGGCGACGTTCGCTCGGGTCCGTCGCGAAGTTTGTTGGTGTTTGTTCTTGGTGGAGAGCGGCTTGGACTCGAGGCGGATGACGCCGGTCGGGTGCTCCCGGTCTCCACAGTTCGGCGCGTGCCGCATCGAGCCAACGCGGTCTTTGCGGGCGTCGCAACCATCGGAGGCGAACTGACACTGGTGGCACATGCGGGCGCTGCGCTTGGAATATCGACAGATGCAGCACAAACGCACTTTGTCTTGATTGGTCGGCAGGGCGAACGGTGGGCGTTTGCGGTGGATTCTGTCGAGGGCATCCGCCGCGTTGAGGACGCCCAGATGTTGCCGCCACCAGCCACCGTGCGGCACGCGGCCGACGGTTGCACGAAGTATCTGGTGCGCACCGAAGCGGTTGGCAGCGCATCCACGGAGGGAGTCGCGTCAGCCAACAACGCTGCGCCTCCGCTTGTGCATGTTCTCGACGTCGATCGGCTCACCGCACTCTTCGCGAGGAGTTTGGCATGAGCGATCTCGGCGGATTCTCGCTGCATGACCTCTTCCGAGGTGAAGCTGAGACGCACGCGTCGGCGCTGAGCGACGGATTGGTGCGGCTTGAGGGCACAAGCGATCCGTCGGTGGTAGAGCCGCTCATGCGCGCGGCGCACTCAATCAAGGGTGCGGCTCGCGTGATTGGACTCGACATTGCGGTGAAGTTGGCACACGCGATGGAGGACGCCCTGGTTGCGATGCAGAAGGGGCGCGAAGCGATTCAGTCTGCGCGGATCGATCAGTTGCTGCAAGGCGCTGACCTGTTGGCCTCGCTTGCAAAGATCGATGAATCTGCGGTGTCGAGTTGGAGTATCGACCATGACGCGGCAATCGACGCGCTCGTCGCGCAGCTTCGCGCGCCAGCACCCGCGTCGACCTACGCGCAGCCGACACCGCCAAGCGAGCAAGCGAGCGCGCCACAGCGGCTTGATCCTCCGACGGCCTCGCCCGCGCCGTCAACCGCCGATTCTGCACCATTGTCAAGTACGGACATCGCGTCGCCCGCAACTCCACCTCTGCCCACGGCAGCGACTGCGACCACGACGACATCCAGCGCGACGAGCGCGCCACGCACTGCCAACACCAGTGTCCGCGTCACCGCTGAGAAACTCGATCGGTTGCTCCAACTTGCCGGTGAATCGCTGCTTGAGGCGCGACGCCTCTCGACGCTCCGCGATGAGGCGATGGAGCTCAAGCGCGATCTTCTTCGACTCGAAGACGAGTTGGATCGGCTGCGCACGGCAGCGCGGCGCATTGGTCTTGACCCGCAACTGCTCGGCGGCGCGCGTCACGCCGCGGAACGCGGGCGTGCGCGGGTTCTCACGCATCTTACGGCCGTCGAAGGCGCCATTCGACGCGGCGAGGAGACATCGAGCCAGCTCTATCACGAGGTGTTGTCGAGTCGTATGCGGCCATTCGCTGATGCGACCACCACCCTTGCGCGCACCGTACGCGACCTTTCGCGGCAACTCGGCAAAGAAGCGCGACTTGAAATCGTCGGCGAGCACGTGCCTGTTGATCGCGACGTACTCGCCCGACTTGACGCGCCGCTGAACCACATGCTTCGCAACGCGCTTGATCATGGCGTGGAAACCCCCGACGAACGGCGGGCGCTCGGAAAGCCAACGCAGGCAACACTCCGCGTCGAGGCGCGGCACCATGCGGGCATGCTGCGGATTCGCGTGAGTGATGACGGTCGCGGCATCGATCTTGAGTTGTTGCGCGAGCGGATTGTGCGCAAAGCGCTCGCGCCGAGCGACATTGCCACCACGCTCGATTCCCAGGAACTGTTGGAGTTTCTCTTCCTGCCCGGCTTCTCAACGGCGCAGCAAGTCACGGACGTCTCCGGGCGCGGCGTGGGACTTGATGTCGTTCAATCGACGGTTCGCGAGATCGGTGGCACAGCGAAGATTGAAACCGAACTCGGTCGTGGGACGGCGTTCGACCTCGAGTTGCCCATCACACGCTCAGTCATTCGCGCGGTGCTCGTGGATGTTGCTGGTGAGACACTTGCATTTCCGCTGGCGCGAATCGAGCGGGTGCTTCAGCCTGAGGTCGGCGAGGTCCGGTCGATTGAAGGTCGGCTGCAAGTTCTTGTCGAGGGCGCTGCGGTCGGCGTCATCGATGCCGCGCGTGTTCTTGCGCTTGCGGAGTCGCGCAGAAGCGGAGCGCGCGAGAATCTCATTGTGATTGGCAGCGACGACGAGCGCTTTGCGGTGGCAGTCGACGGATTGATTGGCGAAGAAGACTTGGTGGTTCGCGCGCTCGATGCACGTCTCGGCAAGGTGGCGCACCTTGCCGCCGCCGCCGTGCGCGAATCGGGCGAGCCTGTGCTCATCGTGGATACGGAGGATCTTCTTCAGTCGGTGCGTGTGGCGCTGCAGGAGGGTCGCTTGCGCGGTGCGCGGCCTGTTCGTACGCCCAGCGCGCGCCGAACTCCGCGCGCACTCGTGGTGGATGACTCTGCAACGGTGCGCGAAGTCGAGCGGCAGTTGCTGACGCGTATGGGTTTTGAGGTTGACACCGCTGTCGATGGTCTCGACGGGCTGCACACCGCACGCGATGGCGTTGCGACCGGTATGTTCGACCTCATCATCAGCGACATCGACATGCCGCGCATGAATGGCATTGAGTTCGTGCGGTCGCTGCGCGCCGACGCGCGTTTTGCATCGGTACCAATCATCATTGTCAGTTACAAGGATCGCGAGGAGGATCGCCTTGCTGGTCTTGAAGCAGGCGCCACCGCGTATCTCACCAAAGGCGCGTTCCAAGACAGCACGTTCACCGATGCCGTGCGCGATCTTGTGCCCGCACTTGCGCCGATCGAGCGCGGCGAGCGCATGCGGGAGGATGCGTGATGCGCGTCGCAATCGTGAACGATCTCGCCGTTGCGTGTGAGGCACTCCGACGTGCTGTTGCAAGCGATCCGGCGCTTTCGCTTGCATGGATCGCCCGTGACGGCGTTGAGGCGGTCGCGCACGCGCGACGTGACCGACCCGATGTGATTCTCATGGATCTCATCATGCCCAACATGGATGGCGTGTGCGCAACGCGCGAGATCATGCGCACCTCGCCGTGTGCGATTCTGGTGGTCACTGCAACTGTCAGCGGGAATGCAGGGCTTGTGTACGAGGCACTCGGTGCCGGTGCCCTCGATGCGGTCAACACACCCACGTTCGGTACGAAGGGTGAAGTCGAAGGCGCTGCAGAACTTCTGCGTCGGGTGCACCGCGTGGCAAGGCTGCAAGCGCACCAGCAGTCGATGCTCGCTGCGCCCGCGTCCGCGGTTGAAGCGCCAGTCGGACGCGCATTGTCGCGCACGTCTGTGGCTCCACCACTCGTTGCAATCGGAGCCTCGACAGGCGGACCCTCTGCGATTGCGCGTGTCCTTGCGTCACTCCCGCGACCGCTCCCGTTTGCGATCGTGATTGTGCAGCATGTGTCGAGCGACTTTGTTGCAGGATTTGCGGAGTGGCTCGCGGCTGAGTCGCGGCGTGCGGTGCGACTTGCTCGTCACGGCGATCGACTGTCGCGGGATGACATTGTGATCGCGGGCGAAGATCGTCACTTGGTCTTGGAGCCCAACGGCACGCTCGCCTACACCGACGCACCACTCGAGCTCGTGCATCGACCTGCGGTTGACGAGTTGTTCTCGTCACTCGCGCGCAACGCGACTCCCGGTGTCGCCGTGCTCCTCACTGGTATGGGTCGCGACGGAGCCGAAGGCTTGGCGCGTTTGCGCGGCGCCGGATGGCACACCATTGCGCAGGATGAAACATCGAGTGTTGTGTGGGGTATGCCCGGCGCCGCGCACCGCCTCGGAGCAGCCGTGGAGACGCTCCCGCTTGATCGAATTGGCGCAGCGGTTCAACTTGCAGCAGAGAAGTGCGAACGAAAGGCATCGTGACGTCATGCAGAGTTTCGACACCATGGACCGCGTACTCCTCGTTGACGATCAGGCGATTGTCTGTGAAGCGGTGCGCAGGATGATTGCAGCGCACGGCGCGTTTGAGTTTCGCGCGGTGCAAGATCCACTGCAGGCGATTGCTGTGGCGGAAGCGTTCCGGCCGACGGTCATCTTGCAAGACATCGAAATGCCCGGGAAAAACGGGCTCGACATGATTCTTGCGTACAAAGAGAGCGTTGTTGTGCGTGACGTGCCTGTTGTCATGCTCACGGGAAAGGAGGATCCGGCCGTGAAGGCCGATGCATTCTCTCGAGGCGCAAGTGACTACTTGGTGAAGTTGCCGCACCCGATTGAGCTTGTCGCGCGCATTCGCCACCACTCGCGCGGCTACCGCATGGAGCTTGAGCGCAATGCGGCGTTTGAGGCGCTGCGCGAAAGTGAAGCGCACATGAAGTCTGAGATCAATCGAGCCGCAAACTATGTGCGTTCCTTGCTCGACCCGCCACTCGACGGCGTTGTACAGGCCGACTGGCGGTTTGTTCCGTGTGAATCACTTGGCGGCGATGTCTTCGGATATCACTGGATCGACGAGGATCATCTGGCGATGTACGTGCTCGACGTCAGCGGACATGGCGTTGGTCCAGCGCTCATGGGCGTCAGCGCGATGAACCTGATTCGCTCTGGTTCGCTGGAGAAGGAGCAGGTGCTCGACCCAACACGCGTGTTGCAGGCGTTGAATGGCGCGTTTCAAATGTCGCGGCACGATGGCATGTACTTCACGATTTGGTACGGGGTCTACGACCGTCGGACACGCGAACTGCGTTGGTCGGGCGGTGGACATCCGCCGTCGTACCTCCTGCGCGGAGGCGCGCGCATTCGGCTCGAATCAACAACGTACATGGCGTGCATCACAGATATTTACGACGCACCAACCGAGCGCATGACGATTGAGCCTGGAGATCGCTTGTATCTCTTCTCGGACGGCGTGTTCGAACTTCACACGAAGGATGGCGACATTTGGGGGCTTGAGAAGTTCGAAGCACTGCTCTCGGCAAGTCCTGCCGACTGCGTACTCGATCATGTCGTGGCCGAGACGCGCCGCGTGGTGCTCGAGGGGCGCGGTCTTGCGCCCGATAGCGCTGCGGCCGCAGAAGGTGCGGTGACGTGGGATGACGATTTCTCGCTGATCGAGTTCCGGTTCAACTGACCGGCTTGCAGTGGTCGATCCTCTCCATCTACCCTTGTCGCCCCGGCGCGGCGGGTTGTTGCGCATGAATTTGAGATACCCAAGCGAGGTCGCCATGAAGAACGTCGTCATCATCGGAGCAGGCAAAATCGGTCGTATGGCAGCGCATTTTTTGGCGCAATCGGGCGACTACGCCGTGCACGTTGTTGATGCGCACGAGGGTTCGTGGCGCGGCGCGGTGGCGGGTCTTCCGAACGCGACGGGCGCGACGGTTGACTTCGCGAATGAGGCGCATCTCGACGCTGCGCTGAAGGGGAAGTGGGCGCTCATCTCCTGCGCGCCGTTCTTCTGCAACCCGCTCATCGCTGAGCGCGCGAAGGCGCACGGCGTCCACTATCTCGACCTCACCGAGGATGTCGCCGTCACGAAGAAGGTCATGTCGCTTGCAGAGGGCGCGGCAACCGCGTTCATTCCGCAGTGCGGCCTGGCACCCGGCTACATCACGATCGCCGCGAACCACCTTGCGAAGCCGATGAGCGAGATTCACGAGCTCCGCTGTCGCGTGGGCGCGCTTCCGCGTAATCCGACGAACCAGCTCAAGTACAACCTCACCTGGTCGACCAACGGCCTCGTGAACGAGTACTGCAATCCGTGCGAGGCGCTCGTCGATGGCAAGATGACGCTCCTGCCGCCGCTCGAGAATCTTGAGGAGTTCACGCTCGACGGGATCGAGTACGAGGCGTTCAACACATCGGGCGGCCTCGGCTCGCTCGGCGAGTCGCTCGCGGGCCGCGCGCGCAACGTGAACTACAAGACGATCCGCTACCCGGGCCACTGCAAGTTGATCAAGTTCCTACTCCACGACCTCCGCTTCATCGACCGTCGTGAAGAGTTGTGCAACGTGTTTGATCGTTCGATTCCTGCGACGCAGGACGATGTGATCGTCATCCTCTGCGTCGCGATTGGCATCGAGAACGGCAAGCTCGTCGAGAAGACAGACGCGCGTCGCGTGCCCGCGAAGATGATCGACGGCAAGCACTGGACGGGTATCCAGATCACGACCGCAGCGGGCGTGTGTGCCGTGGTCGACATGCTGAAGGACGGCCAGGTGCCGCAGAAGGGCTTCGTGCGTATGGAAGATGTGCGCTACGAGGACTTCATCAAGAACCGTTTCGGCCGCGAGTACGCGGTTTGAGCGGTCGCGGTTTGAGCGCTCGCAACCTGCTTCGCAACTTGCTCGCTTTGGAGTGGACCGAGGAAAGGCATGGCGGCCCGAGCCTCCTCACATCCGCTTCACGCGGATGTTCCTGAACGCCACGCGGTCGCCGTGACCACAGAAGCCGATGTGGCCTTCCGTACGAGTGAGTCCGCCGACCTTCTCGCCCGCAACCGTCTTCCCCTCGGGCGCCGCCTTGTCGAGGTCGACGTCGACGATTGTGACGCCGTTGAGCACGATGGTCACGCGCTTGCCCTTCATCGTGATGGTCTGACTGTTCCATTCGCCCACGGGCTTGAGCGCAGTCGCCGTCGCGGCCGTCACGCCGTAGATCGAGCCGTGGTACTGCCAGTCCTTCAGGCCTTTGTACTTCTCCGCAGTGTTGTCGAGCACCTGCGATTCGAAGCCTGCCCACGCGGGGTCGCCCTCAAGCGGCGCGCGCAGCGCGATGCCGTTGTTGGCGCCCGCCGTGAGTTGGAACTCGAGGCGCAGTTCGAAGTCTGCGTACACATCCTTTGTGAACAGATTCGTGCCGCCCGGTTGGCACACGATCGCGGGTAGACCGTCGATCGACTCAACTTTGTAGCCCTTGGTGTCGCCGACCCAGCCATCAAGATTGGTTCCGTTGAAGAGCACCGCGAAACCGTCCGCATTTTCAGCAGTTGCGTCAACTGAGACAGTCTTCGGCGCGATCGCGGGCGGCGGCTGCGTGGCGGGGCTGCAACTGAAGAGGAACACGAAAAGCGCGGCGTGTGCGTGCATATGCGAAAGTGTAGAGAAATCCGCGCATCGGTCGCGCATGACCGCCGATACCATCGCACGCTCGTGCCGCACACACTCCATCGAGAGCTCCCATGACCACCGCACTCCTCATTGCTGCCTCGCTGTTCCTCACCACCGCTGAAGCGCAGTCTGCACGCCGCGCCGCGCCGCAGTCGCGTGAGTACGCGACGGGGCCAGCGATTCCGAAGTTGCGATATCAGCAGATACTTCCGAGCCTCAAACTTGTGCGGCCTGTCCAAGTCTTCCAACGACCCGGCGATCCAGCGAACATCTACATCATCGAGCAGCCCGGGCGCGTTCTGCTTGCGGATCCTTCCAAGTCTGACACGACCCAAGCTGTGGTGGCGCTTGATATCCGCGAGCGCGTGCACGATCGGGGAAACGAAGAAGGCCTTCTCTCCGCTGTGTTTCATCCGGACTTCCCGAAGAAGCGCGAGGTGTATCTCTATTACACGGCATCGAATCCTCGGCGCTCCATTTTGTCGCGATTCACGGTCAGCGAAGATGGTTCTGTCATAGATCCTGCGAGTGAAGAAATCATTCTCAGCCAGACACAGCCATACTCAAACCACAATGGGGGAACGGTTGTCTTTGGGCCTGATGGCTACCTCTATCTCTCTGTAGGAGACGGGGGCGCCGCCGATGATCCGCATCACTACGGGCAGAATCTTGGGTCGTTCCTTGGCAAGGTGCTTCGGATCGACGTGAACAAGAAGGGCGAAAATGGTGCGTTGTATGTGGTGCCCGCCGACAACCCGTTCGTGGGTCGTGAAGGCGCAAAGCCGGAGATTTGGGCGTGGGGCACGCGCAACATCTGGCGCATGGCGTTTGATTCGAAGACGGGAGATCTCTGGGCGGGTGATGTCGGGCAGAACGAGTGGGAGGAGATCAGCCTCATCGTGAAGGGCGGCAATTACGGTTGGAACGCGCGCGAGGGCTTTCACCCATTTGCGCGCGGCAAGGGCGATGGTCCATTCATCGATCCGATTGTGGAGTACGGCCACCGTGAAGGGTTGTCGGTGACAGGCGGTGTTGTGTACCGGGGTACTGCAATTGACGGCCTCGATGGGGTGTACATCTACGGCGACTTCGTCTTCGGTACCGTGTGGGGAATTCGCATGATCGACGGAAAGCCAACGAAGCCTGCCGTCATCGCACAGCGTCGTGGTGAGTTGATTGCGTCGATCGATGCGCTGCACGATGGCACCGTGGTGCTTTCCACGTTCAACCGAGGACAAGACCAAGGGAATCCCGGCTCGCTTTGGAAGCTTGTTGCGGCACCAAAGTGATCGCGGGTTCGCCGATTCGTGCGGTGGCGCGGTGCGTATGAAACCGCCACAATGCGGCGTATGGGTCGACCGCTCCGCTACCAGACTGCCGGTGAATCACATGGACCTGCGCTTGTCGCAATCGTCGATGGGATGCCGTCGGATGTTCCGGTTGACACCGCGCGTGTGAACGCAGAGCTCTCGCGGCGGCAGGGGGGCTATGGCCGCGGTGCGCGCCAGCGGATTGAGACCGATGTCGCGGAGTTCCTCGGCGGATTGCGGCAGGGGAAGACGATTGGTTCACCGATCGCTGTGCGTGTTGCGAACAAGGACAACCGCATCGATGATGCTGTGAAGACGCCGCCGGTGACTCGGCCGCGACCCGGGCACGCGGACCTCGCGGGAAGCCTCAAGTACCTCGTACCTGATTGCCGTGGGACGCTCGAGCGCGCGAGCGCGCGTGAGACTGCAGCGCGCGTAGCGGCGGGGGCGGTGGCGCGCAGCGTGCTTGATTGTTTCGGCATCCGCGTGTTCGGCTTCGTGCGCGGCGCG
>JBILDS010000301.1:0-3148 GCA_044352505.1 Phycisphaerales bacterium
CGGGCGAGTCGCTTGCCGACGCCATTCACGCAGCATTGCGCGACGCAGGGCTCGCTGCGACCGACATCGATGCTGTGATTCCCTATGGATGCGGTGTGCCCGCGCTTGATCGCCTTGAAGCGAACGCATTGGCGCTGGTGTTTGGTGCGAATCTCGCGGAAAAGCCGCTTATCACGCTGGCACCATTCGTGGGAGCAACGATTGCAGGCTTCGGCGCGATTGCCGTCGCCGTTGCTGCGCGCGCACTTGCCGAACAACGACTTCCGGCGCGGCTCAACGCGCGCGAAACAGGTTCGCTTCTCGCCGCAGCGACGCCAAGCGCTGCCCATTCGCTGCGCCACATTCTGGTGTGCACGCCGAGTCTCGGCGGACAGAACAGCGCCGTCATTGTTTCGAAGTATGGCTGAACGGGTCGCACGAACTCCATGAGCACGAACTCCACGCCTACCAACTCAAGCATTCGTCGCGTTGTTGTCACCGGCATGGGCTGGGTGACGCCGCTCGGTCACGATGTCGACAGCGTGTGGCAGCGTCTTCTCCGCAGTGAGTCGGGCATGGGGCCGATTACGCGTTTCGATGCGCGCACCTTTCCCACCACATTCGCGGCGCAGGTGAAGGACTACAACGTCTCGAGGTTCGTGAAAGACGCAGCTGCGCATGCCACTGCAGGGCTGAATTCGCAGTTCGCGCTCGGCGCCGCATCGCAGGCGTGGCGACAGGCGGGGCTCGACGGCTTCACTGCCCTCAATCGCAAGCGCGTCGGGCTCTATCTTGGCGCTGGCGAAGGCGTCATCGACTTCGAGAACTACGCGGCCTCGAATCTCGCGGGTTGGAGTGCTGAGCAGAAGAAAGTCGAAGGCGCGCGCTGGGCTGCGTTTGCCACAACCGCGCTCGATCGAATGCGTGAGGTCGAGCAGGAGCCCAACATGCCGCTTGCGCATCTTGCGCGCGAGTTCGGCGTGCGCGGCCCTGCGCTCAATTGCCTCACCGCGTGCGCCGCCAGCACGCAGGCCATCGGCGAAGCGTTCAGTCTCATCAAGCGCGGCGATGCCGATGTGATGCTTTCCGGTGGCACACACACCATGATTCACGTGCTTGGAGTCACGGGTTTCAATCGACTCACGGCGCTCTCAACATCGAAGGGCGATCCGACCAAGGCCTCGCGACCGTTTGATGCCACGCGTGATGGCTTCGTCATGGGCGAGGGCTCCGGGATGATCGTCATTGAGAGCCTTGAACACGCACTTGCGCGCGGCGCGACGCCGCTTGCCGAGATCGCTGGCTACGGTTCAAGCGCCGACGCGTTCCGCATCACGGATATCCACCCTGAGGGGCGCGGTGGCGCTGCTTCCATGCATCAAGCGCTCGCGCAGGCCGGCATTGATCCGCTCGCGCGCCGTGCCGATGGTCGCGCCGCGATCGACTACATCAGCGCGCACGGAACGGGAACGAAGGAGAACGACTCAATCGAAACGCGCGGGGTCAAGCGCGTTTTCGGCACACACGCGAAAGATATTCCCATGAGCTCGATCAAGAGCATGATGGGACACCTCATCGCGGCCGCGGGTGCGGTTGAGTTCATGACGTGCATTCTCGCGATTCGTGATGGGATGCTTCCTCCCACGATCAACTACCAGACGCCTGATCCAGATCTCGACCTCGACTACGTGCCGAACACGGCGCGCAAGGCAAAGGTGGATGTCTGTCTTTCGAATTCGTTCGGTTTCGGCGGGCAGAACGACACGTTGGTTGTGAAGCGATTCGCGTGACGTTGCGTGGTCGCCTACCTGTCGGTCTGCACACGATCTCGACAGACGAACTGCTCGCGGCCGAGCCGTCGGTGGCGCGGATCTCGCGGCGCTTCTCTCGGCGTGGGCGCCCTGATCGGGGGGGCGCGCGGGCTTGCATCGTCGGTCAGACGTCCGGATATCGAGGCTCCCGCGCAGGTTCCTGATCGGTGTCTCCCCGCGCTCGCCACACGCGTGCGCAGAATCCGCCCGAATCGAGTGAGTTTCCCAACAAGAGGTCGACATTCACGGCGAAATCGAAGGGTTTCGCAGTGCTGCTGCTCGAATCTGTGGCACGATTGTGTTGCGGCTCCCTCAACGAGCGATCGAAGGCAGTGGATGTGCGTGGCGGTTCGCGTGGAATCGCCGCCGATCGGTCCCGGAAATGCCGCAGGAGAGAAACATGAAGAAGTCCCTCGGTGTGATTTCGGCGGTCATGGGCACCCTGTGCTCGATCGGTTCAGCTGGAGCTGCAATCGTCGACATCAATGGTGGCAACGCGTGGGGTGGTTGGGATTTTGTCGGCAATGCCCAGACCAACGGCGTTTGGGTGGCTGGCTCAACCACACGCGACTACAACATCTATCGAACCCGCTTCACACTCGAGTCGGGGCAGACGGTGGGTGGCTCGCGGTTGGCGAATGGCGCCGCTGGCAACGGGCTCGACTACACCGGCGACACGCAGGCGAATCTCTTCGCGGGCTCGTGGCAGGCGGGCGACCGGATCGTCGGTGTTGGCCTCCAGTACACGGGCGGCGCAATGCTGACGACGCTTTTCCTCCACGTCGACTCGGGCGGGAACAACATCTTCGCCGCGTCGAGCGTCGGCGCGAACGACAGCGCGTTTTCGCATGACGTCGGTGACACCGCGTCGTACGTCACGTCGATGCCGTGGGTGGCGTCGCGACACCAGACAAACCAGTACTCGATTTGGAACGGTTTCAGCCCGGACGGCTCGATTCCGAGCGGGAACTACACGTTCCCGTATGGCCAAGGTCCGACGAATGACACGCCGATTCGCAGTTTCGCGATCCTGGGTGCGGGCGAGCAGCTTCGCGCCACCAGCGCGCAGTACTTCGTCAACATCGACGCGATCCTGCGCTCGAACGGCGGATTGACGTTTGGAGAGGGGCCGATCGATGACTTCACGAAGTTCGGCTTCTGGGAAGGCGACGAAACGCTCGGAGAGGGCGTCTTCTCGCAGCAGATCTTCGCGATCCCCGCCCCGGGCGCGTTGGCGCTCCTCGGGCTCGCGGGTCTCGCGGGCGCGCGCCGGCGCCGCTGAAGGTAGGTCGCGCTTTGAACGCACGACCAAACTGCCATCAACCCTTGATTCCACGCCCACGGGCTCCGCGATCACG
>JBILDS010000102.1:0-10931 GCA_044352505.1 Phycisphaerales bacterium
AGGAACTCGAGGAACTCGCCAAGAAGATCGAGAGTGGTGAAATGGCGGCTGGCGACAGTGAGGCCGCGGCCGCAGCACTCGAACAGATGGCAAAGTCACTCGAGACGCTCGCAGATCGTCAGCAGTCGCTCAAGGATGAACTTGAGCGCGCCGGACTCGATGCGCAGCTTGCATCGAACCCAGAGGCATTGGAACGCGCGATCGCAGAGAACCCGAATCTCTCCGAGCAGCAGCGCGAGCAACTGCAGAAGGGCGCAGCAGCTGCGAAGGCAAGCCAGCAGGCGTTGAAGAAGCTTGCGAACGCCTCGCAGAAGGCAGCCGATGCGCAGAAAGAGCAGCAGAAGCGCCAGCAACAGCAACAGCAGAAGAAGGACGGCCAGCAGCAGCAGCAGCAGCAACAGAAGAAGGACGGCCAGCAACAGCAGCAGAAAGATGGCCAACAGCAGCAGCAGCAGGGCGGCACGTCGGGCGAGTGTCAGAATCCCGGGGCGGGCGAAGGCGAGCAATCTGAGGGCGGGGGGAGCAAGCCCGGCAGCAAGTCGGGCGGCGAGAGTGGCGAGCAATCTGAGAGTTCAAGTCAGGACTCGCAGGGTTCGCAGAGTGGCCAGCAAGGCGGCGAGCAAGGCAGCAACGGCCAACAGCAAGCTGGTCAGTCCGGCGCAGCGCCGTCCGCCGATGGCCTCTCGGATCTCGCCCAGTCGCTCTCAGAACTCGAGCAGGTGCAGCAGATGCTGCAAGAGGCTGAGTCGCTTTCGAACACAGCGCAGTCTGAGTCCCAGTCGCTCGGTGAAGGAATGTGCAAGGGCGGCAACTGCCAAGCCGGATCGCAGTCGGGCATGGCGCAGGGACAAGCTGGTGCCGGAAACGGTCAGCGCAACGGAATGGGTCGCGCGCAGGGCGGCAACACCGGCAAGTCGCGAACACCAAGCGGCACGCGGGCGCAGAAGGCAAAAACTCAGAACGCCGGCGGCGACATCATCGCGCGCCAACTCATCGACAACCCAAACCCTGAAGTCACCGACAGCGTGATGCCGGTCGAGTCGATCGACCAGGCTGTAGATGGGGGCTCGGGCGTTGCTGTTGGTGAAGATCAAGTGCCCGCGCACCTGAAGGAAGCGCACAAGCACTACTTCGGTTCGCTCAAGAAAGAGATCAAGAGACGCAGCGAGCAGTCGGGCGGAAGTTCACGCGATTCCGGAGCCGGTGGAGCCTCTGGCGCTGAGGCGGGATCCTCTTCTGATTCAAAGAAGTAGCCCACGCTCCGCTCGTGTCGCAGAAACCCAGCGAGGTATCGTCGATGGCAACGAACGTACTCGAGCGTCGCACGTTTCTTCGCGCTGCAGCGGGCGTGGGGGCGCTTGGACTTTTTTCTTCAATCTCAGGATGCGGCAAGTCGCCTCGCGATGGCGCGGTCGAGGGTGACGGACGGAGCGTCGAGCGTGGTCGCGTGGTTGTGTACGTTTCCGCCGACGACGTGCTCGCGCGCGAGGTCTTCGCTGCGTGTTCTGCAGCAACGGGCATTACGATCGACGCGGTCTTCGACACCGAAGCCACAAAGACAACCGGGCTCGAGAATCGAGTTCGCTCCGAGCGAAGTCGCCCTCGCGCAGACATCTTCTGGAGTTCCGAGGGATTTTCCGCCGTGCGCTTGGCGAACGATGGCCTGATCGCGCCGTTTCCCTCCGACTTCCTTCCGTCGTGGCCATCCCAGCATCGAGATCCATCGCAGCGCTGGCTTGCATTCGCGGCACGCGCTCGAGTGGTTGCCTATATGCCTTCTCGCGGTACTCCGCCGCTTGCGCTTTGGGGCGACTTTGCGCGCTCTGGGATTGCGCGCGGCACGAAAGCATCAATCGCGATCGCCGATCCGCGCTTCGGCACCACGCGAAGCCACTTTGCCGCACTCGCCGATGCATGGAGCACCGCGCGTGCATCGTCCAGCGCCGCGCGTGCATCGACCAGCGCCGCGGGTGCATCGACCGGCGCCGCGGACGCGAACCCCGCTGCGAGCGCTCTCGCCGACACAGCCGCGCCCGATTACGACGCATGGATCGACGCGATGCGCGCAAATGGCGTTCTCGTTCTCACCGGAGGCAACGCTGCAACCGTCGAAGCCGTCATCTCCGGCGAGTGCGCGTATGGCTTCACCGATACCGACGACGTCTTCGCTGCGCAGGCGCGCGGACTCGACGTCGACATGTTCATCCCTCGGTCGATGGCCACGGGCGTTGCAGGTGGCGGAACAATGCTCGTGCCAAACACCGTGTCGCTTGTTGCTGGTCGCGAAGCCACGCTCGCGTCGTCGCTTCGCGTGGTCGAGTTCTTGTTGTCGCCAACGTGTGAATCGATCATCTGCCGATCTTCGTCGCGCAACCTGCCGCTTGGTCCGGGCGTGGATTGCAACCCCGGCTTCGCAGAGCCAGACCCCTTGGTCTTCAATCTCGCAAGTGCCGCCGCAAGAGCCGACGCACATGCTGTTCAGTCGAAGGCTCGTCTTGAGGGCATCGCTTGACTGAGCGCGCAGCATGCCAGGCATCCAGTCGCCGGGCATCCAGTCTTCACTCGCCTGTGGTTCTCGCGGCCGCGTTGGTCGCCGCACTCCTGGCGGGCGTACTCGTGATCTGGCCCGCCAGCACCTTGGTTGCGGAGTTGCTTCCAGTCGCGCAAACACACGACTCTTCACCCGACGCAGCGATCAATCCAAGCGATTCAAGAGCACCCGCGCCCGACTTTGTACCTAGCACGAGCGCGCAGCCCAACGCGCAGCCAAGCGCACAGCCCAACGCAAGCGCGCGTCCATTCGGTGGTGCCGCACCGAGCACGTTGGCAGCACTCTTCTTTCGAAGCGTACTCTGGAGTGCGCTCGCCGCTCTCGGCGGTGGACTCGTGGCGTGGATCGCAGCTCGCGGCGTCCTGCACGGTGGTGTTCGCTGGCTGTCGGCGCCGGTTCTCGTGGCCATGCTTCTCCCAATCGCGCTGCCGCCGTGGCTTCTGTTTGCGGGAATCTGGCTCTCAGTCGGCCCCGGCACCGCAATTGGCGATTTCACAGCGCGCGCCGACGCAGTTGGTCTCGTTCGACAACTCACGCTCGCGGCGGCGCTGGTGGCGTGGAGTGCCGCGCCGACATTTGCCGTGCTCCTCGCCTGCACACGCACGCGTGGCGGTTCGTCGGAACGACTGCTCTTACTCGATGGTGCGTCGTGGCGCGCCCGTCTTGCGGCAGCGTGGGCTCAAGACAGAACTGCGCTTGCAATGGGTGTACTCGCGACCGCCGCGTTCCTGCTTGCTGAGACAACCGCGTACGACCTTGCGTTTGTCGCCACGTTCGGCTTCGAGCTACGCACGCTCGACGCGCTCGGCGCGCCTCCACAGCGCGTGGTGGGCGCAGCGCTTCCCGCCATCGCGCTCTCTGCGATCGTTGCAACCGCGGTTTGGCTTCTCGCGCGGCGGCAGCGCGAACGCGACAGCCGATTGCTCGTTCCAGCGGTCGACACTCCCCGCGACCCAACCACCTACGCGCACCGCGCGCACCATCAGACTCCGCGTGGTTCCATCGAACGTCGGTCACTCATCCTCTCAATCGGATCCGCTGGAATCGCAATCATTTTCGTTGCGGGCCCAATCGCACTCTTCGCGCGCGCCGCGTTTGCGGCGCCGCGAGCGGGCGACTTCCTCGCACTCCACGGCCGCGCGCTTGTGGGCGCGCTCGTGGTGGCACTCGCCGCATCGCTCCTCGTGGCAGCGTTGGCAATCGCACTGCGGGTCGTGCTCGCCGAGCCGCCAGGGTCGATCGTTCGTCGCGTTGCGCTCGCGGGCAGCGCCCTCGTTGCGCTTGCGTCGCTCGTACCGGGCACCGTGACGGCGCTCGCCTTCGAAGCGGGCTACAACCGGGTCGGCACCGCATTCGTCTACGACACGCCGCTTGTTCTTGTCCTCGCACTTGCCACTCGCGCGCTTGTGGTGGGTGCGGTCGTCGCACTCATCCTCGACGCGCGCGAACCTCGATCGCGCCGCGCGTTGCGCGCGCTCGACGGCCCGAGCCCACGCGCCCGGTTCGCGGCGCTTCGACCCGATCTCGCGCTTGCGGCCGGCGCAACAATTCCGCTTGCCTTCGCCTGGAGTCTCGGCGAACTCACGGCAAGCGGACGCCTCGTGCCACCTGGGTTCGCCTGGATCGCAACCGACATTCTCAATGCGATTCACTATCAACGCCCTGAAACCGTGCTCTTGGGAGCCTCTGTCCTCATCGTGGCGGCCCTCGCCGCAATCGCCGGGGTGGCGGCTGTTGCCCGCGCGTGGCGGGGCGCGCCCGTGCGTCGGGTGGCGCGCGTCTCCTCCGCGGCGCTTGGCTTCGGCGCAGTCATCCTCACCTGCGCAATCTCCATGGGTTGCGAACGCCGCCCGCCGCGCGGTGCCGGCGACCCCATCGCGTCGGCCGACGCACCAACGCTTGCCGGGCGCGAGGGCGGCGCGCCGGGCGAGTTCGACGCGCCGGTGGTCGCGCGCGGGCTCGACGTCGCGTTTACCTTCGGCGGCACCGGTCGAGGGCGCGGCCAGTTCAACGGGCCGCGCGTTCTTGCGCACTGCGCCAACACGGGCACGTTCTTCGTCATCGACAAAGACGCCCGCGTCCAACGCTTCGATGCGTCCGGCGCGTTTCTCAACGAGTGGACCATGCCGGCGTTCTCCACAGGCAAACCCGTGGGTGCGACGGTCGCGCCCGATGGGCTCTTCGTCGTTGCCGACACGCACGAACATCGCATCGCCGCGTTCACGCCGCTCGGCGAACTCCAGTGGACGGTCGGCTCGTATGGTCAAGCCGAGGGCGAATTCATCTATCCCACCGACGTGGCGTTTGCGCCCGACGGTCGCATGTTCGTGGCCGAGTACGGCTCAAACGACCGCATTCAGGTGTTCGATCGCGAGCGCCGATTCGTGCGCGCGTTCGGCCGGTCCGGCTCGGGTCCGGGCGAGTTTCTCCGCCCGCAAGCGCTCGCGTATGACGCCGCGCGCGACGAACTCTACGTGGTCGATGTCGGCAATCATCGCATCCAGGTGTTCACGGGGACTGGCGTGTTTGTTCGCACGTTTGGGCGCACCGGAACAGCTGAGGGCGAGTTTGCGTATCCGTTCGCCATCGTGCTTGAAGTTGACGGTCGACCGGTTGCGAGCGTCGACGCCGGGCAATCTCCGACGAGCAATGCAAGCGCGCGCAGAACCATCGTTGTGGCAGAGCACGGAAACCACCGCGTGCAGCGGCTCGACGCCATCTCGGGCGAGGTGCTCGGAGTGGTGGGCGGACTCGGTACCAGCGGAGGGCGATTGAAGTATCCTTGGGCTCTCGAATCGGCGGTCGCCGGTGCGTCGGGAGAGCCGCGTTTTGCGGTCTGCGACCACGGCAACTTCCGTATCGTGGTGTTCGCATTCCGAAATGGTCTCGAGACTCGAAGTCCTGAGGCGAAGAACTCCAAGTCCGAAGCCACCGAGTGAGCGGCATGCAGTTCGAGCGACCCATCTTCCTCCTGCTGCTCGCACTCCTCGTGCCCGTGTTCGTGCTCGCGTGGCGCAGTCGTCGCAGTGAGGAGCCGTGGAAGTGGTACGCAAGCGCTGCGCTTCGCACGCTTGTGGTGTTGGCGCTTGTCGGCTCGCTCGCGCAGCCATCGCTTGTGCGTCGCGGCGAAGCGCTCACCACGGCCTTCGTCCTCGATCGCAGCCAGTCGATCCCCGTTCCGTTCCTCGCCGAATCGCGCAGGTTTGCGCAGCGGCTCGTCGACGACAAACGTCTGCCCGAAGATCGCGTTGCAGCGGTCACCTTCGGTCGCGAGGCGGAAATCTCGTCGCAGCCCGATTCGCGATCGATCGTGTCCGACGGCGAGCACGCGGGTGAGCGCGACGGAACCAACATCGCTTCCGGCATCCGCCAAGCGCTCTCCATTCTTCCGCCCGACACCGCCAAGCGCATCTTGCTCATCTCTGACGGCAACGAGAACGTCGGCAACGCGCTTGCCGAGGCAGACATCGCCCGCGCAAACGGGATCCCGATCGACGTCCTGCCAATCGAGTACGAGGCGCCGAACGAAGTCGTGTTCGAAGCGCTGCGCGCGCCCACGCGGGCGCGACCGGGCCAGACCGCCGACCTTCGCTTACTCCTGCGTAGCCAGGGACCGGCGCGGGGAACCGTCTTCTTACGCGACGGCGGGCGTTCCATCGATCTCGACCCCGACGCGCCCGGCGAGGGCATCGCGGTCGAGCTCGACGCAGGTCCGCGCACGATCTCCGTCCCGTTTCCGCTCGAAGGCGCAGGCACGCGGCGCTTCGAGGCCGTGTTCGAGCCGGCCGACGCCGAGCAGGACGGCACGCTCCAGAACAACCGCGCCACCGCGATCACGTTTGTCGAGGGGCAGGGGCAGGTGCTCGTGGTCGACAACTCTGGCGGCGTCGAGAGTGCGCCGCTTGTCAACGCACTCACGCGCAGCGAGATGGATGTGGTGGTCATTCCGCCCGATCGCCTGTCGACCGACGGCGCGTTCCTCTCCGGCTTCGACGCCGTGATTCTCGTCAACGTGCCCCGCTGGGCGATCGACGGCGAGACAGACCGCCTGCTCCGCTCGTACGTTCATGACCTCGGCGGCGGGCTCATGATGATCGGCGGCGACCAGAGTTTCGGCGCGGGCGGCTGGATCGACTCCGAGGTTGCGCAGGTTCTTCCCGTGAAGCTCGACCCGCCGGCCACGCGCCAGATGGTGCGCGGCGGGCTCGTCTTGATCGTGCACTCCTGCGAAATGCCGCAGGGGAACTACTGGGCCGAACAGGTCTCGATCGCCGCGATCGAAGCGCTCACTCGGCTTGATCTCATCGGCATCATCACGCTCGTCAACCGAGCCACGTGGTCGTTCCCGCTGCGCGAAGCCGGCGACAAGAGCGCCGCCATCGCAGCGGCGCGCTCGATGATCGTCGGCGACATGTTCGACTTCGAGGAGTCGGTCGCGATGGCCACCAAAGGCCTCGCCGATTCGCGCGCCGGTCAGCGGCACGTCATCATCATCTCTGACGGCGACCCCGCGCCGCCGTCGAAAGCCACGATGGACGCGCTCAGGGACGCGAAGATCACCATGACCACCGTCATGGTGAGCGGCCACGGCACGCAGCAAGACTATGTGAACATGAAGTACATGGCCGAATCGACTGGCGGCCGCTTCTACGAAGTCACAAACCCGAAGAACCTCCCGAAGATCTTCACGAAGGAGGCGTCGGTCGTTTCGCGCTCGCTGATCGTCGAAGGCGAGTTCCGCCCCGGCATCGTGCCTTCGGTCACCGGTCCCACCCGCGGACTCGTCGGCGTGCCGCCGATCTCGGGATACGTCCTCACCGTTCCGCGCGATGGACTGGCGCAGGTCGCCATTGCGAACCAGACCGAAGAGGGGCTCGATCCGATCTTCGCGTATTGGAATCACGGACTCGGCCGGTCCATCACGTTCACTTCCGACGTCGGCGCGCGCTGGGCCGGCGGTTGGACAACGTGGGGCGAGTACCGCGCATTCTGGGAGCAGGCCACGCGCTGGCTGCTTCGCCCGGCGGTGCCCGCGAATGCCCAAGTGCGATCGCGTGTGGAGGGCGATTTGGCCATCGTCGATCTCGAGGCAACGAACGCAGCGGGGGGCTTCGCGAACGACCTCAACCCTGAGGCCACGCTCGTTTCTCCAGACGGTCGCGCCGCCGGTCTCGCCGTTGTGCAGGTCGGCCCCGGTCGCTGGCGCGCGGAGTTCCCGGCGTCGGAAGCGGGCTCGTATCTCGTCAACTTCAGCCTTCCCAACGCAAGCACCGACGGCGGGGCCGACGCGCGCCGCGCCACGGTGCAGGCGTCTGTGAGCGTGCCGTATCCAAAGGAGTTCCGGACGGTGCGCGACAACCGAGCGCTCCTCGAGCAGATCGCAGACCGTACCGGCGGCCGGGTGCTGTCGCTCAAGACGGCGCCGCAATCGATCGATGCCTTCTTGCGCGATGGTCTGCCGGTTCCGCTCAGCACGCGGCGAATCTGGGATCTCATGGCAATTCTCGCAGCCGCGTTCTTCTTGCTCGACGTGGCCGTGCGTCGCATCGCGATCGATTGGCAGGGCGCGCGATCGGGTGTGGCAGGCGCACTCGCCACCCGCAAGGTCGGAGACGGAACGGTCGAAGCGTGGCGAAAGGCGCGTTCGAAAGGTTCTGCGCGCCCAGCGTCGCGGCCCGAGCCAGGCGCGACGGCCGACGGCGGCGACGCGATGCGCGAGACGCTCGAGCGCGGCCCCGGGCTCGACGTGCGCAACGCTGTGAAGGACGGCGGCGGAACGCAGGACGGCCTTCGCGGCGCAGCGCGCGCCGGCGAGGGCGGTCCGAAGCCAAGCGGCGACGCACCCGCGCAGGGTGACGAGGAGACGACCTCGCGGCTCCTCCGCGCCAAGCGGCGCGCCACGGGCGGCGACGAGAACGAACCGCCGGACAGCGCGAAGGGCGGTGGACGTGGCGCCTGACCCGTCGAACTTCTCGCAGGATGAGCGTGATCTCGACGAAGCCGGGCTCGACGGCATCGAAGAGGTCCGACGCCGCTGCGAAGCGTTCCGCAAGATCTTTGCGCGCCTCCGCGCCGAAGTCGGCAAGTCGCTCGTCGGCCAGCGCGAGGTAGTCGACCTTGCGCTCGTCACGCTCTTCGCCGATGGCCACCTCCTCCTCGAAGGGGTACCTGGCCTCGGGAAGACGCTCCTCGTCCGCGCGCTTGCGGCGTCAACCGGACTCGGCTTCAGCCGGGTTCAGTTCACGCCCGACGTGATGCCAGCCGACATCACCGGTACGTCGATCCTCGTCGAGGACGAAGCAACCGGTCGCCGCGAAATCCGCTTCCGCCCGGGGCCGCTCTTCGCGCAGCTGGTGCTCGCCGACGAAGTGAACCGCGCGAGCCCGAAGACGCAGTCGGCCCTCCTCGAGGCCATGCAGGAGCGCTCAGTCACGGTCGGCGGCGAGACGCGGTCGCTCGGTCGACCGTTCTTTGTGATGGCAACCCAGAACCCGATCGAGCAAGAGGGCACGTTCCCGCTGCCCGAGGCGCAGCTCGATCGGTTCCTCCTGAAGATCGAAGTGCCGCTGCCCGACCGCGAGACGCTGCGCGAGGTGCTCGAGCGCACGACGAAGGTCGAGACGACCGCGCCGTCGCAGGTGCTCGACGCCCGCGCGATCGTGGCCGCGCAGAAGCTCGCGCGGCGGATTGCGCTTGCGCCAGAGGTGAAGGATTGGATCGTGCGCCTCGTGCTCGCGACCCATCCCGACGGCGAACACTGCGCCGCCGACAACCGCCGCCTCATTCGGATCGGCGCAAGCCCGCGCGCCGCGCAGGCAATCGCCAGCTGCGCGCGCGTTGTCGCGCTCATGGCCGGCCGCTACGCCGTCAGCTTCGACGACGTGCGCACCATCGCGCGCGCCGCGCTTCGCCATCGCATCCATCGCTCGTTCGAAGCCGAGTCGGCGGGGATCACAAGCGACGAGATCGCGCGGCGCGTGGTCGCCGCAACGCCAACTGAGTACGCGCCGCCCGCGGGCGTGTCCGCGACCGCTACCCGAGCCGCCCCAGCCGCGGCCTCCGGCGCCGCACAGTCCGGAGGCGCCCGATGAGCGCGCCGAAGGAACTCCGCAAGCTCGACGACCTCCTCGACTCGCGCCTCATGGCGAAGCTCGACGCGGTCGACGTCGTCAGCCGCAAGATCTTCTCAGGGAAGATGCAGGGCGAGCGCCGCTCCAAGCGCCGCGGCCAGTCGGTCGAGTTCGCCGACTTCCGCCCGTACGTCCACGGCGACGACCTCCGCTTCGTCGACTGGAACATCTTCGGCCGCCTCGATCGGCTCTTCCTCAAGATGTTCCTCGAGGAGGAAGACCTGTCGCTCATCATCGCAGTCGACGCAAGTGCATCGATGCGCACGGGTTCGCCCGACACGTTCGACTACGCGCGGCGGGTGGCGATGGCGCTCGCCTACATCGGGCTCGTAAACCAGCATCGCGTGTCGCTTGTCTCGTTCTCGTCAACGTCGATCGAGCGCGCAAGCAACCTGCGCGGGCGCCGCAAGGCGGCCGATGTCGCGCAGTGGCTCCTCGCGCAGGAGCCCGAGGGCGGCTCGGGGTTCGAACAGGCGATGCGGCTCGTCGGCACAAGCCGGCAGGGGCGCGGCGTCATGATCGTCCTCTCCGACTTCCTCTTTCCCGAGGGTTTCGAGAAGGGGCTCGCCATGGTCGCCGGGCGCGGGTTTGATCTCTTCGCCATGCAACTGCTGGCGCCGCAGGTGGTCGACCCGTCACGCGAGGGCGGCGTCACCGGCGACCTTCTCTTGGTCGATAGCGAGACGGGTGCGGAAACGGAGATCACGGTCACGCCCGAACTCCTGCGGATCTACAAGGATCGCCTCGACCGGCTCTGCGGATCGCTGCGCGCCTATTGCGCGCGGCGCGACATCGTCCACATGGTGGTCGAGACGTCGACACCGGTCGAAACGCTCATGCTCGAATACCTCCGCAGGCGAGGGCTCCTCCGATGAGCGCGGTCGCGGTTGTCGCCGTCACATGGGTCACGCCGGTCGCGGGCGCCGTGCTCGGCGCGTCGATTCTCGCGCCGCTCATCGCGCTCTGGTTCCTCAAGCTCCGTCGCCGCAAGCGCGTCGTCTCAAGCACGCTCCTCTGGACGCGCTCGCTTGCCGACTTGCGCGCGAACACGCCGTTTCAGCGCATCCGCTTCAGTTGGCTCCTCCTTCTCCAGATCCTCGCGGTGCTCGCGATTGCGTTTGCGCTTGCGCAGCCCGAAGCCGAGGGCCTCGGAAGTTCCGGCGGCCGGCACGTTCTCATCATCGACCGCTCGGCGAGCATGAACACGCTCGAAACAACCGACGACAACGGCAAACCGCTCGACCCGCCCC
>JBILDS010000302.1:0-3129 GCA_044352505.1 Phycisphaerales bacterium
GCTCGGCCTCGGGCACGAAGTCGACGCTCGCCGGATCTGTCGTGCGCGCGACGAACGACTCGATCGCGGTGCGCGTGGCGCCCTCGCGCCACGAATCGAGCGTCGCAGAAGACGGCTGCGCCACGGCGCGCGAATCACGCGCCGTGGCACAGCCGGTCGTCAAGACTGGAATCGTCGCAGCGCACAGCAGACACGCCGCCGCGGCGAAACGCGCGCGCGTTGTCACTGGCCCTGCGGCTTCGACACCGCCTCCATCACGCGCTCGAGGTTGAAGCTGCCCGGCTTCTGGCGCGGCGGGAACTCGCGGAAGCTCTGCAGCCACTGGCCGACATAGGCGCCCGCGGGCGCGATCGCAAACATGTGCTCGAGATACCAGCGCTGGTAGCCGATCGCGTGCTCATCGCGGGCGCGCTCGAAGGGGTCCATTCGCAGATTGGTGAGGAGCGGCGCGCGCAGCTCGGTGAACGGCTTCTGCCACACTTCGAGGCCTTCGCCCTCCTGCTCGAGGAAGGTCACCTTCCAGTCGCCGTAGCGCAGCGCGGCGACGCTGCCGTCGTCGGTCCAGTAGATGAACTCCTTGCGCGGCCACGCGGCCTTGCCCGCGAGCGCGGGGCCGAGGTCGTAGCCGTCGAGGTGGACCTTGTAGGTCATGCCGCCGATGGCGCGGCCCTTGAGCAGGTCTTCCTTCACGGTCGTGTCGCCGGCGGCGACGAGCAGCGTGGTCAGCATGTCCTCGTGCGCGCCGATGTCGTTGACGATCGTGCCGGGCTTGATCGTGCCGGGCCAGCGGATCATGCACGGGACGCGGTAGCCGCCCTCCCAGTTCGTGTTCTTCTCGCCCTTGAACATCGTGGTGCCGCCGTCGGGCCAGGTGAAGGTCTCGGCGCCGTTGTCGGTCGCGTACATCACGATCGTGTTCTCCTCCATGCCGAGCTCCTTGAGCTTCGCGAGGAGGATTCCGACATGCGCGTCGTGCTCGACCATGCCGTCGGCGTAGATGCCGTAGCCGGTCTTGCCTTCCGATTCGGCCTTGAGGTGCGTGAAGATGTGCATGCGCGTCGAGTTCCACCACAGGAACACGGGCTTGTCGGACTTCTTCGTGCGCTCGAGGAAGTCGATCGCCTTCGCGGTGACCTCCTCGTCGATCGTCTCCATGCGCTTCTTGGTGAGCGGGCCGGTGTCGGTGATTCGGCCGTCTGCGAAGCTGTGGATCACGCCGCGCGGGCCGAACTTCTTCTTGAACGCAGGGTCCTTCGGGTAATCGGGGTTCTCCGGCTCTTCCTCTGCGTTGAGGTGGTAGAGGTTTCCAAAGAACTCATCGAACCCGTGCGCGGTCGGCAGCATCTCGTCGCGGTCGCCGAGGTGGTTCTTGCCGAACTGGCCTGTCGCGTAGCCCTGCGCCTTGAGCAGGGTCGCGAGCGTCGGGTCTTCCTTGCGCATGCCTTCGGGCGCGCCGGGCAGGCCGACCTTGGTGAGGCCGGTGCGGATCGGCGACTGGCCCGTGATGAACGCGGCGCGGCCTGCGGTGCAGCTCTGCTGGCCGTACCAGTCGGTGAAGATCGCTCCCTCGCGGCCGATGCGGTCGATATTGGGCGTCTTGTAGCCCATCATGCCCATGTTGTAGGCGCTGATGTTGAACTGCCCGATGTCGTCGCCCCAGATGACGATGATGTTGGGCTGCTTCTTCGCGGGAGCCTTCTGCTCGGGCGTTGGCGTGGCCGCAGCCGCAGTGGCGGTTGAACCGGCCTGCGCGGCGCATGCGCCGGAGAGGCCGATCACGGCGACCGCGAACGCGGGAAGCGCGCGACGGGCTGCGGAGAGAACGCGGTCGATCAAGTGAGGCACGGCCTGGCGCATGGGGTCTCCCTGGTTTCAAGTGCGGCCTGGGAATTCCCCAGGAACTGCAAGGGAAAGTTATAGCTACCTGCTTCATGCGTCCAATGCATCGAGATTGTCGCAGCGATACGCTGCGCGCATGGACCTCGACCTCCGCCACCATCGACACGCCATCGCGCTCGCGGAGCACCGCCACTTCCTGCGCGCGGCGAAGTCGCTCGGCATCTCGCAGCCCGCCCTCTCGCGCAGCATCCAGGAGCTCGAGCGCCGCGCAGGCGCCACGCTCTTCTCTCGCACCTCGGACGGCGCGGAACCCACCGATGTCGGGCGCATCTACCTCGCGAAGGCGCGCGCCGTGCTTGCGCAGGCCGGCGAACTGGCGCGAGAGATGCGGCTTATCCGCGGCCTCGAGATCGGGGAGCTCAAGTTCGGCGCGGGCGTCTATCCATCAGAGATGTTCGTGGCGAAGGCGATGGCGCGCATGGCGCGCGAGCACCCCGCTGTGAAGCTCACCGCGATCGCAGGCAGCGTGGACGCGCTCCTCCAGATGCTGCGTCGCCGCGAGATCGACTTCGTGGTGGGCGACCTGAAGACGGCTGAGGCCGAGCGCGGGCTGCGCACCACGCCGCTGGCGTGGCACACAGGCTACCTCGTGGTGCGCGCGGGCCACCCGCTTCGTGCGCTCGCCGCACCAACGCTGAAGGATGCGCTGCGCTTTCCTCTTACGCTGACCACGCGCGTTCCCCCCGACCTGCTCTCAAGTTTTCTGCAAGGGAAAGACTCGGTGCGCGACACACCACGCACGCTCCCTTCCATCACCTGCGATTCACCGGGAATGATGAAAACGATCGTCGCGGAGAGCGACGCGATCGGGCTGATGCCCATGTCGCTCATCGCGCGCGAGATTACAAGTGGAGTTCTCGCGGCACTCCCAATTCAAGCGCCTTGGCTCGGCCGCACCTTCGCCGTCATCGAACTCGAGAACCGCACGCCCTCGCCATCGGCGGAGCAGTTTCTGCAATACGTGCGCGACGCCGACGCCGACGCCGCGCGCGTCGAAGCTCCGAAGACTCTGAGCCGCGTACGCGCCGGAGCCGCACGGTAGACTCTTGCCAATGAAACGCTCCGCCACTCGGAGATTGCACGCGGCATGCGCAGTACTTCTATTCGTCATGCTGCCAGCGTGCGTCCAACAGACCAATCTGATCGTCACGCGACCACCCACGCTTGGCGAAGAGCTGCTGTCGCTCCACGCTGCACACCTTGATGGACTTCTGACTGCGGAGGAGTACG
>JBILDS010000303.1:0-3112 GCA_044352505.1 Phycisphaerales bacterium
GTGGACGGCACGCGTCACCTCGATGCCGCGCGCGGCCCGTTTGAAGTTTCGACAAGCGGCGCACACGTTCTTGTTGCCGAGGTGCGAAACCTCGGGACCCCGCCGATCGGTCGCACCGCTGGCGCGCCCGTTGGTTTGTTTGGCGGTCTCGTTGAGATCGCGCCCCTTGCGCGCGTGAAGCGCGATGCGGTTCCGCTTCCATCGCGCGACGCCACGCGGGTCGGTCGATTTGTGTGGGGCTTTGATGTGAACGACGGCACCGACGCGCGAACGATGCGTTGGTCGTTTCCGCAGCAGAAATGTGATGTGTTGGTGTGGATTCCGCCGCGCGTTGCCGACGCGATGGTTGCGGGCGATCACACGTTACGTTTGAACGGCGAGCTGCTTCCGTGCATCGGGCCTGCGGGAAGCGCGTCGTTTGTGCTGCTGCCCGCTGCGAAGCTTTCGCCCATGAAGCCGAAGGCGCTCAAGAAGGGCGAGAAGCCGCCAAAGGCGCGCAACGCTGTGCTTGAACCAGGCGACAACGAGCTCGTCTACGACGGCGTTCCGCATGCCGACGCCAAAGATGTACGAATCTTCGCGGTGAAGTCAGAGGTGGCCGCCGCGTGGGCGTTTGCGCGCGCCGATCCGCCTGCGAGCTGGGCGACGGCGAAGCCACTCGCGAAGGCCGCGCTTGCACGGAAGACGGGCGTGCCGACGTGGTTCCGTACGTCGTTCCATCTTGAGGCACCGCGTGCGGTGTCGCTTTGCGCGAATGTTGCTGCTGGCGCGCGCGCGACCGTTCTTGTAAACGGCGCGGGGGTGCTTGTGCAGGATGGCGTGAGCGGTACGACGACCGGCAGCAAGAGCGGCAAGATGAGCAGCAAGATGAGCAGCAAGGGCACGGCGGCACAGTTGCTGCGCACAGCCATTGTCGCTGCGACCAACACCCGCGCCGGCGTGAACGAGGTCCTCGTGTTCTCACCAGATGGACGCATGCCTGACATCACGATTGCGTGATGACCCATCGGCCGCAGGCGGGCACTCGTTGTTTGAGCACCCATTGGTTGTGTGTCGTGCGCTTACGCGGCGCGGGGCATCCACTGCAGCGCAAGGCGGCCGACGGCGATGGCTGCGATTGGTGGCAGCAACACGCCAACGGCGATCATCCACAATGGATGTGGAATGAGGATGAGGTTGATCGACACGAATGCAATGCTCACGATTGCGAGCGCAATCGAGAGCGGTACGAAGTTTGTACCGCCCACGCGGCACGCTGCGAATGCGCCGAGCGCTGCGCCAAGCGTCCACGCTGCGATCACCACAATAAGTGCGCCAAACGGCATGTCGTGCATGGCTGCGGCAATCGCGTCACGCGCGCCCGGATCAGCCTTCTGCATGAGCGCGATTGCATCGCGCATCGACTGTGGAATTTCGAAGAACCGCTTGCCGAAGTTCTCGAAAAAGCTGGTGAACGCTGCCATCACCAAAATGCCGGCTGGCAGCGCGAGCGCGAATCGGATCTTCTGGGCGTTCATGCGGGCAGGGTAGCGCGTTCTTTCTGGGCTTCAGAATCACACAAAGCCGAACGCTCTCAATACAGCGCACTCGGATGCCACACTGTCTTCAGATCAACGAATGGCGAGATCGCAAACGGCGAATGCCAGAACGCGTCATCGTCGAACGCGGGCGCATCGTGGAAGAGATGGACACGCTTGAGGTTCTCAGCGGCACCAAGTTCAAGCGCCTTTGCGTCGGTTGCAGGTAGCTGCGCGCCCGCGACGCCCGCGATCTCTCGGTGCGACGCGATCCACGGGCAGAGTTCCGCGCGTGTGCCGGTGAGGATGTTGATGATGCCAGCCGGCACATCACTCGTCGCCACGGCTTCGGCGAACGCGATTGCAAGCGGCGCGTTCGCAGAGGGCTTGCCCTTTCCTGCGGCAGCGGCAATCGGCGCAACGACAATCGCAGCATTCCCCGCAGCAACGACCGGAAGCAAGAGCGACACCATTGAAAGTAGCGGCCGCTCATCTGGCAGCACCACGGCGAGCGTGCCCATCGCCTCTGGCATCGTGAAGACGAAGTACGGCCCGGCGACCGGCTGCTTGCCTCCGAGCACGGCCGCGATCTTGTCGGTCCAGCCCGCGAAGCACACGCAGCGGTCGATCGCGCGGTCGACTTCCTTCGCTGCCTCCGCCTTCGTGCGGCCTTCGATCGACACCATCAGCGACGCGAACTCGGCGCGGCGCGCCTCGAGCATCTCGGCGAGGCGATAGAGCACCTGCCCGCGGTTGTACGCGGTGGCCGCCGCCCACTTCGGCTGTGCGGCGCTCGCGGCCTCGACCGCGTCGCGCAGGTCCTTGCGGCTCGCGTGCGACGCGTGCGCAAATGGGCGCTTCTTCGCATCGAAGACCAGCACCGTGCGTCCGCTCTCGCTGCGCGGAAACGCGCCGTTCACATAGAGCTTCAGCGTCTTCGCGACCTCGACGCGTCCGGAGTTCGCCGCGGCACTCATCGCCCACCTCCAAGCTTCACATACGCGGAGAGACCTTGGCGCCCGCCCTCGCGGCCGAAGCCCGACTCCTTGTAGCCGCCGAACGGCGCGCTTGCGTCGAAGCGGTTGAAGGTGTTGAGCCACACCACGCCCGCGTTCAGGCGGTTCGCCATTTCAAGCGCGCGCGCGGCCTTTTCGGTCCATACGCCGGCGCTCAGGCCGTAGGTGGTGTTGTTCGCGCGCTGCACGGCTTCGTCGGGCGTGCGGAAGGTCATCACGCTGAGGACAGGGCCGAAGATCTCCTCGCGCGCGATCGTGTGCGACGGCTGCACGCCCGTGAAGATGCACGGACGGCACCAGAAGCCCTTCTTCGGCAGGTCGCACGCGACCTCGAACTTCTCCGCGCCTTCGTCGGAGCCCGCCTTGAGAAACCGTTGAATCGTCGCGAGCTGCGCCTTCGAGTTGATCGCGCCGACATCGGTGTTCTTGTCGAGCGGGTCGCCGACGCGCAACGAGCGCATGCGGTTCCGCAGGCGATCGATGAAGTCCTCATGGATCGATTCCTCGACGAAGAGCCGCGAGCCCGCGCAGCAGACATGCCCTTGGTTGAACCAGATGCCGCTCACGACGCCTTCGACC
>JBILDS010000304.1:0-3110 GCA_044352505.1 Phycisphaerales bacterium
AGGAAGACCTCGTCGGCCGACAGCAGATCGTCGATCGATAGCGCAGCCCGCTCGACAGTGCGGCCCTCCGCCTCGGCCCACATGAGAACGCGCGCCCGCGTGACGCCTGGAAGGACGGGTGCGCGCATCGCGCCATCGGGTTCCTCGCCGCGCGCGAACGGCACGCGCAGTGCGCCGTCCTTCACGAGGAACACGCTCGACACGCTGCCGCTCGCGAGTTGATTCGCCACCGTGAACCAGAGCGCCTCCGCGCAGCCCGCCTCCGCGGCGCGCTGCACGGCCGCAATGCGCGGCCAGTACATCAGCGTCTTGTGGCCCGCGAACGAGTCGAGCGGACTGGCGCGGTCGGCCGCCACCGACACCGCCACGCCCTTCTCGAAGAGTTCATCGGGGTAGCGCGTCGGCGGCTGGACATGGATGGCGACGGTCGGAGTCGGCTGGGGAGTCGGCGCGGGCGCAGGCGCCTTCTCGCCCGACGCGTTCGCCCCCGCAAACGGCCGCCCCATGTCGCCTGCGGTCAGCGTGATGCGGATGCGCGCGTCGCGGAGCCCGCTCTTCGCGAGCGCATGCTGCACGGCCTCCGCAAGCGGCTCGACCTTCAGCGGGTCGAAGAGCCGCAGCTCGCGCGCGCTCGTCGCCAGGCGCTCCAGGTGCGCCTCGAAGCCGAGCACGGCGCCCTCGCGCGCAAGCATCGTCTCGAAGAGGCCAATTCCATGCTGGAACCCTGCGTCGAAGAGCCCGACGCGCGCCTCCGTATGCTCGACGAATTTCCCATTGATCCACGCGGTCATGATGTCGAATCTCCCTCGCGATTCAGCCCCTCAAAGCCACGCGCAACGCCAACCACTTCAGGGTTTCCATTCAAAATCGAAATCGAAAGCAGCACGGTCGCGCCATTCGGCGCGCGAACCTCGACCGATTGAATCCACGGGAGCGTCCCATCGGTGGTGGCTGGGCCGCGCACCGTGAAGACGAGTTCACCACCCTCGCGCGATCGCACGGCAGCGGGCGCCATCAGGTCGAACGCAGCACCCACAGCCGGGTCAATCGCGTTCGGAATCGGTCGCCCCGCGCGCACTTCCATCATCACCTCGCGCGCAACGCGCTCATAATCGGCCGGCTGCGCGGGCGGCGCGGTGCCAATGATTCCTCGCGACGAAAGATACACAAGCCCCGCAACCACCAAAGTGAGGATCGGGTAGGCGAACTTGCGACGGTACAAAGCCTTCTCGCGCACGGGGGCGGCAGTGTACGCAACACCCGCCCGACGAGTCGCGAAGGTATCCTCGCTCCATGGTCTCGCACGCCTGCGCTTCCTGCGGAAAGGTGCTCGACGAGTCGTCGCGCACCCACAGCGCCAACCTGCGTATGTGGGTGGCCACGTGCCCACGCTGCGGTGTTGCTGTGCGGTGGTGTCCGCGAATCGCGCGCGAACCCGCTCGAGTTTGGGCGCGACTCCGCGCACTCAACATCCGGCTCGGTGTGGCCACCGCCGGAATCCAGTTTGGCGCGGTGCTACTGATCTTCGCAGGCGGGCTTCTCTTCGACGAGTTGCAGGGATTCGGAACGTACGCCAATGCCGAGGAACTTCTCTCGCACTTCGGCGCGGCGATCACGCTTGCGTGCCTCGCTGGGGTTCTGATCGGTACCGGTGCCGCAACTCTCGCGCCCTTCCGCAGCGCCACCCAAACGTTTGCGGTCACGTGGATCGCGGTGCTTCTCTTCGGCGCTGCAATCTGGGTTGTCGTGGTGACGCTCGGCGCGTCGCCGTCGAGGGGGCAACGAATCATCTTCAACGTGCTGGGAACGTTGACCGCGCACCCCCTGCCAACAGCGTGTGTCTTGATGAGCGCCCTCGCAACCAGCCTCGCGACCGCGTATGTGCTTGGTCAAATCATCGCGCGTGGCTTTCGCATTGTGGTGCGTCGAACCGCGCGCGCGCGCCGACAAACACTCGCGCTTGTGTCACGCCGCAACAGCCGCGCCTTGGGAGAAGTTCGATGAACCAATCCGATCCAACCACAACCCAACAAGTCCCGGCCGACAATCTGGCTTCGACACACCTGCCCAAGAACGGGCGCGTCATCGAAACGCTTGGCGGCGATCGCTTGTGCATGAAGTGCATGCATCCCCTCGTTGGGAGCGCCATCGAGCGCGACCACGCAACCGGGCTGCTGTACGTCCGTTGTGGCGAGTGCGGCACCGCAAGCGCGCTCTTTGAGTATCCCACCGTGGGTCCGTGGCTGGCGCGCATGAAGACGGTTGCCGTGGCGTCGATCCTTGTGCTCCTCGTTGGAGTTGTGCTAGCGACCGCAGCAATCACCGGCGGCTTCTCTGCGGGCGCGGCCAACGCCACCTGCGAGTCGGCGTCCGAAGCCCTCGCACGCCACTACCGAGACTTGAACGGCGCCACCGAGGATGCGCCATGGGGAATCGGGTGGGCAACCGCCGATTCCACGTGGCTCGATTCCGACGTTGGCCGAGCCGAGTTGTCCGCGCTCCGCACGTCGCCTGCTGCGCTCCTCCCACTCGGTGGTTTCGTCCTGATCGGCGCGGTCATCCTCACGCCCTTCGTGTTCTTTCTGGCGGTGGCGGCCATGCGTCGGGCGATGGCGTTGCGCGCAATCGCGTGCGCCCTGGTGGCCGGAGCGGGTGGAATTCTCGCAATGCTCGCCGATGGGTTGTTCGCACCTCTCGGAGCCGGCATCCGACCAACGTGGCTCGATGTGGTTGAACGCGAACACATGCTCTTCTTCTACGCAGTCGCGATTGGTGCGCTTATGACATGGGCGGCACTGATTGGCGCCATTGCCCCCGCGGCGGCTGCGGCGGCCGCGCGCTTCATGCTGCCGCCGCGCGATCGCAGATTGGTGGCGTGGCTCTGGGAATGGCGCGGGGAAGCCGTCCCGCGCGGTTGATCCTGCTACCCTTCCCGCCCCGCGTAAACCAACGCGGGCTCGGCACGGACCGTTGTTCCGTCGTTATTTTCGTCGTTGTCTTCATCGTTGTCTTCATCGCCCCGCGCATGTCGCTTGTCACGCTCGCCAACCTCCGCTTCGGCCACGGCACCCGCCTCCTTCTCGACGGCGTGAGCGGTTCGATCCACGAAG
>JBILDS010000103.1:0-10825 GCA_044352505.1 Phycisphaerales bacterium
GAATGGACTTATTGCAGAGAATGGCCATGTTTCCCGCCCTGGCCTTGCCTGTCCTTGTCAGGGTCGTCCTTGTCAGGGTCGTCCTTGCGGCTCTTGCCTTGCCTGTCCTTGTCTTGCCTGTCCTTGCCTTGCCTGTCCTTGTCTTGCCTGTCCTTGTCTTGCCGTCCTTGTCTTGCCTGTCCCCGTCTTGCCTGTCCCCGTCTTGCCTGTCCTTGTCATGATCCTCGTCATGCCTGTCCGCGCTGATGGCTCGGTCGCAACCCTGGGCGCCAGCGTCGGCGTTTGAGGCCTCGGCTGGCGCCCAGGGGCGTTTGCTGCGTTTCTGCAATTGCATGGTGCCGACGCGGACGGGTCACCCGAGACAGCGGCCGCACCGCCGTCACAGGATTCGATCGCGCGGATCCCGTCGCGCAAGCACTCCGTTGCTCACGGAATCAACTGCTCTGGTGCGCAGGTATAGAGCGTCGCGGTTGGGCTTCCGATCGCGATGCACATCCACGTGTCGCCGGCGGAGAAGTTCCCCTGTCCGGCCGATTGCGAGCAGTTCGCGAAATCGAGGTAGGTGAAGATGTTGTCCTTCGTCAGGTTCGACGTGCTACCGCTGCCACACTCAAACTGAACGCTGTCGGGCACCATGCTGCGCTCGAGGGTGACGTGGTTGTCGCCGTAGCAAATGTTGCCCTCCCAGGTGTCGCGCGGGTCGTGGAAGAGCAGCGTGTAACTGCGGGAGTACTGCTCCCCTTGGTACACGCCGTTGTTGGTGCCGCGGTTTCCCAGGATCGGGCGGTTCTGGCCGGCTCGGTTGTTCCAGTTGTACTTCTTGCGGTCACCAATCAGCGCGAGGTGGGCGTAGCTGGTGTGGCAAACGCTGTCGGGTTGTCCATCGTTCGGGCGGAAAATGTTCGCGTAGAAGGTTGGATCCCACTGGCGCGGACCGTTTGCGTCGCCGGGGGCGGCTGGGTTGTAGCTGTTGAAGTTGTAGTCGTTCTTCTCACGAACAACGGGGTTCTCCTCGACCGGCGAGTAGAGGATGTCGGGCGTGATGAAGTTCTTGGCGATCATCGAGCTGTAGAGGTTCGCCGTGTTGTTCTGGCCGAGGTTCTCTTGGCCCTGGCCGGGCACGAAGCCGAGGCCTGGAACCGCGAGGCGGCGAATCAGGCCGGGGAGGGGGAGTCGACCGGATGGGTCGAGGGTTGCGTAGCTGAGGAAGCCCTTGTGGATCTGGCTGACGTTCGCGCCGTCGTTGAGTGTGCGGGCGGCGCGCTGCGCCCGACCGAGGGCCGGCAGCAGCAAACTGATGAGAAGCGCGACAATCGCCACCACGACGAGAAGTTCGACGAGTGTGAACCCCTGTCGACGGGGGCGTGGCGGTGCGCCGGGTTGTGTCGCGCGGGATGCGCTGGAGTCGGTCGGACGGTTGCGGGCGCTCGAGACATGATGCTTGCAGTCCATGATGGACCTCCTGAAAGGGTGAGTTCCGACGGGAACTCCGTCGAAACGGGAATGAACCGGCGCGAAAAACGTGCGCCGAATGAACGCAGGAGGAGGTCTTCGAAGACGTGGGCCGATGTGAGAGGCGCACCGAACTCGGCGAGGGCGTGGCATCGCCGCGCGGCGGACGCTCGGTGCGCGAACGCTGCGTGTGGGCGCCGCACGAACGGTTCGGGCTTACGCAAGGGCGAACGCGGATTCGAGCGCGGCCGTCGATCAACGACGCGGCAACGCTGCGTGCCGAGGGAATCCACGCGGCGATTGACGCGGGGAAATCCGAGCCGACCGTTCCACGCCAACAACGGCAAATGCGTTGGACGGTTCACGACGGCTGCGACGCTTCGAAGCCGACGTGCTCAGCTGAGCCCGGGGAGGGCGAGTGCGCGTCGTGGCGCGGGGCATCCGCTCGAACGGAGAGCCCAGATGCGAGAACCCCAGCTGCGAATACCCAAGTTGCGAGTCCCCAAGTCGCAAGAACCCAAGTATTGAGAACTTCGGCGGCACGCAACAAGCCGCCGCTGCGGAGGATCAATCCGCAGGCACGTCTGCGCAGCAGGTTTCGCTTCAGGGCAATCGAACGACTGGATGCCGAGACAACGACGCAGCCTCGCGCCGTGAATCAGGAGGACTCGTGACCTGGATCACTGGCGGTTCACCGAGCGTGGATCGTGCACTCTCATGCATGGAAACATGCATGCACCAAGTTCACCAATCCACAGGTGAGACGCCGTGAGACGCCGTGAGACGCCGTGAGTCGTGGTGAGTCACGGTGAGCCATCCTGGCCACTATGGGCGCTGGCACGCGGGTCAGGTTGTCGGCGGTCGCGGTCCGACGCCGCGGGGCGGCGTCAATGACGCGAATGAAGGGCGGGTTTCAGCGAAGTGGCGCCGGAGCGCGACTCAGCCAATGAATGTTCCGCGACCGTCAGGTTCGCGTGTTCTTACGCAGCCGCATCGCTCCGGTTCCGCTCGATTCGTCATGTTTCTCTCACAGTGAACGGGTACGCTGCGCCCTCACGTTTCCGTTCACCCGCGCCTCACAGACGAGCACGCTCCGATGTCACACCCCCAGAATCCGCACGACGCCCTCGCCCGATTGGGCGTGACCCTTCCCGCAGCACCAAAGCCAGTCGCGGCGTACGTCCCGGCCGCTCGCTCGGGCAACCTCATCTTTGTTTCGGGTCAGCTTCCTATGGCAAACGGCGCACTTTTGGCCACCGGTCCGGTGCCGTCGAAGGTGTCGATTGAAGATGCGCAGAAGGCCGCGAAGCAGTGCGCGCTGAACGCGCTTGCGGTGGTTGCAGATCAACTCGGCGGCGACCTCTCGAAGGTGACCCGCATTGTGCGCCTCGGGGTGTTCGTCCAATCGGATGACCGCTTTGATGGGCAGCCCAAGGTCGCAAACGGCGCAAGCGAGTTCATGCAGGAGGTGTTCGGAGAGGCCGGGCGCCATGCCCGCGCGGCTGTTGGCACCAACGCCCTACCGCTCGATGCGACGGTCGAGGTCGAAGTGCTCGTGGAAGTTTGCGGGGAAGTGCACGCGTGAATTGAGTCGGAACAGCGCTGCGTTTCTGCGGAACTCCGACTCAGAGCACGAGGTTTTGTGAGACGGGCGAGGTTTTGTGAGACGGGCGAGGTTTTGTGAGACGGATCCCCGAAGACCAAAGAAGCGCGCACCGCCGTGCTGCGTTGGCCGCGAGTGGTCACCCAGCGACGAGCATGATGCCAAGAACAATGTTGGCAACGATGCTGAGCGTTGCAATGGCAACCAGCATCACAAGCAGCGGGTTCGCCAAAAGCCCGGAAGCTTCCTTCCGCACCGGCGTAGGCGGAGTCATGCTGGCAGATCCAGTGACGGAAGTGGCGATCGTCGAGAGATCGACGTGCGGCTTGGCGAACTCAGGTTCCTGTCCACCCAGCACGAGGTCGATGTCGCGCAGCAACTGGCGCGCGTCTTGGTAGCGATCACGCGCGTTCTTGATGAGCATCGTCTCGATGATGAGCGCGGTTCCTGCGGAGAGCTGTGGATTGAGATGATCCGGCGGAACCAGGGGGGCTTTGAGATGCTTGTGCATCACCTGCGATGGAGTGGTTCCATCGAAGGGCACCTTGCCTGTGACCATGTGATAGAACGTGGCACCGAGGCCGTAGAGGTCAGCAGGCGGCCCGATGTCGACCGCGCCCCGGATCTGCTCTGGCGAGATGTAGTAGGGCGTTCCAAACGCGCGACCGGATTCGGCCTCAGCGGCCTCTTTGTCGGTGATGCCACGCGCAAGACCGAGGTCGGCGAGCTTCGCCGTACCTGTGGTCGTCATCATGATGTTCTTCGGCTTGATATCTCGGTGGACGAAGCCCATTTCGTGCGCGTGGAGGAGCGCCGATGCCACCTGTCGGATGATCTCGAGAGCCTCGCGCTCTGGAATGCGCTTACGGGCAACGATGCGGTCGTAGATGGTGTCGCCGTCCACGTACTCCATGACGAAGTAGTGGTGCTCGCCCGCCTGGGCGACGTCGTAGGCGGCCACAATGTTGTTGTGATTCAACTTCGCGGCCGCGCGGCCTTCCTTGTAGAAGCGCTCGATGAAGTTCTGATTCGTCGAGAACTTCTTGGGAAGCACCTTGATGGCCACCAGTCGGTCGAGCGAGAGTTGCTTGGCGAGGAAGACTGTTGCCATCGCGCCCGCACCGAGTTTGCGGATGATGCGATAGCCGGGAATCTGCTGACTTGTCTTGACGGTTTCGAGATCGGTACGGAAGCGTTCGAGTTGCTTCTTGGTTATGAACTCGCGCTCGACGAGCACCTCCGCAAGCGTGAGCGCAACGGGCTTGCTCTTGTCGCGAATGACGGCGGAGCACTCTTCAAGTTCGTCGGGTGAAATCAAGCCGCGCTCGACGACGATCTTTCCAAGCATGGTGTCGAGATTGGAGCCGCCCTTCGAGCCCTCGCTCGGGTTCGCGGGCGGTGTCGCCGACAGCCCGACGATCGGCGCAGTGGAGGATTCAGACTCCTCCGCAAGCCCGATCGGCTTGGGATGTTCGGAATTGTCGTGCGGGGGCATTTGTGTCACCGGCATCGACCTCGACCTCGACGTTGCGTGGGACCTCGCTCAGGACGTCGTTCAAAATCTCGCTCAAAAACTCGTTCAAAACCTCGCGCTCGACCTCGCTCAGGATCTCCGTTTGAACCTCGGAATCGCTTCAAACCCCGAAGTCGTTCTCGAACCTCTGCCGACAAACCAACCACTTTCGATATCGGATCGCGAGCTGCACAGGTTCACAGGGTGTCGGACGCTTGTCAATCGACTTTGCGCCAAACGGAAGATACGGCGCGCAGTTCATGCGGTTGCGCCGATATCTCATCTCTTTGGAAGCCGTATCCTGTCGCCATGGAATTGGAGGCGAACCAACACGCGGAGCCTGCGCATCAATCGGGCTACGCCCGGCGCGCGCCGCTTGTTCTTGCCAGTGCCTCGCCAAGGCGGCTTGAACTCTTGCGGGGAGCCGGGTTCGATCCGGAAGTGGAGCCAGCGGATATCGACGACGGATCGCTGATTCTCGGCAAGGTTGGTGCGGCCGCCACAGCGGCTTCGCTTGCCTACTTCAAAGCACGGCGCGTGGCTGGCGTGCGTGCGCGTCGAGGTGCACCACCGGCTTGGATTCTTGCGGCCGACACGGTCTGTGAACGCGATGGCGGCGTCATCGGAAAGCCCGCGAATCGGGACGATGCGCGGCGCATGATTCTCTCGCTCGCGCGTCGGCGTCACGGTGTTGTCACCGGCTGGTGTCTCCTCGCGCCGTCGGGCGCAAGCGACATGGGGCGCGACACAGCCACAGTCGAGATCGGCGAACTCGACCACGCGGAGCTCGAGCGGTTTCTGACCGAGAATCGCTGGGAAGGCAAGGCAGGCGGCTACAACCTCACGGAGGTCGTGGCGCGCGGATGGCCCGTGCGTTGCGAGGGCGATCCGCACACCGTGGTGGGCTTGCCGCTTGCACAGGTCGCGCCAGTCTTGCGGCGCGCGCTCGGAGGCACAGGGTGATCGGATCGGCCGCACGTGTTGGTTTGGCGTTCGAGTCGATGCACGGCGCTGTACCCGCATCCGTACTCGCCAATGCGGGTGCCTCCGGTCGCGATCTCGGACCCTGGTTCATGGTGCCTTGGTGGATCACCGTGCCGGTTGCGGTTGTTCTTGCTGCGACGCTCGTGTGGTACTTCGTGCGGCTTGGCGCGGAGCATGTGCCAACGGGCCGACGTTGGCTGCGCCGCGCATCGGTGGTACTTGCGATTGCAGGGCTGATTCCGCTGGTTCGCGCACTCACCTTCGTTCATCCACACGAAGATCGGGTTGGCTTCGCGGTTGCGTGGTCGAGCGTGCTCTTTGTGTTGCTTGGCTGCGTGGTGCTTGCGCTGATCGATGTGATCTTGGTGGCGCACAGCGGCGTGCGCGAGTTTCGCTCGTTGCGACGCGAGACGCTCGGTGGGAAGCGCAAAGGAGCCGCCGATGCGTGATGCGCGCGGGCCCCTCCCGCGGTGGCTTGCGCCGCTTGCGTGGCCGATGGCGCGGGTGTACAGCGCGGGTGTCGCGTGGCGAAACGCACGCTTTGATCGCAGCGAAGGCGTGCGAAGTCTCGCTGGAACGCCTGTCATTTCTGTTGGCAACCTCTCTGCTGGCGGCACCGGGAAGAGCCCATTTGTTGCGTGGTGCGCGGGCGTGGTCGCAGATCGCGGTGCGCAACCGGTGATTGCGTTGCGTGGGTATCGCGCGACGACAGTTGATGGTTCAGGCGCTCTGATCTCTGACGAAGCAGTCGAATACGCGCGTTCCGCACCAACGGCGCGTGTGGTGGTGGGCGCACGTCGTTTCGAGGCGCTGTCGGCCGCGCTCGGCGCATCGGGTGCCGATTCGTGGCGAGATCGCGCTGTTGTCTTTCTTGACGATGGCTTCCAACATCGACAGGTGGCGCGCAGCCTTGACATTGTGCTCGTCGATGCGACGCGCCCCGCGCTTGACGGCGATGTGCTTCCGCGCGGTTGGCTGCGGGAGCCAGCGCGCAACATTGCGCGCGCCGACATTGTGGTGGTGACGAAGGCGCATGCAACCGACGCGCGTGCGCGCGCCGCGTCGCTGGTGGCGCGGTTTCGTGGACGCGCGCACGACGCTGTATGCGAGCACGTGTGGCGGTCCATCGACGTTGTGGGCGAGGCGACATCGCGCGAAGTCGCGTGGCTTGCGGGCAAGCGCGTGCTGAGTGCGTGCGCACTGGGAAACCCTGCGCACTTTCACGGAATGGTCGAGCGCGCCACCGGCGTGGCGCCCGCATTGCTCTCGCGTCGCGATCACGTTTCATTCTCGGTTGCGGAACTCGCGGCGTCGGCGCAACGTGCGGGTGTTGACGTGGTGGTGCTTTCGCGCAAGGACATCGTCAAGCTCGACGCGCGCACGCTTTCCGCGCGCGGCGTGACGGTTGTCGTGCCAAATCTCGGCCTGCACTTTTTGGAGGGAGAAGATCGCGTGCGCGACGCGATTGCGCGCGCGTGCGATGCGTTGCGCGCGACGGTCAGCGCGCCAGGCGCTCCGTCGTCCGGGTGACAGAGCGGTAGTGGTTGTAGAACTGCCCGTTGATCGTGTGTTGGCGGTCGTAGACGGTGATGAGCGCGTCCTCGGGGATGCGTCGCTCGGCGTTACTCACCGCGCCGAGTCGCGCGTCGGCGCGCGCAAAGAATGTCTCGCCGCGTGCGGATTCCGCGCCGGCAACAAGCGAGTGCTTGACGGGCGTACGCGTCACGTGCACCAAATCTGTGCTCGACGCGCAGCCGCCGCACGTCGCGATGACGGCGAGACCGAGAACCCCCAATGCAATCTTCAGCTTTTCCACAGGTATCGACTCCGCTTGCACAGTGCCACCAGACCGCACAGCCGCAAGCGAATTGCCGATCACACGGCTGATTCGCGAAGAATCCCGTACGTTTCCCGGACGCAGGGGGCCAAAGTGCAGTCCGCAGAATGCAAACTCATGCAGACTCTTGACTTCGGTGGGTCTGAGGTCGCATACTCGGTACTTCGTTCCCCACAGCACCTATACCGGTCTTGGACCGCGCGAGGACAGAGATGGCCACCACCACGAAGAAGGACTTGATCGAGCGCGTTGCACAAGAGACCGGTCTTCCGAGGGGCGACGTTCGCCGCGCCGTGCAGAGCTTTCTCGAGCACGTGATCGACGAACTCGCGAAGGGCAACCGGCTTGAGTTCCGCGACTTCGGTGTGTTCGAGATCCGCGAGCGCGCTGGCCGCGTTGCGCAGAATCCGAAGACGCTCGAGCGCGTTGCGGTTCCGCCGCGGAAGAGCGTGCGCTTCAAGGTCGGACGTCTCATGCAGCAGTCACTCGAGGGTGGCGACGGCGCGGTTCTGCGTGAGCGCGCGGGTGCGGGAGTAGAGGACTGACCGAGGTTGAGGACTGACCGAGGTTGAGGACTGACTGAGCGCGACGCCGCTCGCGGCGCGCCGGCTGAGATCGCGTCGAAGTGGACAACCTGACACCGCGCGCGGGATTATGTTCGATTTCGCCACACCTGCCGCGAAGCCGCTACGCTCCGGCGCGTGAACGACGAAGAACCCAGAGGATTTGCATCGTCCGCGACGGACCGAGATGGTGGCGCGTCCGGCGGTCGTCGGCGTGGCGCTCGGCGCACGGGCGGCGCTGTCGCCACCGAATCGCAACGCCGTGATGTGGCTGCGCTGTTTGGTGCGGAGCCGCCGGTTGCCGTCGAGGCCGAGATGGGCCTCTTAGGCGCGATCATTTGGGATCCGAAGGTGATCGGCGATGTTGTCACCATCGTGCGCAGTGGCGATGATTTCTCATCGCCGAGGCACGCGCGCATCTACGACGCCATTGTCGAACTCTACGACCGTCATGCCACGGTCGACATCGTGCTTCTCAATCAGTTGTTGACCGATCGTGGCTTCGTCGACGCGGTGGGCGGACTCGATTACATCGTGCAACTTGCGGAGGGCGTTCCAAGCGCCGCGAACGCCGTGCATTGGGCGCGGGTGGTGCGCGAGAAGGCGACGATTCGCGAGTTGATCGGTGCGGCAGGCGAGATTCTCGAAGAGGCGCACGCGGCGCGCGTTCCCGCACAAAACGTGCTCGAGAGCGCGGAGCAGAAGATCTTCCGCATTGCGCAGAAGCGCGAGGGCGGGACGTTCTCGACCGCGACCGAACTCGTCAACGAGACGATGCGCATGATCGAGGAGAGCGAAGGGCGCGGCTTCATGGGCGTGCGCACGGGCTTCCTCGAGCTCGATGAGATGTGCAATGGTTTCCAGAAGGGCGAAATGCTCATTCTGGCCGCGCGCCCGTCGATGGGAAAGACAGCGCTTGCGCTGAATCTCCTTGAGCAGGTTGCGCAGCACGGCGTTCCGAGCGTGATGTTCAGCCTTGAAATGGGCAAGCAGCAACTCATCCAGCGCATGTTGTGTGCGCTTGGACGGATTGACAGTCAGAAGATGCGCAAGCACATGCTCGGGAGCGACGATTACTCGCGCCTCCTCACGGCGTGTGGTGAGATCTCGAAGTTGCCAATTTACATCGATGACACGCCGGGCTTGTCGCTTCTTGCCATGCGATCCAAGGCCAGGCGGCTGAAGGAGCGGCACGGTGTCGGCTTTGTCGCGATCGACTACCTGCAGCTCATGAGCTCGGGTACGCGCGTTGAGAGTCGGCAGCTTGAGGTGAGCGAGATTTCGCGTGGTATCAAGGCCATGGCGCGTGAACTCGACGTGCCGGTACTTTGTCTTTCGCAGTTGAATCGCGCCGCCGAGCAGCGCGAGGGACATCGACCGCGCATGAGTGACCTGCGCGAGTCGGGTTCGATTGAACAGGACGCGGACGTCGTCATGATGCTCCACCGCGAGGAGTACTACCACCGCAGCGACCCGAACTGGGCCGACGAGAACCCCGACAAGGTGGGCGTGGCCGAACTGATTCTGACGAAGCAGCGAAATGGTCCGACCGGAACCGTGCAGTTGGCGTGGGACGGCAACACCACGCGCTTCAAGAATCTCTCGTACGGCGCACCGCCCGATTCGGGCTTCCACGGAGGCGGTGGCGGAGGCGGAGGCGGTGCCGGAGGTGATGCGCCGCGCCGCGTGATCGCGCCGACGCGCCCGCGGGCGGCTCCGGAGCCGATCGAGGACTTTCCGGTTTGAGGATCGCTCCGTTCGAGGATCTCCCGAACTGAAACGTCCGGTTTGACTGCGACCTCCTTGTGCGGGATTGATCCGGCGTGAAACTGCGTGCGCGGCGGAAGGCTCATTCTGAAGTACCGCCGCGCGTGCAATCTCGGTCGCGTTCATGCGTTTGTGCGAGCCGCGCGCGTTTCTGCGGGCGCGTGGCAACCTCGCAGGGGAATCGCTGAGGTTGCGGGGGAGATCTGTTCGATTGAAGTGTCTGATTGATGAGCGAAGACGAGCCCCAAGATTCCGCGCGCGATCGCGCTGAGGAGGCGCTGCAACTTGAGCGGTTGCTTGCCGACGCGGTGCGTGGCGATGCCGACGCGTGGCGTGCGATCGTGGCACGCTTCGCCCCGCGCGTGCACGGCCTGATTGTGGCGCAGTGCCGGAACGACGATCTTGCCGAGGAGATCACGCAGTCGGCGTTTTGCACTGTGGCTGCGAAGCTCGCGGGCTACGTCGAGTCGGGGCGGTTTGAGGCGTGGCTCTTCCGGATTGCCATGAATCGTCTGCGAGACGAGATGCGGCGGCGGTCGCGTCACGCGCGTCCGATCGACGACGAACCGCTTCGATCTGTGCCCGACCAACGCGCTCGCGGGGTGACCGCAGCGGATGTCGAGATTCATGAGCGATTGCGGATGGCACTCGAAACCCTGTCAGAGGGTGATCGGGAGATCATCGAAATGCGCCACACCGGCGGCATGAGTTTCAAGGCGTTATCAGACTATTTCGATGAACCGCTTGGCACGCTGCTCGCCCGTCATCACCGGGCGCTCCGGAAACTTCGGACTGCGCTGGAGAAGCTGGGTGTGGATGGACTCGACGCGGACGGCGGGGGGCGCCATGCCAGTGGGGGAGCATCATGACCGCGGGTGAGCGGGTTCCGCCTTCCCGCGTCGGATCTCGCGCGACTTTCGTGGAGTTGGGCGCAATCTCAGCGCCCGGGCGGCGTTCTGTGTGTGATTGGATGAGGCAAGACAACCTTCTGTCGCAGATTGATCGCGATGGAGTGGCACGATGAGCGAAGACCGCACGAAAAACTTCAAGCCCCCTGACGACGCCCCTGACGACGCCCCAGACGACGCCCCAGACGACGCCACTGG
>JBILDS010000104.1:0-10809 GCA_044352505.1 Phycisphaerales bacterium
CCTTGCCCGAGCGGTTGTAGGTGCTCGGGTTTGCGCTGAAGAGGACGAGGATGTCGAGGTCGAAGCGGATCGGGTACCCGCGGATCTGGACATCGCGCTCCTCGAGGATGTTGAAGAGGCCGACCTGCACGAGTTCGTCGAGGTCGGGCAGCTCGTTCATCGCGAAGATGCCGCGGTGCTGGCGCGGGATCAGGCCGAAATGCAGCGCGTCCTCGGCCGACATGCTGGTGCCGCCGATCAGTTTCGCCGGGTCGATCTCGCCGATCACATCTGCGAACTTGGTGCCGGGCGCGAGGCGTTCGCCGTAGCGCTCGCCGCGGTGCCACCACGCGATCTTGACGCGCTCGGGCGGCGTCGACGCGACGAGCTCGCGCCCCGCGCGCGTGATCGGGCGCTCGGGGTCCTCGTGGACGGGCGAGTTCGGGATGTCGAGGTACGGCACCCACTCGTCGAGAAAGCGCGGCAAGAGCCGCATGAGTCGGCTCTTGCCCTGCCCCTTCTCGCCGAGGAACAGCATGTCGTGGCCGGCGAGGATCGCGTTCGCGATCTCGGGGATCACGGTGTCGTCGTAGCCGACGATGCCGGGGAAGAGCTCTTCGTGCGCGGCGAGCGCACGGGTGAAGTTCGCGCGGAGTTCGTCCTTGACGGTGCGAGAGCGCCAGCCGGAGGCGCGGAGTTCGGCGAGGGTGGAGATCGTTGGTGCGGGCATGGAAGTGTGCTTCGCAGGATAGACCCGCCGCGAGTCAGATTCTCAGATTCTCGTGACAGGCACGTACGCGGCACACACCCGGCATGTGCCTGGCTCGTGCCTGGCACGTGCCAGGCACGTACGCGGCACGTACCCGGCACGTACCCGGCACCTACCCGGCACGTACCCGGCACGTACCTGGCACGTACCTGGCTCGTACCTGGCTCGTGCCGCAAGACGCAGTCTGCGCAACGACACGTGTCCGCCGTCGACTCCGACACGAGAAATCCTGCATACGCGCGCCTGTGGGCACTCATGCGACTCTCCTACCCAGCGACCTAGGTTCTGTCTGACGGACACCGTTGCCACCTCAGAACCATCTATCGCGGTACTTCCACCCGCGTTCCCGGCAGGAGATCCCCCGTCGACCGGCCCTCGCGCTGCATCGGGTAGAGCACTGTCGCTTCTGCTGCTGCGTTCGCCCACGGATACTTCTCCCTCGCCAGACGCACCGCGCGGTCGCGGGCGTTCTCGTCTGGCTTGTACCGGGCGTGCTTCTCGCGGGCGTTCACCGCCGTCGGCTCGTCGCCAAGTTCCGTCGCCGATCGATTCAGCAGCCACCACGCCTGTGGATGCTCGGGGTCGACCTCAAGCGCCGCGCGCGCAACAGCGAGCGCGCGAGTGACAAGCTCCCTCCGCTCCGCGCCTTGGGTCACCAACGCCTGCTCAAGCAACGTCTCCGAGAGTTCGTTGAGCACGCGCGTGTCAAGCGCGAAGTTGAACCCACGTTCGCGCGCGCCCGCAAAATCGGTTGTGCGCACGCGGTCGAACGCCTCGACCGCACGCGCGAAGTTTCCGTTCTGCTTGTCGACGATTGCAGTGAAGTACGCAAGCGTCCATGGTGGCGCGGCAGGCGCACCGTGCTCGCCCTTCTCTCCGCGCGCTGCAATGGCTAGATAGGTCGATGCGTCGTCGAGCCGCCCGTCGCGAATCGCAAGCCGAGCGCGTGCCAGCGCCCCAAGCGAGGGGGCCATCGATGCGAGCTCCGTAAAAGCCTCGTCGGCCTGCCGAAGTGCCCCGCGACCAGATCCACGATCGGCTTGGCGAAGGAGACCAATGCCGTAGTCGTACCAACGCTGCCATGCCGGAATCGGGTCGATCGCAGCCTCGTTCGCGCCGTGTACCACCCCACCGCGCCCGCGTACTGGCAGCGTCACCCGATCACGCGCGAGTACAAGAACCGGCAAGTCGTTCACACGCTCCGGGCCGTACACGTAGCGCATGTAGGTTGTGTCGAACTTGCGGTAGCGGACTTCAACCTCAAGGTCGAGCGGTGCGTCTGCGCTCTCTGGCACATGGAGCACCAAGTGCGTGACATCGCCCGCACCCGGCGGAATCTGATTGTTGTAGAGCGAGACGAAGATGTCCTGCGGATTGCGCCGATCGATGCGTCCACCCTCACGATCGATCACGAATGCGTTGAACATCTTCGACCAGGGATCAAGCGCACCACTTGCGCGCTCCATACCGCCGATCGTGCCGATCTCGCGACCACCGAGTGTTGCGCGCGCCCAGAGCCACGCTTCGTTCGAATCAGCGGTGCCTTGCGTGAACTCATGACCGATGTCGAGCGTCCGGACGACGGTCTCAATGAGGTACGTCTTGCCTGCTTCAAGAACCGGAAGCTCATCCGCGATCACACGCAGCGCACCATCGACCGCACCGCCGTCGCGAACCGCGAAGAGGTCGACACGCAGCGTCTTCTGGTTGAACGCGGCGTGTCCCGCGATGATCTTCGCGCGCGCTTCGTCCGATGTCTCTGTCGCCATATCGGGCGGCAACTCGTCGACAGACACCCCCGGCAGCATCGCCGATACGCTCATATCGGTGAGACACGACAGCGCCGTGTTCGCGCTAGGAAACGCGTGCGAAAGTATCGATCGCGTACCACTGCCATCGCGATCGCGCGCCGCGAAGTCTGTACTCGGCACCGCCTGCATGTGGCACTGATTGCATGTGGTCGCCGCAGTTTCGGGCTGGTACCACCCGAGAGCCCCGTGGCCGCTTCGCGCGGAGAACAAGAACGAGCCATAGTGATCTTGCCCGCGCAACCACTTGTAATCGTTCAGCGCTTCAGGAAGATGAACCTTGTGGCATGCGCCACAAAACTCGTTCGAGCGATGCACCTCGGGCTTGAGGAAGGTTCGCTTGTGAAAGGCGGGCTTCGCTTTGATCAATTGACTCGACGCCCATCGGAGAACCGGCGAATCACTGAACGCAAACGGGTAGTGCGCGCTCTCCTCAATGGTGTAATCGGCGTTTCCGCGAGGACTGTCAACCGACACGATCCCATGACACACCGTGCAGCTGATGCTCGCGCGCCCAAGCGGATCGTTCGCCGCATCAAACATCGGATCATCCCAACGTGGATCTTCGAAGGCACCCGAAAAGAAGGGCACGGGATCGTGGCATCCCGCGCAGAAGTTCGCGTCGCGCACGTTGCCCTCGCGCGCAAACGCTCGCTCGCGTGTTTCGCGCACGCTCGCTGCGTAGAGCGGATTGTTGAATGAACTCACCGCATGCGCGGAGTGCGCCCACGAGTGCACCACATCTGCATGGCACTCAAGGCAGTACTGATTCGCCATCAAACCTTCAGCTGGAATGAAGCCGCCTGTCGCGGTTTGTGCGAGCGACGGCTCGAAATACTCCGCGCCGTCCTCCGGAACACGCACCTTCGGATCAGGCCACACCAGATGCGCAAGCACCGCACATGCGGACACCGTTGCGGCGACTCCCGCCCACCGAAGGCCAATCATCCACTTGATCTTGCGCCCAGACAGACGGTGCAGCACGAAGAGCCACACAACCACGAACGGCGCAAGCACATGGAGCCAGTAGACCGTCTCGCGGATCGCAGGTTCACGCACGCCAACCACAACACCCGCGATCTCGACGCGCGTGAGTGCAACACCGGTTGCAAGCAGCGCGATCGCCGCGACAAAGGTTGCGATTCCCGCCGCAATCGCGCGAGGATTCGGACGGTTCGACACGTTTCGCCAATGCAGGGCTCCGAACACAATCGTCGGCACGACGAGTGCAAAACCAAGCACAAGGTGCGCAAGGAAGTTCCAAAGATAGAACTCCCCCTGATGAGATGTACCGGAACGCCATTCGAGAAACGTGACGGTTGACAGGTAAACGCTGTTGACAACCAGAACGCTGAACAACCCGAACACGGCCGCAAGCAGCCAACGGAGGCGAGGACCAATGGCTGCTCGGTAGGCCGGCATCAGAGCACTGTAACCGATGGGCAAATCGCTTCGTTTCGAATCACTCTCACGCGGTCGGCGCAGCTTCTCCTGAGGAATCCGGAGCCGCAGCGGAAAGCTGCACCACCGAACTGCCTTTCGGCCGACGCGGTGCCGGCGCGAGCGCAACAACGCGATCACCGCGCACGAAGAGCGCCGCCAAGTCCTCCGGGCACTCGATCGACTCCACGAACGCGCCGCGACCATGCGCGAACCGCTCGTCAAGTTCGCGGACGCGCCCAGAGCGCCTTTGCACGCTCTCGAGGGGCTCCTCGCCAGCGTCATCGGCCGGAATTCGCAGCGTTGCGCGATCGGGGCCGAGTGCTCCGCGCGCCCAGCGCACAAGCACTTTGTCCACGTCGCTGTTCCCGGTCCACGCCAGCACCCACCCGTTCTCGCGATCACGCGCGATGGCGGAAATCGCGGCCACGTCGGTCGCATCGCAGTGGATCGCAGCGAACCCAGCCTGAACCGCCCGCTCGCAACGCGTCGGGTTTGAGTCGACAAGCGTCACGGGAATCCCGCGTCGACCAAGCGTCTCAGCAAGCGCGCAGGCTGCTGCGTGGGCTCCGGCCACGAGCACCCCGCGTGGCGGGCCGAGCAACACGCCAAGGAGTTTCGCCATCGGCCACGCCGCAAGTGTGGCCCATGTCACGCTCACAATCACGAGTAACACCACGACCAAGCCTGCGCGCGTTGCTGCGTCGGCAACGGCCGGATCATCTGCAAATGCAAGCGCAAGTTCACGAGTGGTCAGCGTGGCAACCGCGGTTGCAACAACACCCCGAGGCGCAAAGAGGCTGGCGAACACGCGTTCACGCCAATCAAGCGCCGATCCGATCGACGCGACTCCAACGGAAAGCGGGCGAACGACGAAGAGGATCGCTCCGACGAGCAACAAGTCCTCGATGGTCAGCGCGCGCAACGCATCGAGATCGAAACTCGACGCAAGCAGCACGAACAGCATGCCAACGAGGATCGACGCGATCTGCTCTTTGAACTCGCGCAAGTCGGAGGTCTTGACCGCTTGCAGGTTTGAAAGAATGGTTCCGGCGACAGTGGCCGCCACCAACCCGCCCTCATTCGCAAGGCTTTCGCCCGCGCCGACCGCAATCATGCAGAGCGCGAAACCTGCAACGTTGAGATTCGCGCGTGCACCAAGCGCTCGAAGAAGGAGCACGCCCCCCGCTGCCACACCCACGCCGACAATCGTTCCGCCAATGAATGGACCGCTGAGTTCCAAAAGGATCGACTGCCACGAGCCATCCTCGGCGCCGCGACCAAACGCGAGCACGATCTCAAAGGTCGCAACCGCACCGATCACACCAATCGGATCGATGAGAATGGCTTCCGAGGCGAGCACCGACCGAAGCCTCGGCACCAATCGCACCGCCCGCAGGATCGGCTGAATCACCGTCGGGCCGGTGACCACCACGAGCGATCCGAGCACGATCGCCAGAGGCCACTCAAGCCCGATGATGAGATGCGCTGCAACAGCGGTTCCGGCGGCGGTGATGAGTGCGCCAACCGTCAGTAACCCAAGAACCGCGCGTGGTGCCCGCATCAGTTCACTGCGGTCAAGATGCAATCCGCCTTCGAACACAAGAAGTCCGATCGAGAGCGCCACAATCGCGCGGAAGATCTCGCCCACGCTCGAAAGCTCGACCAAGCCCATTCAAAATGGTCCGAGCGCAACGCCAGCGGCCATGAGCGGCAGAACGGCGGGAATACGCAGCCGCGCCGCAATCGACGCAACAAGTGCGCCGACTCCGAACGCAAGGGCAAGAGATTGGACTGCGGAAACCTGCATGGTGTGCGAAACGTCACGCTTGGCCGGAGGATAGAGAGCACCAAGCGTGTACGCCCCGGCATGCCTCTCGAACTATCCGTCCGTTGCTCTTTCCGACGAACCAAACACGCTACCGACCACCTGCCGGACGTGTGCGCGTTCGCTCCATGAGTGCGCGAGCACGGTCATCGACTGGCTCAATCGGCATCGGCTCAACTGTCTCACCATCGCGGGTGAAGAGATCCATGTCTTTGCACCATCCGCGCGTCTCAAGCACGAATCGTCGGGTTGTTCCGGCCAATGAAGGACCTGACCCTCCATCAAACTCGAACGCGACTTCTTCGCCCGGTCCGAACACAACGAGCGCGCCGTCGTCCGTTTCAAGAAGTTCGCGCACGCCACCAAACTCTGTGTAGCGGCCACGCTGCACGCGACAATCCCACAGCGGAAGAAGCCGACTGCGATCGTAGAACGGCTGCTTCTGCGGGCCGATCGACCACTTCGCAAACCCAACCGATGCAAGCGATGCGCGCGCGAGTTGGAGTTCAACAGGCGCCACCGGCAGCGGCTCGCGCTCGACCAAGCGCACGCTGTCGAAGTAGATTTCTACGTTCGTCCGCATTCGAAGAGCGGTTGTTCCCGCCGGCAACGACGCGCGTGGCACCGGAAGCGCCATCCGACGCGGCATGCCCGCCATGTACCCCCACGGCTCCATCACCTCGACCCACACGCCGTCTGCGCCACGAGCCTCAAGATTTGGGGGTCGGTAGTCGGCGCCCGCTTGCCACGCCGCGAACATCGTCTGCGAATAGGGATACTCGACCCATCCGTCAATGATGAGCCACGGATCGCGCATGGCGTCGATTTGCACGCCAAACTCAAGTTCAATTCCGCCCTCGTCTGCCAAGCGCCCCAGGAAGCGCGGATCTCGCGGACCTGGCTCGACCGCAATCAGATCCGCTTCGGCCAACTCAGTCGTACCTTGCGGAAGGCGCGCCTCTGCGGTGCGCCACGCAACAATCTCGCCAGTTGGCGCTGGTCCACCAACCGACAATCGCTCGTCAGGTGCAACGTCCCAACCGACCGGGAGATCGATCGCACGCATGCGAATGCTGTCGAGCATGCACAACTCCTCCATCGGCTCAGCCAACGTAAGCGAAAGCGTGCCGTCGGCGCGCGGCTTCAGCGCGCCATCTGGAAGAACGAAGTATTCCCACGGGCGGGACTGCGCATAATTTCCGGGTGCGAGGAGATAGCCGATACCACCCACCCCAAGAAGGTCGCTGACGAATCGCATCTCGGTTCCGTTCCACGCAAAGAGAACCGGACACGAAGAGATCTGCCGTTGGGTCTCTGTGATCGAGTGGCGCACTCCGGCGTTGAGTCCGACCTCACTTTGGAACACGCCATCAGACCACTCGATCTCGAGATAGTCGATCTGCTCAAAGGGACCAGTTCCGATTGAAACAGGCGCGAGCGACTGCCCTCGTCCCGTGTATGAGGGGAGTGTTTCGCCGCCAAACCACTCGCTTCCAATGCGCGCCGCATAGCTCGTGCCGATTCCACTTGTGTTCGATCGCATCGACTGCGACGGATCGGTGCGACCGCTGAACGCGACTGCAGCGTATGGCGCGCGCGCCGGGCCCGCGCGAAACACAAGCGGCGCCGCATCCACGCGCATGGTGAGTAGTTCAGGACCCCGCAGCGCATCGAGCGTGAGCAACTGCGTTCGGATCGCGCCAGGCGGAACATTGAGCTCCTCCAGCAATCGCCCAGCTCCATCTCGAATGTCAATACGGTCATTTCCAATTGCCACCAGATTCGCGCGCCCGTCGCCCGTCACATCGCCGGCTGCAAGTTTGAGACCGCGATTGAGCGGAATCTGCTCAGCGCGCGTCGGGAACAACAATGCGCCAGAATTCGCCACCACAAAACGCCGCAGCGGAACGTCGGCGATCTCAATCACAGCGGCAGATGTGGCGATCTCGCTCAGCTGACGCTCAGACATTCCGGGCGGCACACCGGGCGTCCACTTCCAGAGTCGGTCATTCAGGAAACACTCATGCGCGCCGTACTCATTGAGGATGAAGATGTCGATGTCGCGATCGAAATCGAAGTCGCCCAAAATCACACCGATCGGTTCGCGCTCAGCCGTTGCAATGCCAGCAGTCTCCGCGATCTCACGAAACGAGCCGTCGCCGTTGTTCACGTAGAGCTGATACGGAAACTCGCGATAGCACACGAAGATGTCGAGGTCGCCGTCGTGGTCAAAGTCGGCAAGCGCGGCGGCTGCAACGTTTCGTCCTCGGCCACGGACGCGCGCCTCCTCAGACGCATCGCGAAATCCACCGTCGGGCGTGGCCAGAAGAAGCGCATTCGCGCCCGTGCGACAGACATAGAAGTCGGTTCGTCCATCGGAGTCGATGTCGCCTGCAAGAACCGAAATCACGCCCGTGCCCATGAGTTCCACAAGTGGATGCTGCGGCGCGGCGATATACGTTCCATCCGCGGAACCGAAAAGAACAAGCGCACGCGCGTCCATCGATCCAGTTGCGGACGGAAGTGACAACGCCTTCGACACGATGATGTCGAGCACGCCATCCATATCGATGTCGCACGAGATCGCGTGTTGATCGGAGTCGCCCGACCACTTTGGCGAGAATCCGTCCGGCCAACGAATGGCGAGTTCGCTTGGCGGCAAGAACACAGACCCTTGCAGCGGCTTGAATTCGCGGGCCGACGTCGACGCAACCACTGGGGCAAGTCCCATGGCGCCCATGCGCGTGTACTTGAATTCCGCACTCCGAGCACGAGGATTCACAGTGAGCCGCTCGAACGCGGCGAGTGCGGTCTCCGCACGAGCGTCGTCGCCAAGTCGACGCGCACAACGCTGGACGCCGAGCTCCGCGCTCTTCAGATACGGGTCGCGTTCCGCTGCCTTCTGATACCAACCGATGGCCTTTTCAATCTCGCCGATTTGTTCAAGCGCTTGCGCCGCGAAGTAAAGCGCGTACGCATCGGTTGAGCGCGCCTCGGCCACCGGCAGGAACGCTGCGGCCGCCTCTGCCGGCTTTCCGAGATAGAGCAGGCAGAGACCTTGGCAATAGCGCGCTCGCAACGCGAGGTCACGTGAGGGGTTCGACGCCAAGAACTCACCGAGCATTGCGAGGGCCTCATCTTGGGCACCTTCGCGCGACTGGTTGAGGGTAGCGATGGCGCGACCGAGCGCGGCCTCTGGCGGCTTTGATGGAAGCGCAAGCGCGTCTGTATACGTTGCCAACGCCGCCTCGAACTCGAACTTGCCCATCAACCCAGCCGCCTGATTCAAGATTGCAACTGTGGCTGCGTCGTAGGAGTGGCTCGCGCCGTCGGTGCCGGATGCGTCACCCACTTCTGCAGATTTCGAGCGCGAGTTGTCGCCGCGATCACAACCAATCACGCCGAAGAGGCATGCGCCAATCAACGCGACGTTTGCGTGCCCGAGTGTTCGAAGAATCATGGGCACAGGATATGCGCTTTCGTTTCAGTTTGATGGATGACATCGCCCCCACAATCTGTTGCAATCTGCGAGAGGCGTACCGCGCGCACGTCACAGCGGCTTCATCATCACGGCTGGGGTTCTGGACTAAGACAGGGTGGCATTTCGCTACAAAACGCCGCAAAATCGCACGGGTTCTAAGTCGGCGTCAGATTGAATCCCGCGTTCGGATTGCGTACTTCGCCGCTCGGATGCGCGCGTCATTCGACTCAATCGAAATCGCGCCCGCTTCTGCGCGCATGAACTGCGCACGCGCCGCGTACGGGTGGACTTCTGCACGGTAGTGCGCACGCATGTCGTGGCCGCGGCGACGCTCGCGCGCGTCGCGGAGCGCAGCAAGGTCGATCGGTGCGACGACGACTTTCTCCCCGGCACCTGGATCTGCCTGCGCGAGAATGCGTCCGTCGAAGTCGACCGCCATCGAGCCGCCGGGCCAGGAGAACGGCGGATAGCCCTCGAAGCTCGCGCCTTGGTTGCACGCGAGGACGAACGCTGTGTTCTCGATCGCGCGTGCGCGGTTGATCGTTGTCCACCAGTCCATCGGCGCGGTCGCGCCCCACGGGTCCATGTAGGCGCTCACGCGCACGAGGACTTCGGCGCCATTGAAGGCGAGCTGGCGAATCGACTCGGGGAAGAGCCAGTCGTAGCAGATCGCGCAGCCGATCTTTCCGATCTCGGTGTCGGCGACGGGGAACGGGTCGTCGGCGTAGTTCGGCAGGTCGTGCGGGCTCGCGTGCACTTCCCACGGGATCCACGGGTTTACCTTGCGGTACTTCGCGGCGATGCCATCGGGGCCGATGAGGCAAGTCGTGTTGAAGACGACGCCCGGGTAGCGCGCATCGCGCTCGATGAATGTGCCCGTTTGCACAAAACAGCCGGTCTTCTTCGCGAAGCGCGCGTAGGCGTCGGTGTGATCGTTCGGAATCTCAACCGCGAGGTGCTCGAGGAGTTCGTCGACCGTGAAGTAGACGGGTGCTGCGTGCGCAAACTCGGGGAACGCGACGAGGCGCACATCAAAGAACGGCGCGTAGCCTGCGACCGTCTGCTCGGCCATTGCGATCATGCGCGCAACACGCGAGGGAATCTCGTCGCGCGTCTTCGGGTTCGCGAACGCGGTCTGGATGGCGGCCGCGTGATAACGCTCGACGGTGGACTTCGGCATGCCGCGCAGCCTACGAGGGTCCGACACCTTGCGCCATCGTCGACATTGCTGCGGATTTCTGCAGAAACCGGGCAATGGCACGCAGCGCCCCCCGTTCCTGACGCATCATGGAACAGATGCCGCACGACCGCCCCCGCCCCGCCTCGCAGCTGTCGCAGCGATTCCTCGCGCTCCTCGCGGCGGCCTGTGCAGGCGCCGCCACGCTCGGCGCGCACGCCCAGTGGACGACGCCACCCGTCTCCGCGCCGGGCGTCGAGTACCGCACGTTCTCGAGCGCGGCCGCAGGAACGACCGTCAGCTACCACATCTATCTGCCTCCTGCGT
>JBILDS010000003.1:0-33811 GCA_044352505.1 Phycisphaerales bacterium
ACATCAGGTGGAACTCAGCGTCGTCGTAGCGCTTGCCGCCGGCGCAGGCCATGGCGAGCTTGGGGCTTGCCTTGTCTGACTTGCGGGTGACGATGATGTCCGACATGGCGGACGGCCCGAGGCCGTCGGAGCCCGCGCCCTCGCGGGAGACCGAGTACTGGATCGAGAGGACGTCCATCCAGTTCTTGTGGTCGCCGTCGTCGGCCTGTCCATCGATGCCGTTGATCTTGAGGTAGCCGGCGCGCTGTGCAGTGTTTGATGCGTTTGACATGGGAGGAATCCTTTGTGCGAGAGGTTGTTCGTGTCTGTCGGGGTCCCGCGTCCGGCCATCCCGGCGGGGTCCGATTGGTTCTGCCCTTGTTCTCGCGCGCCGGGGCGCGGCGTCAACCATGAGAAACAGGATTTTCCGCAATCTTCCCTCAGACTTCTTCCCGTGTGCAGATTTGAGTCCCACACCGCACCGCCAAAACAACACCGGACGCCCAAGGGCGCCCGGTGCAGGAAATCTTCGATGGGTCGGGCGCGCAGCGGGGGTCAGCGCTGCTCGGCTCGGCTTTGGGTGCCTTCGGGGGTCTGCGCGACCTGCTCGCCGGGAAGCGACTTGCGGGAGGCGGGTTCTTCGCGCTTCACGTCGTCTTCGACGTCCTTCAGACCCTTCTTGAACTCGCGGATGCCTTGGCCGATTCCTCGGCCGACATCTGGAAGTTTGCGCCCAAACAAAAGGAGCGCGATACCGAGGATGATGATCCACTCCATGCCGCCGGGGAGGCTCATGAAGGCGAGAATGGGGCTGGAAGCGATCATGGACATGCGAGGCTCCTGATGGCTCGGGTGCAACGAACGCGCACCCGGGAAGCCGACAGTATACGCCCTTCGTAACGCTCGGCGGCAATGCGGCTTGCGCGGATTGCGTAATCCGCCGCGTAAACCGACTCGGGCGCTCGCCAATTCCCGCCGTTCTCGGTACCGTTCCCGCCATGCAGGATCGCTCCATTTTCGGCGGCGCCCTTCGCGCCGCAGCCATTGCCGCCACCATGCTGATCACTCTGGCAGGATGCCGGACGCAGCAGGAAATCCCCACCGACGCCAACAACCCAACCGACGGGCCGGCGCTCATTCGCCTTGGGCCAGACGACCCCAAGCCCGACGTGGCCGCCGCCTTCTCGCGGCGCGACTTCTACCTCAACCGCTCGGTTGAGGAGAGCATTGGTTGGTTCCAAAAGCCATCGAGCACCCAGTGGTTCCCGTTCCGAAACCAGGGGACTGGTGAACAGATCTGCACCCACGAGCAAGCCGCCGCAAGCGTGTTGGCATTCAAAGAGTTGTTGTCGACTTCATCAAGCGCGGATGAATTTCAATCGCGCTTCCTGGAGCTCTTCGATGTGTGGCAGTCGGTTGGTTACAACCAGAATCGCGACGTCCTCTTCACCGGCTACTTCTCGCCGACATTCAAGGCCAGTCGTTCGCCCGATGGCCGATTCCGCCACGCGCTGTACACCCGCCCCGCCGACCTTGTAAGCGACCCGACAACGGGTCAGCCCCTTGGTCGACGTATGGCCGACGGTTCGCTTGCAAAGTGGCCCGGACGCGCCGAAATCGAGTCAAGTGGCATGCTCAAGGGCACGGAGCTCGTGTATCTCGAGAATCCACTTGACGTCTACATCGTGCAGGTGAACGGCAGCGCCAAACTTGAGATGCCCGACGAGTCGGTGATGTACGTTGGCTACGCCGGCAAGACCGACGGCGCGTACGTCGGTCTCGGCAAGTCGATGATGGATGAGGGCATTCTCAAGAAGAGTGAATTGTCACTTGCAGCGATTCGCCGTTACTACAAAACCAATCCTGCGGTTGTGAATGATCTCATCAATCGCAACAACTCCTACGTGTTCTTCCAGGAGTATCCGCGCGATGCGTGGCCCGCTGGATCGCTCGGAACCCGAGTGAACGAGAACGCGTCGATCGCGACAGACAAGACCATTTTCCCGCGCGGCGGATTGGTGATGGTGGATACGCGCGCGAACACGTTCACCCGCGGCCTCATCGAGTACAAGAACTTCATGCTCGATCAAGACACGGGTGGTGCGATTCGCGCTGCCGGTCGTGCAGATCTCTACATGGGTGCCGGCGCCGCTGCGGAACTCCTCGCGGGTGGGCAGTACGCCACCGGCAAGATGTTCTACTTCTTCCTGAAGCCGGAGCACGTGTCGAAGTATCCGCTTCCGGTGCCAATGAAAAAGGCGCCCGCACCAAGCACGGCTCCCAAGCCCATCGGCCGCTGAGCGGCGCCTGACTTACCGTGCGCCGCGATCTGGAGTGCCGTTTGCGCCCTCTTCGGTCGCGCCATTTGCACCGCGCGAACGCCAACCCAGTCCGCGCTCGCGGCTTGCCGGGTCGCTCGGCTGCCACGATCGCTCCCTGCGATCCTCTGGCCACGCTTCGCTTGTGAACTGGCCGCTTTCGTCAACCCGCATGCGGGCAAACGCGGTGGGGAAGGTGCGCGTGCGCGAGTACGGTCGATCGCTGATTTTCACGCACTCCTCGCCGAAGCGCGCCTCATCGAGTCTGCACCACCATTCCCCGGCCGCTGAGCCCACGACGAGTGCGAGGAAGACGATCACGCCCATCCGACGCACAGGTCTTGCAGAGAGCGTCCACGCTGGGAGCGGTGCTGTGGATGCGCCGCATTCCGTACAGGTTGCCCGACCCTCATGCGGGTAGCCGCAGTGCGGGCACTGGTTCCGCCGTGCGCGGCCGTCGGCCGGAAGGTGCAGGCCGATGATCTCGCCCGAGTCTGCCAGTGGTACGAGCCACCAGAGGAAGATCGACGCGAGCGCCGACGACGAGACGGCAAGGGCAATGGTTCCGATTCCTGCGCCAAAGCCACCGATAAGCGCGCGCGCCATGCAATAGCTGACAAAGAGGAACACGCACGACACCACGAACAACACGCCGAACGCAATCGCGTTCGCGCCAGTTGGCGCACGCAGCCCGCGCTGTGCTGCATCGGGTTCAGGAGTGGCCACTGCGTTGTCGCGCATGGAGCCACGATAGCCTTCCGGCGGCGAGTTTGGCTGTGGTTGTGGGTGTGACGCGCGATTCGCGTGCAAGCGAAAGCGCCGGGTTCCCTACACTCCGCCCCATGGTTGCGGATGCATCAACGTCATCGGAGCCGCCTGAGCGGCGAGCGACCGACCCAAGCGATGACCGCGCGGGCGATCACGTGGGCGATCACGCGAACAACCTCGCAATTGATCTTGTCGACGTCACCAAGATGTACGCGGGTCGTGTGCACGCGCTTCAGGGTGTGTCGATGCAGGTTCGGTGCGGCGAGATCTTCGGGTTGCTTGGGCCGAATGGCGCCGGCAAGTCAACGCTCGTGAAGATCATGACCACAATCGTGCGGCCGACAACCGCAGAGGGCACGCTGCTTGGCGCTCCGATCGGCCATCGTCCCACACTCGCCCGAGTTGGCTATCTGCCCGAACACCATCGCTTTCCGCAGTATCTCACGGGTCGACAATGCGTCGAGTTCTTCGGCGCCATGTGCCTCATGCGTCGGGCTGAGCGCAAGCGTCGTGCCGCGGAGATGATCGACGTTGTCGGAATGTCGGCGTGGGCTGATCGCCGCGTTGGCACGTATTCGAAGGGAATGCAGCAGCGAACCGGGCTTGCGGCCGCGCTTGTGAACGATCCGCAATTGGTGATTCTCGACGAACCAACCGACGGTGTCGATCCGGTGGGTCGACGCGAGATTCGCGATGTGCTCTTACGTATGCGCGACGATGGCCGCACGGTTTTCCTCAACAGCCACCTTCTCGGCGAAGTTGAGTTGGTGTGCGACCGTGTGGCGATCATGCTGAAGGGCAAAGTCGAGCGACAAGGATCGCTGCGCGAGCTCACGCAGGAGAGTCGACGGTGGAGGGTTGCAGTCGAAGGCCAGATGCCTGCGTGGATTGCAGAGTTTGGCGCAGTGGTCATCGATCGCGGGCGCTCGGCGGTCGAGTTCAAAACGGAAGATCTCGCGCGCGTGCAGGAGTGCATTGATCGCCTTCGCGCGGCGGGCGTGGTGATCGTTGGCATCACCGAGTTGCGCGAAAGCCTTGAGGATCTCTTCTTGCGGCTCGTGCGCGACGTGGATGGGCGCGTGGCTGCGGTGGGCGCGGGGAATGTGAACAACACAATGCGAGGTGCGACATGAGCGCAGCAAGAGGGCAATCACTCGCGCGGCTGACGCCCACGGACTACTTCGTGCAAACCTGGGGCGTACTCGTGGCGGCCTATCGCGAGTTGAATGCGCGCAAGCTCTTCTGGGTTGCGCTGGTGATCAATGCGCTGATCATTGCTGCGATGGCGTCGGTCGGCATCGACGACCGTGGTGTCAATCTTCTCGGATTCGAGTTGCCGATTCCGAGGGTCAACACCACCACCTTCCCCGATGGCCGGCTGTACAAGATGATCTTCGCGACGCTCGGCGTCGGCATCTGGTTGGCGTGGCTTTCCACGATTCTCGCGCTTCTGTCAACCGCATCGATGTTTCCCGATCTCGCGTCGGGCGGCGTCGACACCATGCTGTCGAAGCCGATCGGCCGAACCCGGCTGTTTGTCACGAAGTTCGCAAGCGCCATGCTGTTCACCGCCGTGCAGGTCACGCTCTTTGCGTTCCTCGCGTTTCTCGTGATCGGTCTTCGCGGCGGTTCATGGGAGTGGGGGATCTTCGTCGTTGTGCCGCTGATGGTGGTGTTCTTCAGCTATCTGTTCTGCGTGCAGGCTGTTGTTGGAATGATGACGCGCTCTCCGATCGCATCAGTGATTGTGACGCTGCTCTTTTGGATCTTCGTTTTCCTTGTGGATACAGGCGAGCGATTCACGATGGTTGGTCGGATTTCGGGTCGTCTTGAGATTGAAGCGATCGACGCGCGCATTGCGAAGGTTGACAACGAGGAGCGCAAGAGTGGCTTTGTCGCGCGGCGCGACGCGACGCTTGAAACCCTTCCTAACTGGGAACTCGCGCACGGGATCTTCTTTGCAGTCAAGACCGTTTTGCCAAAGACCTCAGAGACCGCGCAACTGACCACCCGTGCGCTCGCGTTGACAACCGACATTCCGGTGGAAGCTGAGGAGGAGGTCGACGAGGACGAGCGAACCCGTCGAGGCTTGTTTGCGTCGAACTTTGTGAGCCCACGCAAGCTTGGTGCCGCGATCAACCAAGAGTACGAGACGCGCAACGCGTGGTGGATCGTGGGTACCAGCGTTGGATTTGTTGCGCTTGTGCTCGGGATCGGTGCGTGGTACTTCCGGCGTCGCGACTTCTGAGAAGCGTTTGCGCGGGGCGCGCGCTGCATCGCGATTCATGCGCGTCTGCGCAGTCGCACGCAGCTGAGATCGTTGTCCGTTTACCGCCGCCCGAGCTCTGCACCTCGGTCACGCGCCGCACGCAGTGTTTCCTGCATCAATGCGTCGATGCCGCCCGCGCGCGCGGCCTCATCTTCCATTCGCGAAAGGCCAGCGGCGGTTGTGCCGCCCTTGCTTGTCACGCGTGCGCGGAGCACGTGCGGCTCATCGTCGGAACCATCGAGAAGCGCCGCTGCGCCAATCAGCGTCTCGCGCGCGAGCGCCGCTGCCTTGTCTTCCGGTAGACCAAGCGATTCCGCTGCAGCGATCCATGCCTCGAGGAAGCGAAACACGAACGCCGGCCCCGATCCGCTCACTGCGGTGACAGCATCGAACAACGCCTCAGGAACACGAACCGTTTTGCCCACCGACGCGAACAATTGCTCGACGCGCTGGAAATCCGCCTCAACCACATCGGCGTCTGACGCGACCGCGGTGATCGCTCGACCGACAGCCGCCGGCGTGTTCGGCATTGCGCGCACAACCCGAGCCGCGCCGCCGAGTGCGTCGCGGATGGCGTCGCTACGGATACCGGCCATGACCGACGCCACCAGCGGACCGCTCGGCCCAATCGCGCCGAGGCTCGCGGCCGCCTCCGTGAAGCTCTGTGGCTTCACCGACAGGAGCACCATCTCCGCTTCAACAAGGTCACCAAGATCTGTCACCCGGAGCCCTTCGTCGCGTGCGCGTTCGATCTGCGCTGCTTCTGGATCGACGGCGCCGATTTCGCTTGGCGCCGCAATTCCCGACGCGATCGCGCCGCGCACGATCGCTTGCCCGAGGTTTCCGAAGCCGACGACGATAAGACGGGGGGCCATGCGGGCAAGGTACTGAGACGTTGGGTCGACCGGGATGCCGGGCGATGTGGCTGTTGGATTCAGTCTGAGTGCCGATGGCGAGAGGTGCTCAGTTTCGGCCGAGCCCGAGCGTCTGCCGAGGCGGGCGCGTGATGCGATACACTCTTCCCCCATGCCCCGACCTGGCTACAGCCCGCTCTATCAACTCGACTTCGAGAATCCCGTGCTCGAGATTGAGCGTCAGATCGACGCGATCGAGGAGCGCCCGGACGCCCAACGCTACACCGAGGAACTCGCCAAGCTCGAAGAAACGCGAGCCAGCCTGCTTGAGAAGATCTACTCGGATCTCTCTCCTTGGCAGACGGTTCGGATCGCGCGCCATCCGCTGCGACCGCAGACGGTGGATTACGTCTCGCTCATCTGCCGCGACTTTTGCGAGTTGCATGGTGATCGAGCGTTTGGCGATGACCCTGCGATTCTCACGGGCTTCGCACGCATCGGCTCGGTGAAGTGCATGTTCATCGGGCATCACAAGGGGAAGACCGTCTCTGAGAAGGTCGCTGCGCACTTCGGGTGCGCGCACCCCGAGGGCTATCGCAAGGCGATGCTGAAGATGAAGCTCGCTGAGAAACTCGGCCTGCCGATCGTGACGCTGGTCGATACGCCGGGAGCCTATCCCGGCATCGGCAGCGAGCAGCGCGGGCAGGCCCAGGCCATCGCTGTGAATCTCATGGAGATGAGCCGTCTGCGGACACCGATCGTCTCGGTCGTGATCGGCGAGGGCGGCTCAGGTGGCGCACTTGGAATCGCTGTCGCGGATCGCGTGGGCATGCTGCAGCATGCGTGGTACTCGGTGATTTCGCCTGAGGGCTGCGCGGCCATCCTCTGGAAGGAAGCGAACGAGGACACGAACAATCGCGCCGCCGAGTGCCTGGCGCTCACCGCGCGTCGGAACCTCGAGAACGGGCTTGTGGATGACGTGATCCCCGAGCCGCTGGGGGGGGCGCATCGGGACCCCCGCAAGGCGGCGGAATTCCTGCAGACCTGGATTGTTGACCGGCTGCGGGAGCTTTCCCGCGTCAATCCGGAGACGTTGGTGCGGCAGCGCCTCGACAAGTTCCGGCGAATGGGTGCATACCGCGACGAATTGGCGACGACGAGCGCGTGAATCGCGGGATTTCCCGGGCGATTGCCGCGTTCCTTTGACGCTTCCGGCGGGGGTTGCTACGCTCTCGCACCTTGCGGCCGCGGCGCGCTTCGCGCCCACATCCCGCGGGGAGAGCGAGCACTCGTTGGCGAGCAAGAAGGACAATTCCAAAGTTGGCAAGTCCGCGGTAGGTAAGTCCGTGGCAGGTAAGTCGGCACGCGCCATCGCTCAGAAGGACGATCCAAAGCAGGGGCGTGCGACCGCTGGAGCCGCAAAGCCAGCCGCGACGCCAGTTTCGAAGGCGAGCGCAAAGCCCGCTGCGAAGGTGGGTTCGAAGTCTGCCGCGAAGCCTGCGCCTGCTGCAAAGGCTGACGCAAAGAGTGCCGCGAAGGCTGCCCCTTCGACGTCGAAAGTCTCGAATGCCAACGGCAAGTCCGCTGCCGTAAAGGCGAGCACGCCCGCCGCGAAGGCGAACGGGTCCGCTGCGAAGGCGAGCACGCCCGCTGCGAAGGCGAACGGGTCTCCTGCGAAGGCGAACGGGCCCGCTGCGAAGGCGAGCACGCCCGCTGCGAAGGCGAGCACGCCCGCTGCGAAGTCGAGCACGCCCGCTGCGAAGTCGAGCACGCCCGCTGCGAAGTCGAGCACGCCCGCTGCGAAGTCGAGCACGCCCGCTGCGAAGTCGAGCACGCCCGCTGCGAAGGGCAGCACGCCCGCTGCGAAGGGCAGCACGCCCGCTGCGAAGACGAGCACGCCCGCTGCGAAGGGCGCCGGAAAGCCGAAGCCCGATCCGCTTGATCCGCCGACGGTTCCAAAGAAGGGGCCGATCGACTTGGCACAGCACAAGTCGGTCGCAGCAGCAGCTGCCGCGGTTGCGAATGCGCGCGGCGCCGAGTCGATGGGCGAGTTCATCATGATCAACGGACGCAGAGTCCGGGCGATCTCGACGAAGGGGCTCACCATCGCCAAGAGGTCGAAGGACACCACGACCGAGGCTCCCGCCGCGCCAACGGATCAGCAGATTGCGTCGATCAAGACCAAGTTGGCGAAGAAGGAACTCGAGGAGTATCGCACGCTGCTCGTCGCCAAGCGGCGCCAGCTTGCTGGAATGCTCTCGGGCATGGAAGACCAGGCGCTACGCCAATCGGGTGGGAACCTCTCCAACATGCCGGTGCACATGGCCGACATGGGTTCCGATGTCTATGAGCAGGACTTCACCCTCGGTATGGCCGAAACCGAGCGCGCGATTCTTGACGAGATCGACGCAGCGCTGCAGCGGATCGAGGACAAGACGTTTGGCGTCTGCCAGATGACCGGAAAGCCGATCACCAAGGCGCGTCTCGACGCGAAGCCTTGGGCGAAGTACACCATTGAGGCCGAGCGCATCTCTGAGTCAAGCGGCGGGCGCTGACGGCCGCGTTCGGGATTTCCGCGGTGACCGCGTCTCCGGACGTCGGCGTACGTGGCGTTCGGGTGGATCGCGATCTGATCGCGATCGAATTACGATTTGAACTCAGACTCAAGGTCGACCGAGGCTCGACCCAGGCTCGATTCAACCGCGACTCAACCGCGCTCAATATCGTCGGCATCAACTCGACAGAACCTACGCTTGCGCCATGTCCGTAGATCCTGCGAATCCCTCCTCCGGCTCGATTGATGCGAAGGCATCTGCTGATTCCGTTTCGTCCTCGAACGCGAGAGCGGGCGTCACGGCTGACACTGAACCCGGCGAGCAGCCAGCATGGAGATCGCCGCTTGCGTGGTGCACGCTGGGGATCGTGTTTGTCGGCGGCCTTGTGCTTGACATTTGGTCGAAATACTGGGCGTTCGCAACGATCGCGGGATATCCCGTCGAACTCGATCGCGAACGCATTCTGGGCGATCGATCGTTCTTCGTGCCTCATCACGCGCGCGTGGAGGCACTGCCTTGGGACTTGCTCGACTTCCGGCTGGTGCTCAACCACGGCGCTGTGTTTGGTATTGGCCAGCAGCGGCGAAGCCTCTTCATTCTGTTCACCATCATTGCAACGATCGCGGCGATCCTCCTCTTCGCAAAGGCAACGCGTGTGCGGATGCGCGCGGCGCACGTGGCAATCGGCCTGATCCTTGCGGGCGGTATTGGAAATCTCTACGACCGCATTCTCTACGGAGCGGTGCGAGACTTCTTACACATGCTGCCGGGGTGGACGCTGCCGAATGGCTGGAAATGGCCGGGAAATCTCACGGGCGACGTCTTTCCGTGGGTGTTCAACGTGGCCGACGTCATGCTGCTCTGCGGCATGGGCATCTTCATCATCGTCAGCTTCCGTGAGGATGTTCGCGCGCGGCGTCTTGAGTCGGCGGCTGTTGCGACCGCGCAGTAAGCGCGCCCATCGCGCCGAGTGCGGTTTCAAGCGGAATCACGCACGACTCGTCGATCTGTTCCGGAAGATCATCAAGCCGTCGCGCGATTGCCGCTGTAAATGGCCCGACGGCCGTACGCCGCAGGGTGGCGCAATGGCCGCCGGTACCGAGCGCAAGTCCGAGGTCGCGCGCAAGGCTGCGCACGTAGAAACCCTTACCTGAGCGAATGGCCACGCGCGCAATCGGCCACTCATAGCCGATCAGCGCGATCTCATGCACCATCACCTTGCGCGGCGGAAGGTCGGGTGGTGCGTCATTGCGCGCAAGGGCGTAGGCGCGCTTTCCTCCAACATGGACAGCGCTAAAGGACGGTGGCTTCTGCATGATTTCGCCTGCAAAACCGGCGAGCGCGCGTTCGACAGACTCGCGCGTGGGCGGCGCGGCAACCGCAACTTCACGACGTTCACCCTCGCGGTCGTCGGTGGTGGTGAACGCTGAGAGATCGACGTCGGTCTCGTAACGCTTCTCCGTCGCCATCAGCAGATCGATGGCTTTCGTGGCGCGGCCGAACGCGATGACAAGCACGCCGGTTGCAAGCGGGTCGAGGGTTCCAGCGTGGCCGGCCTTGGCGCGACCTGCGCGCCGACGCGCGATCTCCACCGCGCGCATGGAGCTCATGCCGAGGTCCTTGTCGAGAACGAGGATACCGGTGAGGTCGCTGTGGTGACGCATTGGGCGCAGTGTCGCTGTTTTTCACTCGACCCGTCGGGAGCGCTCCGGTACGATGCGTTGCATGGATGGACTTTCGATGATGGTGGGAATCGCGGTCGGCTGTGTCCTCGGCGCCGCTGCGGCAGCGGTCTACTTTCTGCGCCAAGCGCGCGGTTTTGCCCAGGTCATCGCCTCAGCGGAGGCCGCGCAGTCTGAACTTGCCGCCGCGCGCGCGGAGGTCGCGTCGCTTCGTGTGCAGTGTGGCACAGCGCAGCAAGGCGAAGCAAGTGCAAGGGCTTCTCTTGTGGCCACGCAAGAGCAATTGCGTGACTCCCGTACACAGATTGACGCAGAGCGCCAACGCGCAGAGCAAGAGTCGTCGCTCCGCTCGCGAACGCAGCAGGAGTTGCGCGCGGTTGAAGAGCGAATCACCGAACGCGAGAGTTCCATGCAGCGTCTGCTCGTTGAGCGTGAGAAGTCGATCGCGGAGCTCCGCGCTGCAGTCGAGCAATCGCGCGTTGCACTCGCGGAGACCTTCAAAGCAACCGGCGCCGATCTTCTGAAGGCGACGGCCGGTGAACTCATGCGACAGGCCAAGGAGCAATTCGACGGTCACCAGCGGCTGTCGCAGCAAGAACTTGAGGCGCGCCAAAAGGCGATCGATGCCACGCTTGCGCCGCTCAAGGAGCAGTTGGCGAAGAACGAGCAGCTCGTGCGGGAGCTCGGTGAGAAGCGCGAGGGCGATGTACGAACGCTTGGAGAGCAATTGAAGCAAGTCGCCGATCTCCAGCACAAAGCATCGTCGGCCGCCAGTGCGCTGCAGAGCGCGCTGCGCAACAACACGCAGCGCGGGCGCTGGGGTGAAGTGTCGTTGCGCAACATTGCCGAAATGGCGGGGCTCGTCGACAACGTTGACTTCAGCGAGCAGACGAGCGTCGCCGATGACGAAGGCAACCGACGCCGCCCCGATATGACCGTGCGACTCCCGGGCGGGCGCTTTGTCCCGATCGATGCCAAGGTGCCCATGAATGCGTATCTCGAGTCGCTCGATCCAGCGCTCTCCGATGCCGATCGCGCAGCCCGGCGCGCCGCGCACGCGCAGGCACTGCGTGGTCACGTTCGCGCGCTGGCGTCGCGCGAGTACGCGAAGTCGCTCGGAGAAGGTGTTGAGATCACAGTGCTCTTCGTGCCATTCGAGAGCGGCCTGATCGCGGCACTTGAGGAAGATGCGACGATCTACCAAGACGCGCTCGAGTCGCGCGTGGTCATTTGTACGTCGTCCACACTGCTGGCGCTGTTGCGTACCTGCGCACTGCAGTGGCAGCAAGCAAAGCTGAACGAGAATGCACGCAAGATTGGTGAAAGCGCGAAGGAGCTTCTCTCGCGCATTCGCACCTTCGCGGAGCATCTCGAGCGGGTCGGCAAGGGGCTTGAGAGTGCGACCAAAGGCTACAACAACGCAATTGCGTCGTTCAACTCGCGTCTCGTTCCGGGCGCGCGTGACACAGCCGAACTCGCAGGCGATCTCCAAAGCGTGCCGGCTGAGATTGAGCCGGCGAACACCGCGCTCCGCGAGGTTCAAACTCGAGCATTGCCAGCGGCGGAGTAAGCGTCGCGCGGGTGACGCGATTGCATTGCAAGCGGTGTGAGCGGCACCGTTTGCCGTCAAACTTCGATGAAAAGGGTGGATGATGACGGTGGTGCAGCGCACGGGACTTCCAATGCCTGCGTGATCGGTGCGTCGGAAACTCGTACGATTCGGCAATGCTCGCAATCGATCCAGCCACGACGACATCGGTGCGCACCGTGCGCGTACTGCTCGCGTTGGCGGTAAGCGTGGCAACTACTCTCGCGTGTGCGAAGCAAGCTTCTGCTCGAAGTGGATTTGAGCCGCAGACGGGTTCGCAGATACGTTCGCAGACACGACCGAACATCGAGGCTCTGGTGACCCGACCCACGGCGGTGGAGGGTGCCCCACTTCTGATTCCGGTGCGGGTGGCTCCGGCTGTTGGCAGTCGCGAGGCGGCGCGAGGAGCAAGCGGCGTGGCGCTTTCGTTGCGCCTTGCAAGCGGTGCACTGGTTGGCGCTGAAGGCCAAGTCGTGTGGCCTGTTCGACCGCGACTCGTGCGCGATTCGCTGCGGCGCTGGGCGAGCGCATCGAACGAACTGCGCCTTGTTGACGCGCAGTCGACAGAGTTCAGTGCTGGATCGGGTGGTGACGCATTTCTCGCAATCGAGTTTCCGCCAGAGGCACCGACCCCGCGCGAGATCCTGCTCGGTCAGCAGGTGATCACTCCGCGCTGGCTTGCGCCAGCGCCTCCCGATCTTCTTGATCGACTCGCCGTGCGTGCGAGCGCAATCGTTCCCGCTGGCGAACCCGACGCATTTCTTTCGCGGCCCGATCCTGATGCGCCTTTCGAGCGATTTCGTTTCGAGATTGGGCAACGACTGCGTGGGTGGAGCGCGCCGCCACCATTTGATGCCACATCTCCGAACGGGATCGCTGCGCGCGCAACGACCGCGCTTTGGCTTGCGGCACTCGCGCGCGTTGCGCAGTCAAGCGAAGGCGTGGCTGTGGAGTTCGCGGAGTCGCTCGTCGCAACATGCGCCGATGACACCGCGCCCGCGCCGATCGCAGCGTGGATTGCAGATCCGACCGAACTTTCCGCGTTGCTCACGCTCGCGCTCGATCCTGCGCGCGACGGCGAAGCCCTCGCGGAGGCGATTGCAACATGGCTGCGGGTTCGGTCGCCGCTTCTCATGTGGATCGAGGCGGAAGATGGTGCGTCGGTGACGCTCGCGATTGCGAATCCCGGAACAGACGAAGAGATCGTGCGGCTTGCCTGGCTTGACGCTGTCTGGCTCGATGCGGACAGTGCGCCTCTCGCGGCGTTGATTCAGCCAGCGGAGGTTGCGCGCGTCCGTCTTGAGCGACCGCTGCGTCCAGATATCGGCGATGCGCGCAGTGCGCTTCGCATCGAGCACCGTGGGCAAGCGCGCACGGTGCCGATCGTGCCTGTGCGACTTGCTGCAGGTGCTTCGGGTCCTCTGTATGCAGCGTTTCAGCGGTCTCTCGATTTGGTGTCGGCTGCGAGTGGTGCGCTGCAACGTGCACCCGAGTCGATGCGCACCGTGGCATCGCTCCGTCCGCGGTTGGAGGGATGGGAAGTCTTCGCCGAAGTGCATTGCCCCGGCGGGCCAACGCAGCACCATGCGCTTGTGGTGGCGGGTGCCAATGGAACACACGTGGTGGTGCGCGGCGATGGCTCGGTCGAAGATGCCGATGCGCTGATTGCAAGTCTCGGACCCGACGCAGCGGTGGAGTTCAGAGCGTTCTCCGACCGATTTCGGGTGTCCTTTGCGCTGCCCTCCGCGTGGATCGAGCGCGTCGATGCCGCAGCGATCGCCGAGATCGGATTTCGCCGAATCGCACCGGAAGGCCAGGCCGACGCGCCGCTTGCGAGCGTGCCATGGCGACGGCTGCCGCGCACCGTGCGCGTTGATTTGCTGGCGCGATAGGCGCGGCGCGATGCGCGAAGCACGCATCAACGGCGGACGACCCCGGCAGACAGAACCGCGCGCAGATTCCGTATACTCACCCGCATGACGCAGATTCCGCCGCGCATCACGGCGCTTCTTAATCAGAAGGGCGGTGTGGGCAAGACAACTTCCACCGTGAGTATCGGTGCGGCCATTGCGCTGCTCGGTCGGCGAACGCTCCTGATTGATCTTGATCCGCAGGCGCATCTCTCGCTTCATCTTGGCGTCGATGGAAGTGCCGTTGGGAAGACGGTCTACGACGCGCTTGTCGATCCGGATTGCGATCTGCGCGAGTGCCTCGTCCAGGTGCGCGACAATCTTCGTCTCCTGCCTTCGACCACCGATCTCGCGGGCGCGGAGACGGAACTTGCGCAGCACCCCGATCGCAATCGCATCTTGCGTACGCGTTTCGAGGAGATCGCAGACGAGTTCGACTACGTTCTCATCGACTGCCCGCCATCACTCAATGTGCTCACGCTGAATGGGCTCTGCCTCGCCGATGAGGTTCTCGTGCCCATGCAGGCGCAGTTCCTTGCAATGCAAGGGCTCACGAAGTTGCTCGAAACCGTGCAGATACTTTCGCAAGGCCTCAATCCATCGCTGAAGATCGGTGGCGTGGTGCTCTGCATGCACGAAACGCAAACGTCGCACAGCCGTGAGGTCGTGCAAGAGCTCGCAAACTTCTTCGATGAAAGCGCGGGAAGTGGTCTGCCGTGGGATGGCGCCAAGGTGCTGATGCCGGCGATTCGCCGCAACATCAAGCTTGCAGAGGCACCGAGTTTTGGGCAAACGATTTTCGACTACGCCCCATGGTGTCCCGGTGCGATTGACTATCGCACGCTTGCAGAACGCTTTGTGCGCGAGTGGGAGATTGCGCATGGCGTCGACCCGAGCGCTGCGGGGAAGCCGACGCCCGCCGCCGCTGCTGCCGCCGCCGCAGCCGCCGCAGCTGCAGCAGCCGCAGCAGCATCTGCTGTTGCATCGACGCGCTTCACCCCGGAATCGGCCGCCGCCGCGCGCGCAGCTCGCGCCGCACGCAAGTCATCGGCGCCGATGGTTGGGGCGAGTGTTGATGGCGTGCGCGCCGCGAAGTCAGATGTTGGAAGGTCGGACGCTGAAAAGAAGATGTCCGATGTGACATCGTCCGCAGCAATTGTTGAGCCGCGTCTTCCGCAAGCGGGTTCTGATACCGCGCGTGTGGCAGCGAAGACGGTGAGCGCCGCGACACCGGTTGCAACGGCACCTGCAAAATCGAAGGCGCGGGCAAAGTCGGTGGCTGCGGCGTCGACCACGGCTGCGGCGTCGGTTGCGGGCGCCGGATCGCTCGAAGATCCGATCGTGTCAAACTCTGCACCCACGAAAGTTGGGTCTGCGGTTGCGCCTGCTGTCGCGGCCGCAGCGGGAGCAAGCACGGCCGAGCCTGAGCCCGAGCCGATCGATCCCTCGCACCCCTTCCGAGCGGCCACGCGGCAGCGTGGTTCGTGATGATTGCGCCCGTCGATCCGGAAGATCTTTGGGCTCGATCCCTGCGAGCGTGGCGGATTTTTCTGGTGGCCTATCTCGTGCCGGTCACCATCGTGACCCACTGGCCACGCCTCGGCTTCGAAGGCGCGGGCACCATCGACAAAGTCGTGCATTTCGTGGGATTCGGAATGGTCGCATGGATTGCGATGCATGCGCGCCCGTTTGGTCGCGCGTGGCTTGGATTTCTCTTCGGTGTGGCATGGGTTTACATCGACGAAGTCACGCAAGCAATACCGATCCTTGGTCGAACCTTCAGCGGGTACGACATGATTGCGGGCTGGATCGGCGTGGCTGTCGCGGGTGCGATTGGGTGGTTGCGTTCGAGACGCGTCGAACGCAGCGCCGCACGTCTCCTCGACGGTGCAATGTACGGTTCACCGCAGCGCTGGCTCCAAGCGGGCTTCATTGTCGTTGCGGTGATCGTGGTCGTGGGCGGCGTGCTGTACGCACGCGAAGCGATGCGTCTCGACAAATTGTCTATTCCAGCGGCGATTCATCCGCTTGTGCAGAGCGGTCTCTTGGGAATCATGCTGGCGACGTACCTCGTTGAGTTGCATGCGCGCGCCCAACTTGGAGCCGCGCTGTTCCCCGCGCCAGTCGGCCCGCGTGCAGGTCGATCGGTGGTTGTCGCGGTTGCACTTCATCTTGGAGCGATCTTGGCAGGCATTTTCGTGTCGCTTGTCGCCTATGAGGGCATTCTTCGCGCGCTCTTTGGTGTCGCTCCGGCTGAAGCACACCTAGTCGATCACGCTGGATTCCTTGTCTTGCGCTCGACGTTTGTGCTTGCGGGCGCCGCGCTCGCGTTCGAGGCACTGCGCACGGTTCGCGCGTACGCGGAACGGCGCGCACACCCCGCTCGGCTCGCGCTACCCTAAACGTCGCATGCAGCGGCAGATCATCATCATTGGAGCAGGAATCGCAGGGCTTTCCGCAGCGCGGGCGCTCACCGCAGCCGGCCACGTCGTTACGCTCGTCGAGTCATCCGACCGTGCCGGTGGCCGTGTGGCGAGCGATCGCATCGACGGCTTCACGATCGATCGTGGGTTTCAAATCTACCTTTCGGCCTATCCCGAAGGGCCTGCGCTGCTTGACCTTCGCGCGCTTGATCTCAAGGCCTTTATGCCCGGTGCGCGTGTGTGGAATGGCCGCAGCAGCGTGACCATCGCGCATCCGTTTCGAGAGCCCCTCGCGGCCCTCGTTGGGATTGTGCGTGGGATTGCAGGGGGATTCCTCCCGCCTCGCGACGCGCTCCGAATGCTGCCCTTTGCGCGCGCCGCGCTTCGAGGCCCATCCGACCAGCCCGGCGCCGCGTGCGGCGTGGGCGCGCGCGCACGTTTGCGTGCTGCGGGAATCTCCGATCGCACGATCAACACGTTTTTCCGAGCATTCTTCGGCGGCGTCTTCTTCGACTCATCTCTCGAGACCGACGCGAGCCGACTCGACTTCCTCTTGCGTATGTTCGCCGAGGGCTTCGCCTGCGTACCAGCAAAGGGAATGGGCGAGATTGCGGCGCAGCTCACGCGAAGTTTGCCTAGAACGGCGCAACTCCGGCTGTCAACGAAGGCAGAGGCGATTGAAATGGGTCGGGTGCGTCTCGCCTCAGGCGAGGTGCTCGACGCCGATAGTGTGATCGTTGCGACAGGAGCGCACGAACTCCGGCGATTCGCGCCAAATCTCCCGGAAATCCACTGGTGCGGCACGCTCTCGGCGTGGTTTGCGACGCCAGAGCCGTCGCGCTTGCCATCTTGGCTGGTCTTGAACGGATCCGGACTCGGTGCGTTCAACCATGGCGCGGCCATGAGCGCGATTGCGCCTGAGTACGCGCCTTCGGGACGAGGCCTGTTTGTTGCGAACACCGCGAAGCTCCCAAGTGACCCTGATCGGTCGCGCGACACTGCAGAGGACATGCGGCGAACGCTGCAGCAGATTCTGGGTCGAGCCGCCACCGACGGGTGGAAGCTTGTGGCGCTGCAGCGGATCGAGCGCGCGATTCCTCGACAGTGGCCGTCGGATCTCGCCGGGCGGCTTCCGGCGTCGCTCGGTTCGCGCGTGTTTGTCGCGGGCGATCACCTCGAGGACGCCTCGATCAACGGCGCGATGCGCTCAGGGCGGTTGGCGGCGTCTGCCTGTCTGCGCAGCCTGGCGTGACGCATCTGCGACCGTCCGCGCGGCGCGGTATTCTCCGCACATGGCCTTTCGAATTCGTGTCCTCGCCGTCACAGCGCTTGCCGCAGTGCTTCAGGCCTGCTCAACCTCGCGCACGCTGCTTGACTCGGATGTTCCAGTTCCGGACGGAATGACCACGGTACGCAGCGCCGACATTCGCCGCAGTGGTGGCGTCGTCACCAGTGGGCGCTTTCTTCTTGCCGGAAGCGTGCTCGACGCAGCGGAGTCGCTCGCAGATACACGCGGCCGCTTCCAAGCCGCTGGGTGGAAGGTCGATCGCGAGGAGGCTGGACTTGACCTTGCCAGCGCACGCTTCACAAAGGCGGGTCGCTCGGTTGAGCTGTCGATCGCGCGCCGTGCGCTCGATCCAGATATGTCGACCGCTGTTCTCGAGATCTCGTCTGTCGCGCCGTAACGCGCTTTCGTGGCGCCGACGAACCTACACCGATGGCCGAACGATTCGAGCACCACGCCCGGCTGATGACCGTGCTCACCTTTGTGAGTCGAGTGACCGGGTTGGTGCGCGATGCGTCGCTCGCCCGCGTCTTCGGCGTTGGACCGCTCATGGACGCGTTCAACTTCGCGTTCCTCATTCCGAATCTCTTCCGTCGACTCTTCGGCGAAGGCGCGATTTCCGCTGCGTTTCTACCGCGATACGCTGAGTTGGATCGCGACGATCCCGCTGCCGCCCGCCGCTACTCAGGGCTTCTCTTCGCGCTGTTGGCGGCTGGACTTTGGGCAATCGTGCTCGTGGGCGAGGCCTTTCTTCTTGGGCGCTGGCTTGCGAGCCCCGCGCTCGAAGTTGCGGCGCATGCGCCGATTCGTGTGGCCGGTGTGCCAGTCGACTTCCTGAGCGTTCGCCATGTCCGGCTTGGATATGAGCTGGCGGCGCTGATGCTTCCCTACATGCCACTTGTCTGCCTCACGGCTGTGGGCGGCTCGGCGTTGCAGGTTCATGGGCGCTTCGGTCCAACTGCGGCGAGTCCGATCATTCTGAACCTGGCGATGATCGCGGCCACACTTGGGGCGCTGCCGTTGGTGCACGCGGGCGACCTCAGCCCCACGATGCATCTTCGCCTTGTTGCGGCGGGCGTTCTTCTTGCAGGCGTTGTGCAACTTGTGTGGACTTGGCGCGTGCTTCAACGCGTGCGCCCTGTGTTTGCCCCGCGCGATCCTGCAGCGTGGGTTTCGGTACGCGCCACGCTTGCGCAAACGCTGCCGATGATGCTGGGACTTGGTGTCCTTCAGGTGAACACCGCGATCGATGGGCTCATTGCAAGTTGGCCGACGCTTGTCGGCCCCACCATCATGGGCGTCGCGTATCCGCTGGCCTCTGGCGCCATGAGCGCAATGGCGAACGCCCAGCGCCTCTACGAGTTTCCGCTCGGAGTCTTTGGAATTTCGATTGCGACCGCCATTTTCCCGCTGCTTTCTCGGCAAAACAATGATCCTGCGGCCTTCGCGGCCACGGTGCGCCGCGCACTCCGTCTGACGGTGTTTGTTGGACTTCCTGCAAGCGCGGGTCTTGTGCTTCTCGCCAACGACGCTGCTGGTGCGTTCTTCCGCGGCGGCGCGTTTGGTGAAGACGACGTGCGCCGAGTTGGGTTCATCGTGATCGGATTCGCGCCAGCAATCTGGAGTTACCAGATGAATCACGTCTTCACGCGCGCGTTCTACGCGCTCAAGGAGCCGATGGTGCCGGTGAAGGTGTCGGTGGCAATGGTGGTGCTCAACCTTGCACTCAACTTCACGCTCATCTTTACTCCGCTCCGCGAAGCCGGGCTCGCGTGGTCGACGGCCATCTGTTCGGTGCTCCAGGTCGTGATTCTGGGCCGACTCCTTTCGCGTCGAACTCCGGGCATTCTTGACGTAGAGGTGATTCGAAGCTGGCGCCACAGCATGGTCGCCACGCTGGTCATGGCAGTCGCTGTGTTTGCGGCCATGCGTATGTTGCCCGACGAGGATCGCTGGTCGATCTACACGCTGCGCCTTGCCGTCGGTGTCTGCGCCGGTGCGGCGGTGTACTTCGCCGTCGCGGCACTTGTTGGCATGCAGGAATTGCGCGATGTTCTCCGTCGCGCACCGCGCGCTGGTTGAGGCTATCGGAGCCGACCGCGCAGATCGAATCGGTTCGCGGGCTTCGTCTTCAGCACCGGCCAAGAAACGCCGATTCCCTCGCGGGAGGTCTGCATGCCGGCAGAAGAATCTGCGTCGCCGACGCAGAATCCATCGCACAACGATTCACGCGAGCAAAGAGACGTGCTCCGGATCATCGCCGACGTCGAGCGCTCGCTCGGCGCCCTTCGTGCACGTGCCGACACCGATCGCGCGACTTCCGCAGAGCAGCGCCTTCTGCTTGAAGAAGTCGAGCGTCTGAAGTCCGAGTGCACACGTCTCACCGAAGAGCGCTCGCAGATTCGCGAGAAATCATTGCGGCTTGAGAACGAGCTTGCCGCCGCTGAGTCCACGCGCGTCATGGCGGAAGAACGCGCGCGCCGAGCGGAAGAGGCACGTATCCGCATTGAACTTGAGGCTGCCAACACCCAGTTCAACAAGGAAACCGACCTCGTCAAGTCGCTCGAGGGCCGTATCGCCGCGGAACGCAATCGCGCCGATGAACTTGAAAAGCAGTGGAATGAGACCCGGCAGGAACTCGCCATTGCGATGTCGAAGCTGACCGCCGTGCTCAAGGTCGCAGAGAAGCATGCCCTGCATGCCAACGAGCTTGAGGCAACAGTTGAAGCGCTCCGTGCAGAAGTAGAAACGGCGCGCAAGCTCCAGCGAGAGGCCGTCAACGGGTCGGGCGACGTGCCGCTGGCCGAAGAGCACATCAACCAGACAATCGTTCCGCGGCTCTCACAGGTTGCTGGATTCTTGAAAGTGCGCAAGGATCGTCTTGTGAACGTGCACCGCGCACTCAAGCGGCGCATGCAGGCGATGCGCATGTTGCGACAACTCTATTCGGCGCAGCCAGCGATTCTTGCGGCGGAAGCTGAGGCGATCTCCAAGCAGCGTGCGTCGCTTGAAGCAGAGCGTGCTGAGCTTGCGGCCGAGAAGGCTGAGGTGGTTGCGCTCCATGAGAAGGCAACGCGCTCGCTGCAGCTCTTTGCGCAACTCACGGGAATCTCCCGCGCACTCGCCCTCGGTTCGCTCGCAACCGCGCTTCTTGCTGGCGCCGCGTGGCTCTCCTGGATGGCCGCGGCGGCCATTGCACCGAAGGATGCCGTCGCCACGGTCGAGTTGCAGACCACGACGCGCGGAGCTGATTCTGCGGCCGCGAACTCCGAGCCAATCGCAGTCTGGCTCAAGACCATGACGTCGAACCCAGCGTTCCTCGGAACGGTTGCGGGGCGTCTCGCAGATCGAGGCTACGCCCGCGAAGAAGCCGATACGCTTGTCGCGCCGATCGCGGAGTATCTCCACATCGATGACACTGGATCAGGGCTTGTGCTCACAATGCGCGGCCGCGGTGTCGAGCAGACCGTCGCGTTGCTTGATGCGTTCACTGCTGTTGCAATCAGCGAATCCGCCAAGCAACCTGAGCGCGACGCAGATCAGATTCGACTCACCGTACTTGCCGCCAAGCAAGAAGTGGGGCGTACGGTGGTTGCGCGTGGCATGCTGATGAAGGACGAGACGCACCTCGCGCGCGCTGGTCTCATCTTTGCAATGTGCGCCACGCTCGGTGGAGGCGTGGTCGCGTTCTCGACGATGACCGCCCGCAAAGCTGGACGCCGCGCCAGCGACCATCCATCCGTCGACGGGGCGAACGCCCCCGGCAAGAAGGCGGCTCCTGCGAAAGCGTGATCCCGGGGTTTATGGGTCGACCCTGCCGCAGATGAACTTCACTGGGAAAGCCGAGCGAATCGCCGCGTTCCGCGCGAAGTCTGCGGCAAATCGTGCCGATCTCAACTGTGACGCAGGGTGCCAATGGACGGCATTGCGGAAAGGGGTTTGTCATGCACGGATTTGCGCGACTCAGGCTCGTTGGAACCACGCCCATCGATGGTGTCGAGGAGTGTTCGATGGATGATGTTCCTGGGCCGCTTCCCTTTCCCACCTGCGTTCGTGATCTGCCGATCGGTAGCCACGGAGGCTGTGCCGCAGCGCAGGCGATCCTTGCGCTCGACCGAGTGGAACTCTCGCTCGTCAAGCTGCGCGCGCAGATGGCGGCAAAGGCTCCTGGCGACGGACCGCGCGCCGCGTAAGGCGTGTTGCAGGGCAACGCAAAACGAAACAGGCCTCGGAGAGTTTCCGAGGCCTGCTGCGTTGTGAGGCGTATGCGTGCGATGCAATGAGCGAACTCAGAGCACGCGCGTCAAGGCATCGGCTGCATGGTCATCGGATCGCGCAGCGGAAGATGCTCGACTCTGTCATTGAAGAACTCAGCCATGGTTGCGCGCGCGGGCTTTCCCGGAAGCGCGTCGCCAGCCGCGATCGCCTCCCAGTTTCCGACCACAAAGACAGCCATCTCGTCAAAGTTCAGCATGCGCTGGGCCACGCGCTGCACGTCGGCGGCACTGACTTTGGCGACGTTGTCGCGGTAGGTCTGCCAGTACGTTGGATCGCGGTCGGTCCACTCATCGGCAACGAAGATGCCGAGCATTGCGTCTTTCGACTCGAATGAGCGCGGGAACGTCTCGATGAACGACTGCTTCGCGACTTCAAGTTCCTCGGCGCTGACTTGTGTGCTGCGCATCTTTTCAAACTCGCCCTTGATGAGCTTGATCGCGAGCGCGACCGTTGCGTTCTTTGATTGGAAGCTGGCGCGGAACTGTCCCGGATACCACACGCCTGCGTCGAGGCCGCTGCCCGCCGAGTAGGCGAGACCTTCGTCTGAACGCACGGTCTTCATGATGCGACTGGTGAAGCCGCCGCCGCCAAGAATCTCGTTCATGACGAGCGCTGCGAAGTAATCTGGATCATCGCGCGTGATTCCGCGCAGGCCGATGTTGACCTTGCCCTGTGGGATGTCTTTGCCCACGTGGTAGACGCCCGGCGTGAAGGTCGCGGTTGGCGCGGGCGGGACAGGCATGCGCTCACCCGTCGGCCATGCCGCGAAGGCCGCCTCAAGCTTTGCGAGCATTTCCTGCACTTCAAAGTCGCCGGTCACGGCGACGACGACATTCGCTGGATTGAAGACCTTCTTGGCGAAGGCTCGCATGTCATCGGCGGTGATTCCACGGATCGATGCTTCCGTAGGCTGGCGCGCCTCGAAGTGATCGGTGCCGTAGAGAAGCATGCGCCATTCGCGAGCGAGGATTGGATCAGCGTCGTCGTTGCGTTGCTTCATTCCCTCGATCGCGGCGTCGACCGCAATCTTCACTTTGCTCTCGTCAAAGCGCGGCTTCGTCAGCATGTCCATGAGAAGCGCAAGGCTCTCATCGAAGTTTGCCTTCAACGCGTCGATCGATGCAGCGCACACGGTGCCCGTTGCGCCGATCGAGACATCGGTTGCGAGAAAGTCGAGCTTCTCGTCGAGTTCGCGGGGCGCGAGTGCGTCGGTTCCGCCGGTGCGGAGGAGCGATGCGGTCATGCTCGCGAGGCCAGTCTTGTCGGCGGGTTCGAGGTAGTTTCCGCCCCGGAACGTCATCGACAACTCCACGAGCGGAAGTTCCTTGCTTGGCGCGAGGAACACCACGACTCCGTTTGAGAGTTGGTGTCGATAGTCAGAAGCTTTCGGCGGGTTGTAGACGAGCGGGCGGAACGTGAGATTCTCCGGTCGCGCGGGGAGATCCTGTGCCGACACACCAGCGGTGACGACGAATGCGGCTGCGGCGGCAAGCGACGAGAGGGTGTTGGTGAGATTGTTCATGAAGTGGTTCGTGAATCGGTTGATGAATCGTTTGATGAATCGTTTGATGACGTGTGTCAGTTGTTAGACCAGGGCTCGTCACATCAGTTCGCCGAATCGGACTTCTCGAGCTCAGCGAGACGCGCCTCGATCTTCGAAACCATGTACTCAAGCAGCGGCTTCATCTGCGGTGGCACTTGTTCTGCCTGGGCGCCCATCTGCTCAAGAGCCATGCGGAGGCGCGGAGCATCGGTCTCTTTCGCGATCTGCGCCGCCATTTGTCGCGCCTGCGCTTGCATTGGCGCCGGGAGCGCTGCGAGTGCCGGGTCATCGACGGTCATGCCAGTGCCCGCTTTGCGCGTGTACGTTGCAACCGATCGATTCTCGCGCGCAAAGTAGGTCTTTGCCACGCGTTGGATGTCGTCGGGGGTCACCGCATCGATTCGCGCGGGCGACTCGTTGATCTCTTCCCACGTGCCGAGGCCTTCGTAGTAGCCGAGTTGGAGGAGAAGGAAGAAGTTGGTCTTCAGACGACGGTAGTTCGACGCGGCAAACTGGTTCTTCACCTTCTGCAATTCAAGCGCGGGCACAGGCTCAGTCTTCAGTTGCTCGATTGCCGCGTACCACGCATCTTCAAGTTGGGCGGGCGTTGCGTCGCCCTTCACCTCTGCATTGAAGCTAAACGCGCCTGCATACTTCCGGCTGTCCTGCCGCGCACCGGCACTTGAAGCGATTTCGCTTCCATCAACCATGGACTTGTAGAGGCGACCGGTGCGACCGTTGAGTACCGCCGCGAGTACATCGAGCGCGTAGGCGTCCTTGTGGCGGAAGGGCACCGTGTGGTAGCGCACCTCAACCGACGGTTGGCAGTCGCACTCCGCGCTCATGCGCATCTCAGCGATCTGCCCAACTTCGAGCGTGACGACGGGCGGCGGCGCCTCGGTGCCGGGCGAAAGCCGCGAGAAGTACCGCGTGATCGCCGACTTGGCCTCTGCGAGATCGAAGTCGCCCACCACGACGCCGACGAGATTTCCGGGGCGGTAGTAGATGTTCCAGTACCGCATCGCCTCTTCGATCGTGTAGCTGTTGAGGTCGCTCGACCAGCCGATGATGGGCCACGAATAGCCGCTCGACGACCAGAACATGGCCTCGAACTGCTCCTGGAAGATGCCCGTCGGCGTGCTCTCGGTGCGCAGACGGCGCTCTTCGTGCACCACGTCGCGCTCAGAGTAGAACTCGCGGAACACCGAGCCGTGCAGGCGATCCGACTCCATCCACGCCCACAGCTCGAACTTGTTCGACGGGACATTGATGAAGTAGAAGGTCAGGTCGTGCGAGGTGAAGGCGTTCATGCCCGAGCCGCCTTGGCCCGTGTAGACCTTGTCGAACTCATCCTTCACGATCGAGCGCGCCTTCTCTTGATCGGCCTTGAGGAGCGCGAGCTCGGTCTCAAGCCGCGGCTTCTCGTCGGGCGACGCCGATGCGATTTCGGTTGTGAGCGTCGCGATGCGATCGGCACCAAGCCGACCCTGCTGCGCATCCATGAGTGTCTTCAGCTCTGCACGCAGCTTCGCAAGCTCTGGCGTGTCGTTCACGGGGTCCCACGGGTCGTCGATCTCGCCGTTGAAGAAGCGGCGGTACTGGTCGTTCCACGCGAGCGCGTTCATGCGGTCTCGCACCGACTTCTGGGCGTCGCGGTAGCGCGCGTCGACCTCTGGCGCGCTCGTGCCGATGGTGTCGGTGCCCTTGAACATCATGTGCTCAAAGAAGTGACTGATGCCGGTGATGCCGGGGCGCTCGTTCACCGAGCCGACCTTCGCCACCCAGCCCGCGGCGATCACGTTGGGCTGATCGGTGCGCGGAAGAAGCAGGAACTTCATCCCGTTGTCGAGCGTGAAGACCTCAGGCGTGACTTGTTGGGCGAGGGCGGGGGCCGAGACGGCGAGGGTCAGGAGAGCGGCAATGGTTCTGAGCATGTTGGGCTCCGAGGGCGGACAACCGCTGCACCAGCGGTGAAGGAGCGGATCGTAACGACCGAGAGTCGCGGAATCTCATCGTTTCGGGACCATTGGGCATCCGATCGCCCTCGAAACGCGGATCATCACGCTCTATCCGGCCAACTCGATGCTTCCCCTGTGGGGATTCGGGTCTACATTGGTCGGTTCGCCCAACGTTGCTTCCGCAGCGATTGGGCGAGTCCATGCGCCGGGGTGGCCGGAAGGCGCGATGGATTGCAGTGCACGTTGCCCTTTGAGAACACCATGTCGAAACTCCGCTTCCTTTCGCGTGCGTTCGTGCTCATTGCGGCTGTTCTGCCCGCAGCCTTTGCCGCCTCTGTCGACGCGCAGGTTCGTGTGCTGAACTACAACGTGGCGAAGCTTGTGGGAAGTGGCACCGCGATTCGCGGCGTTCTTACGGCGGCGGGCGCGGATGATTCACGCGGTTTCGCGGTCGTGCCGTCGATCTTGATGTTTCAAGAGGTTCGCGCCGCCGACCTTGCGGCGCTCGATGGTCACGTATTGGCAGCATTCCCTGGTGTCCCGTTCGCGCGCGCGACTTTCACCACGTCTACATCGGAAGACGGATCCGGCGGTGCGCAGTGTCTCTACTACCAAAGCGACGTCTTCACAGAGATTCCAAGTGGCCACGTCGATATCAGCACTGGTGCATCGCGCGACAGCGATCGTTGGCTTCTTCAGTTGAACGGCTACACGGCTTCGAATGCCACGCGGATCTATGTCTACTCATCTCATCTGAAGGCCAGCAACACATCGTCTGATGCTGCAGAGCGAAACCAAGGTGCAATCGCACTTCGGAACAACGCGAACGCGCTCGGAGGAACCGCGCATGTGATCTACGCGGGCGATTACAACCTGTACTCAAACGCAGAAGCCGCGTACGCCACCATGACTGCTGCCGGCATCGGCCAGGCGATTGATCCGCTCGGGTCTGGCAATTGGACGGGTGTAGCCAACGCTGCGAAGCACACCCAATCGCCGCGCGACGTGACAAGCGGTGGGCTTGTTGGTGGCGGGCTCGATGATCGCTTTGACTTTCAGTTCTCGACTGCGGAGTTCCACGACGGCGATGGCCTCGCGTTGATTGCTGGCACGTATCGCGCACTCGGAAACGACGGGCTTCACTACAACATCGCCATCAACAACGGCGGAAACAGCTATTTCCCTGGGCAATCCGCGCGATCAAACGCGCTCGCAAACAATCTCTTCGCGGCCAGCGACCACTTGCCGGTGATCGCCGACTACCAGATTCCCCCCGTGATGCAGGCCACGGCACCAACGTCGTTTGGCACTGTCATTCGCAATGCACCCGGTGTGACCGTGCCCGTGCAGGTCTCAAACATCGCGTCGGTTGTGCATCCACTTGGAGTTGACGCACTCACGGCCACGGTGTCAGGCTCCGGGGCGTTGGGTGGCTCGCAGAACATCACAGCGGCACTCGCACCGGCGTTTACAACAGTTTCGCTTCCGGTGAACACAGCGACTGCTGGCGTACTTTCTGGCACGGCCACCATCTCGACATCAGTCGAAGGTACGCAGAACGCACTCATCACGCGCACGGTCACCGGCACCGTATTGCTGCCGTCGAACCCATCGTGGAGTCCGAAGTCGAACCAGACGAGTCGCACCGTCACCGCGAGTTTCACGCGCGATACGGGCATCCAGCAGATTGATGTGCCCCTCTACAACCGTGGGTACACCGCTGCGATGGCGCGCCTTGATGCCGACGGCGCGAGCGCGCTTTCGGCGCCGTTTGCTGTGGTTGATGCCAGTGAGCTGAACATCGCGTCGATGCCAGCCATGCTTCGATTTTCGTTCAACACCACCGGGCTTGTTCCAGGCGACTACAGCGCATCAACCACGGTGTGGACGAGCGACGAGAATCTTCCAGGCGCAGCAACGCGGCCGCTTTCTCTGACGTTTACCGTGACGGTCGTGCCGTCGGGTCTCCTTGGCGACATCGATGGCGATGGTTTCGTGAACGCATCCGACCTTGCGGCACTTTTAGGTCAGTGGGGCAGTGCCGGGTCGGCGGATCTCGACGGCGATGGTGTGGTGAGCGCGTCCGATCTTGCGCTTCTTCTTGCGGCGTGGACGTAAAGGATCTGGGGTGCATCGCGTACGAGGCCGCAGTCGAATGCACGAAACCGTCGAAGAAACAGCCGATTTCGGTTGAGCCTCGGAACCAGATACGCTCGCATCTCACAGTTGACCTTCAAGAGATTCACCAATGACGACTTCAACCATGCGCGACGTGACACTTGATACGCAGACCACCACCCGAGCTCTCGCGCGCTGCGGTGCTGTGGCGTGCGCACTATTCTTCGGAGCCACGCTCGCGTCGCCCGCCGTGGCGGATCAAGTTGATCTGACAAGCGTGTCCGACAACACGCTGATTGAGGATCCAACCGGTGCGTACAGCGCAGGTGCCGCACAGTATTTCTTTGCGGGTCGCGTCGGCGTGAATGGCGGAGAAACATTGCGTCGCGGCGTGCTTCGCTTCGATCTCTCGCAGATTCCGGCGGGTTCCACGATCACAAGCGTGTCGCTCAAGCTCTACTGCTCGGCCGCTGGCTCGGGCACAACGCAAACCGTGCAGCTGAAGCGCATGCTCGCGTCGTGGGGTGAGGGCCCGAGCACCGCGTTTGGTGGTGGCGGCGCACCGAGCGCAACGGGTGATGCAACGTGGCAGCATCGGTTCTATCCATCGACTCCGTGGCCCACCTCGGGTGGGCAGTTTTCGTCCACGGTGAGCGCGAGTCGCTCTGTGACGGGTCAAGGCTCGTACACATGGACAACAACCGCGCAACTTGTCGCTGATGTGCAGTCGTGGGTTGCTGCGCCCGCGACCAACTTCGGCTGGCTTGTCCAAGGCAACGAGGTGACGCTGCGCAGCGTGAAGCGTTTCGACAGTCGCGAGGCTGCAGCTGCGACCCGGCCGCAGTTGACGGTGGTCTTCACGCCGCCGTCGGCGAACCCGGCCGATCTCAACAACGACAACGTTGTGAACGCCGCGGATTTGGCGATTCTTCTGAGCGCCTGGGGAACCACCGGGCCAGGCGATATCAACAACTCTGGAAACGTCGATGCTGCCGACCTCGCACAGCTGCTTGGTGCGTGGACGCAGCCGTAACGCGATGTAGCCATCACATCATGTGACCTTCAAAGTGACGCGATTCTGCCATGACGTCGTCGTGCAGAAGACACACCACTTCGATCGGTCAGAGTCCGCGCACACGCAACTCCGCGCGCAGATAGGTCACAAGTCGAGCCGTACCTGCACTTCGGTCGCCATCGGCTTGCGCGGTGGTTGCTACGAAGTAGGCACCGTTCAGATCACCGCGCGCGGCCGCGCTGGCCGCCGTCACAAGCAACGCATCTGGGTTTGGCGTCGCCGCGTTTGCCAGAGGCTCAAGCGAGCGCTCAAGCGCCTCGAGGCGCGCGACAAAGCGCGGATCGTTGGACGTACGCATCACACTCGCCGGATCATCGTGGAACGCTTGGCGAAGAATGTCGGCGGCCCATGCAGTTTCACCGCGGAATGCTCGGGCGAATCCTTGACCCACGAACCACGCGCGTTCGCCCGGCTCTGCTGCGGCAAGCACTGCAAAGCCATCTTCTGCATCACGGTCGTAGCCTTCAGCCAAGAAGGTCCACAACGCGGAGGGATTCGGCAGCGATGGTGCGGGCGGCGGCGAGGTCACGATGATCGTCGGCGCGGGCGCGTACGACGTGAAGACCACTGGCGCGGAGATTGAGTACGAGGGCCACGCACACTCGCTCCATCCGTGATGGCACCACCATGGATCACAGAGATTCCAGCCGTGCCACGCAGAACGACACGATGAGAACCAGACCGATCCGCGCCAGTAGGGCTGCCACGGGGTGCCGCAAACGAGCGAGGTTGGCGCGCAGGTCCACGCCGGCACGGGATGATTCCACCTCGGATGACAGTCCCACCACGGCGTGCCCCAAATCGGCGCGCATGCGCTCGTGGAGCTGCCGTAGAAGAGGCTGAATCCGAATCCTCCCGAACCGAAGCCGAGCGAGATGGAGAGTCCGTCTCGATAGCCATACGGATACCACGGCGCGCACGAAGACGAGCCCCACCATGCTGGGTACGTCGCCCAGTGATGAGATGAGCCGACGTTCGTGACGTAACTATTGAAGGTGGTGTTGTTGTAGGAGTAGTTGTTGTACGTGTTCGAGTTGATGATGGTGGTCGACTGAACGTTGGTGCCTTGCCCGTTGTTGTTGACAACGGTTCCACCTCCGGATGAATCACCACGCGGCTTTATGTCGCGGCGAGCATCCGCGCCCGGCACCGAGTCTGCAACAGTGCGGCTGGCTCGATTGGCATCGTTGCGTGCGAGCTCAGTCGGCTCAATGGTTGAGACCGAATCAACGCGCGTGCGATCACTGCCGCCCCGGGGCAGCGTGACGTCGGGTTCGCCGCGCTCAACAGGGCGCGCGGGTGGCTTGGGCTTCGCCTCGATTGGCCGTTCCGTTGGTGCGACGCGCGTCGGCTCTGACGGACGCGCGACGGGTCGAATCGGGGAATCGTCTTCAAGCGGCGCAGGGCGAACTTGAGGACGCGCAACTTCGCGCGGCTTAGCTTCGGTTGGACGCGCGACTTCGCGCGGATTGGCTTCGGTTGGACGCGCAACTTCGCGCGGCTTAGCTTCGGTTGGACGCGCGACTTCGCGCGGCTTGGCTTCGGTTGGACGCGCAACTTCGCGCGGCTTGGCTTCGGTTGGACGCGCGATTTCGCGCGGCTTCGCAGACGCTGGCGGTGGAAGCGTGGGCGGCTTCGCAGCGGGGCGTGCGACTTCAACAGGTTTCGCTGCAGGTTTCGCTGCAGGTTTCGCTGCAGGTTTCGCTGCGGGTCTCGCTGCAGGTTTCGACGCTGGCGGTGGAAGCGTGGGCGGCTTCGCGGCGGGGCGTGCGACTTCAACAGGTTTCGCTGCGGGTCTCGCTGCAGGTTTCGGTGCTGGCGGTGGAAGCGTGGGCGGCTTCGCGGCGGGGCGTGCGACTTCAGCAGGTTTCGCTGGGGGTTTTGCTGCGGGTTTCGGTGCTGGCGGTGGCGCAACGTTGCGCGGCTTCGCGGGCGCTGGCGGCGGCGCAACGTCTCGCGGCTTCATCTGCGGAGGCGCCTCTCGACCTGGCTTCACGTTGTCGTCCGCAAGAGCGGGAGCACCCGCAAGCGCGGTTGCAATGAACACCGACGAGGCGCATAGCGCAATCACTCGGCGGTTGTGGAAGGAGGTGCGGTTCGTCAATGTGTGCTCCTCTGGCAGTGGGTAGGCGGTCAGCTCTGCAACCGAAAGCGGGAGAACGAGTCGACTTCCACACCGGGGATTCCCCCGATCAGTGGCGATTTCACAATGTACGCGTCCGAGAGGCTCCGGCAAACAGCGAACTCCTCCGATTTCGTGCGCTCTTGCGCCGAGGGTCTTGGCGGCAACTGTCGCGGCTGCCATGCTGCACCAATGCACCTCTCGATCTCCCGGCGCCAGAACGCGATCGCACGACTCGCCTCAACTTTCCCTCTTGCGCTTGGGATCGCCGCCGCGATAGCACCGAACGCGGGCGCCCAATACTCCGACAACTCGGCGTCACCGCTCCCGGTCTTTGCCACTTCAAGCGATGACGTGCAGCCCAAGTTGGCACCGGCACCGAACGACGGCCACTACGTCAGCTTCCTCTCGGGGAGCGGCTACGACGTGATGGTCACGCGGCTCGACAAGAACGGCAACGCGGTGTGGGCGGCGCCCGTTGTTGTGGAGGATCGTGCGCAGTCGTCGACCACCGACTACGGCCTTGCAAGTGATGCCGCGGGTAACGTCTACCTTGCGTACGACCACCCGAACGTTTCCACGCCCGCGATTCGCGTGAAGTCGCTTGATCCGCAGGGCAACACGCGTTGGTCGCAGGTTGTCACAGCACTCTCCGGCGTGAACGTTGGTCGCGTGACCGTTGCAAGCGACGGCGCCGTGTGGGTGGCGCACGCGCTGAACGCCACGCCGCGCATCCAACGCTTCGACGCGGCGACTGGTGCGCCTACGTTCGCGACCCCGATCACAATCACAGAGTCTGGCGCCACGCAGATTCCGGCAGACATTCAACCATCGGTCGACGGTGCCGTGATTGTGTCCTGCGTGCGGTACGTCACGTTCACCGGCGCGAAGGTTCTGCGCGCGCATCGGATCAACGCCGACGGCACGCGCCCGTGGCCTGCGATCGGCGCGCAGGTGTTCACCACCGGATCGCTTCAGTTCGGCAACTTCCCCAGTTTCATTGCCGACGGCGCGGGCGGAGCCTACTTCGCGTGGTACGGCACGAGTCCGCTGCAAAGTTACGTGCAGCGCGTCGATGCGTCGGGCGCGGTGCTGTATGGCACGAGCGGCATCGCAGTCACCAGCACCGCGGGCGACAATCGCGTCTCGCCGTCGATGACGCTCGGCGCGGACGGGCGGCTGTACGTGTTCTGGTCGCAGCAAACACCAAACACGTCGATTTACGGCGTTTTCGGCCAGTGTTTTGCGAAGGGCGTTCGGCAATGGGGTGCTGGCGGCGTTGCCATCGAGCCGATGTCGTCGACGTTCTCGCGATCGTGGGCCACTGCAGGCCGCGTGGGTGACGGCATCGTGTGCTTCTACGCCGACTCATCGAGCGCCGTGCAGGACACGATTCGCGTGCGGCGTGTTGCGACCACAGGTGCTGTTGAGTGGTCAACCGATGTTGCAGTGAATCCTGGCGTCAAGTACCGACTTGCCGCTGTGCCTGCCGCAAGCAACGGTTGCGTGCTTGCGTGGCAAGGCGGCGCGTCGACGGGCGCAAGCGACATCTTCGCCGCGCGGGTGGGTGAAGACGGAACGCTCGGGCAGCCACCCGCGGGAAACCCCGCCGATCTCAACGGCGATGGCGTTGTGAATGCGGCCGATCTCGCTGCGCTGCTCAGCCAATGGGGCGCGAAGGGCGGCAGCGCCGACCTCGATGCAAGTGGCTCGGTGGGCGCATCGGATCTGGCGATTCTGCTGAGTTCATGGAGCGCGTAAGTTCGCGCCGCCGTGCGTGAGGCTACCGACCGATGCCGCGACCTTCACGCGCTTTGCGGAAGTTCGTCGGCAGGAGATACGGATTTCCCTCGTAGACAATCACCGTGCCCGAAAGCAGAATGTTCGGCGACGCATCGCCTTCGCGGGCGAGTCGCTCGAGCCGTTCGAGAAGAAGACACGGCAGAATCTGAAGTGAGCGGTCGCCCTTGCCGGTGACCTGCTCAGGCACGAATCGCCAAGAGCCCGCCTGAGGATCTCGGTGGAGTCGGCCGTGACGCAGCACAAGCCGAGTGCCGGGTTCGAGCATCTTGCGATCCGCGTCGGCTGCATCGCGGGGGGCGGTTCCGCTGTTCGCGCTCAAGTCATCCTCGGCCGACGCGCGGCCGAGCGGGGTTCGACCCACGCGCTGCTCAAGTCGCCGCTCGATGTCACGCACGGTCGCGTCGCCATCGCGGTCGATGGGCGTCGAGAGGTCGGGCGCAACCGCAGGCCGCGTGGGCGCATCCGCGGGCGGTGCAAACTTCGACACGCCGTTCGGCGACGTCTCGAGGTTGGCTGCGGGCGTGGGCTTCTCGCTCGGACGGGTGTCGAAGCGCACGATTGGCGGCGCAAGTTCAACGAGCAGGTGGTTGCGGCCCTTGTAGATGAACACGCGACCAGTGACCTCAAACTCCACAGGCGATGGCGCAAGCCGACGCGTGCGGAGCATGTCCTCAAGCGCGAGCGACGGGAGGAGGACAAACTCGCGACGAAGGTTTCCGGACTCAGGCTGGATCGGGCGGAAGATCCAGTGCTTCTCGTCGGGGTCGAGCGTGAGGTCGCCGACCACACGCGAAATCACGCTGCCCTCGCGCAGGAGGGGCAGCCGGTATCCAACGAGATCAACGCTTGGGAGCGTGGCGGGCTTCGCCTGGTTGCCGGCTTGGTTGCCGGCTTGGCTGCCGGCTTGGCTGCCGGCTTGATTGCCAGCTTGAAGGGCAGCGGGGGTGCCGAGCGCCGGAGACGCGGTGCCAACTGTGGCGGCAAGCACAACCGCAACCACAAGCGGAAGAACGGGGAAAGTCGCAACGCGCTGCATGAGAGGTTCCTTCGGCAGAAATCGCACCCGACCGATAGCAAGGCAGCGTAGCGCCGATCGACCGGTGCGGTCGCGAACCATCTGTGCGGGCAAGTCCGTATCGGCGTTGACGATTCGCCCCACGCTGCATTGACGCGGCACGAGGACGGTGCGAAGATAGCCGCTCCACTCGGTCGCGTACCCAAGTGGCCTAAGGGAACGGATTGCAAATCCGTGATTCGTGGGTTCAAATCCCACCGCGACCTCT
>JBILDS010000305.1:0-3088 GCA_044352505.1 Phycisphaerales bacterium
ACTTCAGCAGGCTGTTGCGCTTGCCGACGAGGAGAAGAAGGCCGCGACGCGACGCGTGATCCTTCTTGTGGGCCTTGAAGTGATCCTGGAGTTCCGTGATGCGCGCGGTGATGGCCGCGATCTGCACTTCGGTGCTTCCGGTGTCCTTCGCGTGGTGACGGCTTGCTTCGACGATGGCGTTCTGCATGTGGTTTCCTGAGAATGGCGGCATTCCCGCCGCCCGAGTTCCTACGGGTGAGTGAGGATCGAAGAGGATACAGGAATCGGCCGCCGTGCCGCAAGGGGGTGCGTGGCAGAGGGTTGCGGTGGTTGGAGGTTCTCGGAACATTCCTGCCCGCGGCGGCGGGTGGGGGCGCCCGGATGGTCTATTCTCCGCGCCCAACCACGAACGACTTGAGGACTGCATGACCGCGACCACGACGCCGATCGAGACCGCCACCGCAGAGTACTTCGCCGAGGCCGCGAAGATCGAGGAAGGCGGCGGCGCGTCGGGCATCGAGCGCCAGCACCGGAACGGCCGGCTGACCGCGCGCGAGCGCCTGGTGCTGCTCGCCGACAAGGGGACGCGCGCGATGGAGTGCGGTCTCTTCTCGGCGTGGCGCATGTACAAGGAGTACGGCGGCGCGCCGGCCGCGGGCGTGGTGACGACGATCGCGGAGGTCGACGGGCGGCTCTCGATGGTGATCGCAAACGACGCCACCGTGAAGGCGGGCGCGTTCTTCCCGATGACCTGCAAGAAGATCATCCGCGCGCAGGGAATCGCCGAGCGCGCGCGGCTGCCGCTCATCTACCTCGTCGACAGCGCGGGTGTGTTCCTGCCGCTGCAGGAGGATGTGTTCCCCGACACCGACGATTTCGGCCGCATCTTCCGCAACAACGCGGTGATCAGCGCGCAGGGAATCCCGCAGATCGCGGCGATCATGGGCAATTGCGTCGCGGGCGGCGGGTACCTGCCCGTGCTCTGCGACACGCTCTTGATGACCGAGGGCAGCGGCCTCTATCTCGCGGGCCCAGCGCTCGTGAAGGCCGCGATCGGACAGGAAGTCTCGAGCGAGGAGCTCGGTGGCGCAGAGATGCACGCGCAGATCTCGGGCACGATCGACTTCCGCGAGAAGGACGACCCGGCGTGCATCGAGCGCCTGCGCCGCGTGTTCAGCGCGGTGCGCACGGCGCCTGCGAAGGCGCGCGCGCCGTTCGCGGCGGTGGCGCCCGCGCGTGGCGCCGATGAGATCACGAAGGTCTTCCGCAGCGAGCCGGGTGCGCAGTACGACATGGTCGAGCTCTTGTCGTGCTTCGTTGACCGCGACAGCTTCGACGAATACCGCGCGGAATACGGGCGTTCGCTCGTGTGCGGCTATGCGCGCATCGGCGGGTTCCCGTGCGGCATCGTGGCGAACCAGAAGAAGCTGACGCAGCGCAAGATGCCGGGCGGCAAGGCGGGTCCGTCGAGCGCGACCAACATGCCCGCCGTGATCTACGACGACAGCGCCGACAAGAGCGCGCGCTTCATCATGGACTGCAACCAGAAGGGCCTGCCGATCGTGTTCGTGACCGACACGACGGGCTTCATGGTCGGCCGCGACAGCGAGCAGGGCGGCATCATCCGCTCGGGCGCGAAGATGGTGAACGCGATGTCGAACTGCGTGGTGCCGAAGATCTCGCTCGTCGTGGGCGGAAGCTACGGCGCGGGCAACTACGCGATGTGCGGCCGCGCGTTCGATCCGCTGCTCACGCTCGCATGGCCCGGCGCGCGTTTCGCCGTGATGGGCGCTGCGCAGGCCGCAGGCACGCTGCTTTCGATCGATCTCGCGGCACGCGAGCGAAAGGGCGAGAAGATCGACGAAGAGATGCGCAAGCAGCTCCTCGCAGCGATCACCGCGAGCTACAACGAGCAGCAGGACATCCGCTACGCCGCGAGCCGCGGCTGGGTCGACCGCATCGTCGATCCGAAGGAGACGCGCGAGGAACTCGAGCTCGCGCTCGCAGTCGCCGCGCAGGCGCCGGCGCAGCAGAGCGGCGTCTATCGCACGGGCGTCCTGCAGACGTGACGCGCGGCGCGCTGCGCCGCGATCAACGGCGTCGACGCGTGCGCGCGAACGCGGCGAGCGCAAGCAGCGCGCCCGCGGCGGGCGCGGGAATCGGCGTGAACTCGATCTCGAGGCGCGGCACGATGCCGCCGAACGCTGCGCTGTCGGCGCTGTCGAAGCGGCGGGCGGTGCCGGCGACCGACTCGTCGCCGAGGATGAACCAGCCGAGATTCACCGAGGGATTCGCGAGGATCGACTGCACATCGGCGACGAGGCCCGAGGATGTCCACGTCTGCAGTCCGCTCGTCGTGGTGAGAAGCGACGCGCTCGCCGCCGCCACGAAGTCACCGCCTGCGCTCTGCCAGAGCGTGCCGCCACCCGCACCGTCGGCGCTCGCGTGCAGCCACGTCGCGTCGCCTGCGACCGTCGGGGCGCCCGAGGCTTCGGTGCTCTCGGGGTCGCTCATGCCCGTTGTCCACGCCGAGAGCGCGCGATGCTCGGTCAGCGTGCGGTTGCCGCCGTTTGCCTGCGTGACGTTCAGGACGAGGCGAACCGAGGTGACGGTGGCATCGGAGGGGACGAGTGCGCCAATGTCGAACCACAGGACCGCACGGCGCGCGAGGTTCTGGTTGGTCCGGCCTGCGAAGAGGTACTGGCCTGCACCGTTCGCAAGCGAGCCGTCGTTTGACTGGTAGAGCGTCGCGTCGCGCGAGGCGGCGATCGACACGAGATCTCCGTACGCGATCGGCGCAACGGTCGCAACGGTCATGACGGCGACAGCGGTCCCTCTCATCTGCGAGCCCTCCTCGGATAACTTGCCGCGGAACGCGACCTGTGCAAGGCTTCCGGAGCCAATCCCATGAAATCGCTCGTGATCGCCACATCGAATCCACACAAGGTCGAGGAGATCGACGCCGTTCTCGGACAACTGGGCATCGATTGTCTGCCGCTCGGCGATGCCGGGATCCCCGAGCCGAAGGAAGACGGTGCGACCTTCGAGGAGAACGCGCGCATCAAGGCGCGGGCCTACGCGAAGGCGCTCGGGCGCACGGTGCTCGCCG
>JBILDS010000105.1:0-10777 GCA_044352505.1 Phycisphaerales bacterium
TCGCCTGCGTTGACGGCGCCATTTCCATCGATGTCGGCCGCGCAAGGCGGCGGCGGCGTGAAACGCGTGATCCACCGGAATGACGTGCCAAGTTGATTCACGATGGACGACGCCACGCCAGAGAGCGTGATTCGATCAATGCGGGTGCCGCCAGTAAAGAGGAAGTCGCCCGAATCAAGTTCGTACGCGCCACGAGGCGATGTGGTGACAACCTCGCCACCAAACCGAGCGACCTGCTGACCCGTCGGGTCAAAGAAGTAGAGTCCCCACGGAGAACTGAAACCGGTGACCAACAAAATTCCGTTGGCGAGGAAGGTCATTTGTTGCGGGAAGTTGATTCCCGTGCCACCGTTCGAGTCGTGGAACGGAATCTTCGCAACCTCTCCGGTCGCGGAGACGATCTCGATGTCGTCCTCTGTCGAGTTCCCAACGAGGAATCCGTCACCAGAGACAACGATTCCGCGGGGCTGGCCGATCCCGGTCCAGTCGCTGAAGACCGTCACCGGGCCACCGGAAAGCGCGACCTTGTAGATCCGTCCATTCGGGGTTAGGTCGCCGGCGCCGCTGGTGAAGTACAGAAATCCGTCGCGGATGCAGCCGCCGTAGGCGCCAATCACCCCGTCGGCCGGACTTGCCAGCGTGCGGAGGTAGACCCCGCGTGGCGAGTACTCGAAGACCGAATTCATTTGCTCATCAATCATCAGCAGCGTGTTCGTGGGGCTGACCACGATTTGGATGACCTGCTTCATGATCCCGTCCGCGGGGATGAAGTTCGAGTCAATCACCGATCCGTCGAACGGGCTGACCGCCCAGACCTTGTCGCTGTTGGTATCCGGGATCAAAAGAACGTCGCCACCACCAAGGGCTGCAGGGGCTGCCAGAAGCGAAAGCGCGGCAAGTGCTCGGGGCGCGATCCGCCGACTGGCTCGGACAACAAACTTGGGGAGGGAGGGAAGGTCGGTTCGGGAGAGCATGGGCTGATTCTCGCAGCAAACTGCGGTGAGGCAACCTCGTCGGGGCGCTTTCTGCGGAGTTCGCACGGTTCTTGGCCGGACGCAGGGGGATAGGGCCGGTTCATGCGCGCCCAGGTTTGTGGTTGCCCTTCGAAGTGACTGTGCCCACGGGTCGCAAACGCGGCATCTCCCGACGAAATCTTGGGTTCCTGCAGGGAAGCTCGGTGCGCGAACCGCCTTGGCACGGCGGTTGCCTCACGTCGTCCGGAGCGACCTCCATGAGCGCGATTCCTGCCAACCTCAGCCGTGTCCCGAACCTGCTTGCGTCAAGAATTGCGCTGACAGGCATTTCTGGCACCAACCGGGAACTGCTCCGGATTCAGACGCAGATGTCGTCGGCGCTCCAGTTCCAGCGCCCGAGCGAGAACGCGATCGGTGCATCCGCGGTTCTGTCGCTGAACGAGATCCTCGAGCGACGCGAGCAGCGCATTCGCAATCTCGGCGACGCAAGTTCAACCCTGAACTCGGTCGACACAGCGCTCGGCGACGTCACCGACATTCTGCAGGAAGCGAAAGTCATTGGTCTCGCGCAGGTTGGAACAGGAAGCGACGAGGCAACTCGGCGTACGCAGGCCGGCGTGATCAACTCAATGCTGAATTCGCTGGTCGGAATCGCAAACCGCGACCGCAACGGGATTCATCTCTTTGGCGGCGAACGCACCGCAGCCGAACCCATGGTTTCGCTCTTGCAAGGCCTGCGATACACGGGCGTCGGGAAGGGCAAACTTCTTGACACCGGCCTTGGCGGCGATCTTCGCGTGACCATGGGCGCCGACCAGGCGTTCGGCGCACTCTCAAGCCGAGTGCAAGGCGATCGCGATCTCGATCCGTCCATGACGCTCGCGACGCGCCTCTCAAGCCTCAATGGCGCGAATGGACTGGGTGTTCGTCCGGGATCGGTTGAAATCGAAGTCAACGGGGTCGTCACGCAAACCGACCTCTCCGACGCGGATTCGGTGGGCGATGTCATCACGCGCGTCTCGGCTGTGATCCAAGCCACCGACCCGGGTGCCGTGGTGAACATTGATCCGGCCACGGGGGATCGGATCGCTGTCACGCCGAGCGCTGGATTCACGGTGGTCATGCGTGACTCGAACTCGACTGCAACGGCGGGCGATCTCGGATTGCGCGGCACCTACCCGCCCGGCGTCACCACGACGGGGCTCGATCTGAATCCCCGCATCACACCGCTGACGCGACTCGATTCGCTCACCGGTCTTTCGCTGCCACTTGGACAGATCCAGATTCGCAACGGAAACCAAGCGCGCATCATTGATCTCAGCGCTGCGCAGACCGTGCAGGATTTCCAAAATGCGGTCGAGGTGGAGCGCATCGGCGTTCGAGTGGAAATCTCCGAAGATGGCACGCGTTTGAACGTGCTCAATGAGCTCTCCGGAACCTCGATGGCGATCGAGGAGTTCTCCGGAAACGCCACTGCCACCCAACTCGGCATCCGCTCGTTCTCGGCAGGCACGCTTCTCTCTGACTTCAACGATGGCCGCGGGGTACGTCAAGTCACAGGCGTGGTGGATCCGATCACAGGACTCCCAGATCCTGCGCGCAACACCGATTTCCGTGTCACGCTCAAGGACGGTCGAACCTTCGACGTCGACATTGATGGAAGCTTCACCGTGCAAGATGTGCTCACGCGCATCAACGCCGCCGCCACCGCCGCGGGTGTGCTGCCAGCAGAGTTCGCTGCGCAACTCGTGAGCGTTGGAAACGGCATTGAACTTGTCGACTCGACCGTAGGGGCGTCGACCGTCGTGTTCGCGCTCAACGGCAGCTCCGCCGCGGCAGATCTCGGCATTCTTGGTCAATCAACTGGGCCATCGCTTGTTGGCACAGACACCTCCAAAGTCGCGGTCGACAGTGTGTTCTCGCACATGATTGCGCTGCGCGACGCGCTCATCGCCAACGACACGCGTCGCATCGAGATCGCTGCGGCCAAGCTTGATGAAGACCTCATTCGAACTGCGTCTGCGCGTGCGGACATTGGCGTTCGTACGCAGCGGGTTGAGGACGCAACCACGCGCGAGGGCGACCTCCGAATTCAAGACATCGCGTTACGTTCAGAGATCCAAGACCTCGACTACGCCGCCGCAGCCGGACGCTTCGCGTCTTTGCAGCAGCAGCTGGAAGCAGGGCTCGCTGTTGCCGCTCGGGCCACGAGCCTCAGTCTTCTGGATTTCCTTCGGTAGCACAACACCGCGCGGTCTGCGCGAGAGCAGACCCCGTCGGAGAGCGCGGCTCTCTCCGGTGGAACAGGGATGGAGCCCGTCCGGCATGGATGCCGGACTCCAAGGAATGGAAGCCGAACGGAGCACACGACATGCTGATCGAAACCACCCGCTTCGGACCCGTCGATATCGACGAGTCACGCCTCATCGAGATCCCCGCTGGATTGCTGGGATTCTCGAGCTACAAGAACTTCTCACTCCTCCAGCCCGATGACAACGGCGTCTTCTTCTGGCTTCAGTCGGTGGAGACACCCGACCTTGCGTTCGTGGTCACAGACCCGGCGCTCTGGGTGCCTGACTACCAGGCGACGATCCGCAAGGAGCAGATGGAGGAACTCGGACTCACGGAGACCGGCGATGCGCAGGTTCTCGTGATTGTGAACAAGCGCGAGCAGTCGCTCACGGCAAATCTGCAAGGACCCATCATCATCAACTCCGCGAATCGCCGCGGGATGCAGCTGGTTCTTGCGGAGAAGAAGTGGTCGACACGGCACGAGCTGGTGAAGCTCGGCGAGCAGGCGGCGCAGAAGATCGCGTGAGCCGCACGGCAAACGCGATGCGTGCCGGACGGCCGGCGAAACACGGATGAACACTTTTGGGCACGGATGCCCACATAGGAAGGAGCCCGCAACATGCTGGTGCTCTCCCGACAGCGAGACGAAACGATCATGATCGGCGATGACGTCGAACTCACGATCGTTGATATCAGAGGCGACAAAGTGCGGATCGGCATCAAAGCCCCCGCAACGGTCGCGGTACACCGTAAGGAGGTGTACGACGCGATCCGTCAAGAAAACCAGCAAGCAGCGGCGTTCCGCGGCGAGCTGGGTGCATTCAGGCCGCCCGCTGGGATTCGCGGCGGCAAGGCAAAACCAGGCAGGTCGGTCCTGCCGACGGCCGCAAACATCGTGGCCAATCCGTCGAGCAGGCGTGAGACCGCCTGAAGAGTCAAGTCCGCAGGGCATTCTGATCAAGGAGGATTTCCATGTCCCGCATTAATACGAACGTTTCATCGCTGATCGCTCAGCACAAACTTGCGCGATCGAATGACCAGATGTCGGTCCACCTGCAGAGGTTGTCGACTGGTCTCCGCATCAACCGTGGCGCCGATGACCCGGCAGGCCTGATCGTGAGCGAGCGCTTGCGATCAGAGCTTAAAGGTCTGACGCAGGCCATCGATAACTCAGAGCGCGCAAGCTCTGTGATCTCGACCACTGAAGGCTATCTCGCGGAAGTCGCGGATCTGCTGAACTCGATCGCAAGCCTCATCGTCAACAGCGCCAACACAGGCGGTGTGAGTAAGGAAGAGATCGCTGCGAATCAGCTGCAGATTGACTCTGCGATTGAGTCGATCACGCGTATCTCCAACACAGCGAGTTTCGCGGGACTTCAGCTCCTGAACGGATCGCTCGCCTATGTGACCTCTGGCATTGATACGACAGAGCTCAACGGCGTCACGGTGCACGGAGTCCAGTTCGGAACCTACTCGTCGGTTCCGGTGGCGGTTGAAGTGATTCAATCGGCGCAAACCGGTCGCCTCTTCCTTTCTGCAATCAGCGGTTCGCTTGTCTCAAGCGTGACGCTTGAAATCGCGGGAAACACAGGCGTGCAGACGATGAGCTTCGTCTCGGGAACGCCACTCTCCGCCGTGCTTGCCGCGGTGAACACCGTGCGAGACACGACCGGGGTGAGCGCCTCGCTTCAGAGTGCGACCGATCCAACCTCCGGAATGTGGTTCAGTTCAACCGGATACGGAAGCAACTCCTTCGTGAGTGTTCGTCGTATCGGCGACTCGTTCCCCGGCTTCCAGACGTATCTCAGCCAGGGCGGCACGGCCACCCAACGTGATACGGGGCGTGACGTCGGAGCGGTCATCAACGGTGCACTTGCCACAGGTGACGGCACACGCGTGTCGCTCAACACCCCAGCACTCGCGGTCGATCTCGATCTTTCGATTCCATTCTCAACTACGATCGGCGCGCCGTCGACATTCAGCATTGTCGCAGGTGGTGCCACGTTCCAGCTTGGTCCGGCGCTGACCACCACGCAACAGGTTGGCATCGGTATCCAATCGGTGGCTGCAAGCCGAGTGGGCGGCACAAGCCTCGACAGCGGACGCTTCTTCCTCGAGAGCATCAAGAGCGGTCAGCCGAACTCGCTGCTCGCGGGGCGAACCCGCGAGGCAAACGCGATTCTCAACAGCGCGATCACTGAGATCAGCTCGATGCGTGGTCGTCTCGGTGCTTTCGAGCGAAACACGCTGCAGACGAATGCGCGCAGTCTCCAGATTGGTCTTGAGAACATCATGTCCAGCGAGTCGAAGATTCGTGACGCGGACTTTGCGGTGGAAACGGCCGCACTCAGCCGCGCACAGATTCTCCAACAGGCTGGTACATCGGTGCTCGCGACTGCGAACGCCAGTGCGCAGGGTGTGCTGCGACTCCTCCAGCAGTAATGATGTTGCGGCCTCGCGCCGCGACAGGCATCGGTCGGTCTCCTCCTTCCGATCGAAGCACAAAAACAGTCTCCGCGAACCGCCCGGACCCTTCCGGGCGGTTCGTCGTTTTCGACGAGGTTCGGTTTGGTTGCTCTGCGCCCTTCGCGCACGTCGTCTTGTACGGTTTGGATCGGGTGTGCGCAAACACGCGGGATGTAAGGTGAAACACGCATGCACGGCTTCTCACGAACACGTGGTCTGCGTGCGTGCGCGATTGTCGAGGATCGTGTCAACGGGTGAAGACGCGTGCCTGAACTCCCGATTCAAAGCGGGCGGGACGCTGCCGGAGGTAGCAGCACTCGCAGAGAAATCGCAAGGTTTCGACCGGCGGTTTCGGGTTGGAGTGCGGCGGATCGCCGCCAAGACTGGCCGAGTGCAGGGAGGATCCACGCATGAGCCGCATCAATCAGAACATCGCTTCTCTTCTCGCGCAGCGTCTTGCGACCACCAACACGCGGATGCTGACCGCGTCGCTCGAGCGGCTTTCAACGGGCTACCGAATCAATCGCGGCTCGGATAGCCCTGCGGGCTTGATTAGCAGCGAGAATCTTCGCAGCGAGATGCGCGGGATCAGCGCCGCGATCGGCAACGCAGAGCGTGCAGAGCAGTTCGCAAACACCGCCGAAGGTGGCCTACAAGAGATTTCGAGCATGCTCGTCGAGGTGCAGGGACTCATCGGACAGAGTGCCAATCAAGCGGGCTTATCCGATGAGGAGCGTGACGCAAATCAGTTGCAGATCGATTCGATTCTCTCCACCATTGATCGCCTTGCGAACTCGGTGTCATTCCAAGGCACCAAACTGCTCAACGGCAACTTCGACTACACATTGAGCGGAAACTACACCGCAAGTGACGGTTTCGCGAGTGTGAGAGTGAACTCGGTGCGCCTTTCGGATACACCGGGTTCGAATCTCGCCGTCACGGTGACGGTGACGCAGTCGGCGCAAACAGCAGCAGCGGCGCTCGTACTGAGTGGTGGTGTCCTTCGCAACGGCAACTCTGGCGCTGTCACATTCGAGATCGCGGGCGCGCATGGTGCGCAGCAATTCAGTTTCACCTCAGGAACCACACAGGCGCAAATGGTGACCGCGATCAATGCGTTTACTGAGGCGCTTGGAGTATCTGCGTCAAACTCGGGTGTTCACGTTCGAATCAACTCAACGGGCTATGGGAGCGATGCGTTCGTCCGTATTCGTGAGGTTGCCAATGCCAATACCAGCACGAACTTTGCAACAACGGGCGCGATCGGTGCGGTGGCGCAAGATGTCCGAGACGAAGGTCGCGATGCGACGGTGAACGTGAACGGAGTGGTCGCGACAGCACGTGGGCTCACCGCACGCGTGGCGCTCGACGGATTCGACATCTCTGTCACACTCCTTGGAAACAACTCCATCAACGTTGACGACGCATCACGGAGCTTTCGAATCACAGGTGGTGGCGCAAACTTCAACTTGGCACCTGAAGTCAGCCTTGCGGGGAAGGTCTCGCTCGGCATCGGTTCTGTGACCACGGGCAGCCTTGGAAACGCAGCGCGAGGGTTTCTCTCCGAGATCCGCTCAGGCGGATCTGCGAGCATCCAGTCAGGAAATCTCACGCGAGCTCAGGATATTGTGGGTGACGCAATCACCCAAGTTTCCTCGCTGCGTGGACGACTCGGCGCCTTCACCAAGCACGTTGTCGGCGCAACGATGAACAGTCTGAACGTGGCGTACGAGAACTCCGCAGCTGCAGAGAGCGCGATTCGCGACACCGACTTCGCAGCAGAAACAGCGTCGATGACCCGGAACCAGATTCTTCAACAGGCCTCGCTGCGCGCCCTTTCGCTGGCGAATGAGTTTCCGCGATCGGTGCTGCGGTTGCTTGAGTAGCGCCTAGGTTTCCGCGCGGCATCCGCGTGAGAATCCGAACAGCGTTGAAACACAAAGTTTCGCGGGTCGGTCTGTGGCGCTCGCGCGACCACGGCGTGCGGGTGCGCAAAAGCACCAAGGCACCAAGGCACCAGGCCACCAAGCCACCAAGCCACCAAGGCACCAAGGCACCAAGCCACGACGCCCAAAGGACAGAGGCAGAACGGCACCGACGATGGCTCAAACCACGGAAACGCGTGGGTTATCCATATCGCCCGCTCAACCGGAGGCCGGACTGCACCGCTTGGGTGGGTCATACTGCGGATCGTGGCTGACGAAGCGGGGATGCTTGAGCGAATCGTGAAGATCGCGCTGTTCCGCACCGATCTCGAGGGCGTCGGAATCTCACGTTCCGGCGAGTCCACTGGTGCAGGATGCACCTTCTGAATAACACGGCCTTCGACTGCGGAGTCTGAGAGGGCTGGAGATTGATGGTGCGCAAGCGAACGCAGCGCAAAGGCTGTCGCCTTGTCCACCATCATCCGTCGCTGGTTGCGGCGGAGCATGGAGGAATCAAGTCATGAGTCGGATCAATTCGAACGTTTCGTCGATGATCGCCCAGCGCGTGAATGCGCTGAACCAGCGATCGCTGTCAGGCACTTTGGAGAAGCTGTCGACCGGCTTCCGCGTGAATCGCGGCTCCGATGACCCAGCGGGCCTGATCACAAGTGAGAACCTTCGCGGTGAGATCAAGGGCATTTCTGCCGCCATCGGCAACGCCCAGCGCGCGGAGCAGGTCATGAACATCGCCGAAGGCGGTCTTCAGGAAATCTCGAATATGCTCGTCGAGGTCCAGTCGCTCGTCGGCCAGACCGCAAACGAAGCTGGCGTGTCGGCTGAAGAGCGTGAAGCGAATCAGCTCCAGATCGACAACATCCTCGCGTCGATCGACCGCATCGCGAACTCGACGTCGTTCCAGGGCACCAAGCTTCTGAACGGTAACTACGACTACACCCTCAGTGGCAACTACAGCGCGGCCGACGGCTTTAGCGATGTCACTGTGAACTCGGTCAAGCTGTCGGACACCGCTGGTGCAAGCCGTGCTGTGACCGTCACGGTGGCCCAGTCGGCGCAGACCGCGCGTGTGGCTCTGGCACTCAGCGCGGGTGTCCTTGACAACGGCGGTTCGGGCTCCGTGACCTTCGAGGTCGCGGGCGCACGCGGCGCACAGCAGTTCAGCTTTGCGTCGGGTACCGCAAACTCCGCGATTGTCGGTGCAATCAATGCGTTCACCGAGGCAATTGGCGTGTCGGCGTCGCTCTCAGGTAGCGACGTTCGCATCAACTCGACCGGTTTCGGCAGCGAGTCCTTCGTCCGCGTTCGTGAAATCGCGAACGCCAATCCCTCCACCAACTTCGTCACCACCGGTGCGCCTGGCGCGGCAACGCAAGAGTCTCGCGCTGTTGGTCGCGACGCCCAAGTGAACATCAACGGCGTCGTTGCCACCGCGCGTGGCCTCACCGCTCGCGTGGCGCTCGACGGCTTCGATGTGTCGGTGTCGCTCCTTGGTGATAACGCCATCAACGTAGCTGGCGCGTCGGAAACGTTCTACGTGACCGGCGGCGGCGCCGACTTCAACCTCGCACCCGACGTGAATCTCGCGGGCAAGGTGTCGCTTGGTATCGAAACGGTGACGACTTCGAACCTCGGAAACGCCGTAAGCGGCTTCCTCTCGGAACTCAAGTCGGGCGGCTCTGCGAACGTGCAGAACGGAAACCTCACCAAGGCACAGGAAGTTCTTGATCTCGCAACCAAGCAGGTCTCGAGCCTCCGCGGCCGACTTGGTGCCTTCACCAAGAACGTGGTCGGCTCGACCATCAACAGCCTCGGCGTGGCGTTGGAAAACACAATGGCAGCTGAAAGCGCGATCCGTGATACGGATTTCGCAGCCGAAACCGCGCAGATGACCCGCAACCAGATTCTGGTGCAGGCTTCGACGCAGGCTCTCAGCCTTGCCAACTCAGCTCCGCAGTCGGTGCTCCAGCTCATGCGCTAAGGCATGAACGGGCGCGTCCGAGCCTGACTCGATCGGGCGCGCCCAATCGAAGGGGCATCGCCGCAATCTCAAACCGCCCAGGCTTCGGCCTGGGCGGTTTGTTGTTCGTAGCGGGGCGACATTATTGCGCCAGCCGGAACTGAGTTCCGTCTGTGCAGTCTGTGCGGTCTGTACCAGCCGTAACGATCGTGCGAATTGCGCAGACTTGTGAAAGGAGATCGCGTGCGCCATCTGCAGAGGTCGTGAAGGCTGCGCCGTCTCGCACCGATCTGCAAGCGTCGGGAAATCAAACTCCCCGACACGTTGCACGGACGCTGGAGGCGTCGCGAATTCCAGGAGCTTCGATCGGAGGACCCGGTCAAAGCCCGAACGAGCCCGAAGCGAGTCGACCCCGGCCATTCAGCGCCAACTCGCAGAAGGCAGCCGCCAACAAGGCGGATCACGGAGGAGTAGCTCATGAGTCGTATCAATTCGAATGTCCCGTCGATGATCGCACAGCGCGTGAACTCGATGAACAACCGCATGCTCTCGGGAACCCTCGAGAAGCTCTCAACCGGCTTCCGCATCAACCGCGGCTCAGATGACCCGGCCGGTCTCATCATCAGCGAGAACTTGCGCGGCGAGATCAAGGGCATCAACGCCGCCATCGGCAACGCCCAGCGCGCCGAGCAGGTCATGAACATCGCCGAAGGCGGTCTTCAGGAAATCTCGAACATGCTCGTCGAGGTCCAGTCGCTCGTCGGCCAGACCGCAAACGAAGCTGGCGTGTCGGCTGAAGAGCGCGAAGCGAATCAGCTCCAGATCGACAACATCCTGTCGACAATCGACCGCATCGCGAACTCAACGTCGTTCCAGGGCACCAAGCTTCTGAACGGTAACTACGACTACACCCTCAGCGGCAACTACAGCGCGGCCGATGGCTTCAGCGATGTCACTGTGAACTCGGTCAAGCTGTCGGACACCGCTGGTGCAAGCCGTGCTGTGACCGTCACGGTGACCCAGTCGGCGCAGACCGCGCGTGTGGCTCTGGCACTCAGCGCGGGTGTCCTTGACAACGGCGGTTCGGGCTCCGTGACCTTCGAGGTCGCGGGCGCACGCGGCGCACAGCAGTTCAGCTTTGCGTC
>JBILDS010000106.1:0-10758 GCA_044352505.1 Phycisphaerales bacterium
CGACCATCGACAACATCGAGATCACCGCCGAGATCCGCGAGCTTGAGTTCGACCTCGAGCAGATCGAGCTCGGCCACTACGATCACTTCATGCTCAAGGAGATCTTTGAGCAGCCGCGCGCGCTGCGGATGACGCTGCAGGGCCGCGTCGATGTGGCGAAAGGCGAGATTCGTCTCGGCGGCGTGGGCGAACATGCACGCAAGCTTGCGAACGCCAAGCGCGTCGTCTTCATCGGGCAAGGCACGGCGCTCCACGCATGCATGATCGGCAAGTACCTCTTCGAGGATCTCGCAAAGGTGCACGCGGAGCACGACTTCGCGAGCGAGTTCCGCTACCGCAACCCGATCGTCGAGGACGGCACCGTCGTCGTTGCGGTCAGCCAGTCGGGCGAAACCGCCGACACGCTCGCCGCGCTCACCGAAGCGAAGCAGCGCGGCGCGCTCGCGCTCGGCGTCGTGAATGTCGTCGGCAGCTCGATCGCGCGCGAGACCGACGCGGGCGTCTACCTGCGCGTCGGCCCCGAGATCGGCGTCGCGAGCACCAAGGCGTTCACGGGCCAGGTGATGGTCAACTCGATGCTTGCCACATTCATCGGCCGCCGCCGCTATCTGTCGCAGGACTATGTGTCGCACCTTCTGCGCGAACTTGAGGCGATTCCGTCGAAGATCGAGCGCGCACTCGAGTGGAACGGCCGCATCCGCACGGCGATCGCGAAGTACATCCACCGCGAGAACTGGCTCTTCCTCGGCCGCGGCGTGAACTACCCCGTCGCGCTCGAGGGCGCGTTGAAGCTGAAGGAAATCTCCTACATCCACGCCGAGGGCATGCCCGCGGCCGAGATGAAGCACGGCCCGATCGCGCTGATCGACAACGGGATGCCCGTGGTGTTCGTCGCCACGCGCAACTCGCAGTACGAGAAGGTGCTCTCGAACATCGAGGAAGTCCGCTCGCGCGGCGGCCATGTCATCGCGGTCGCGACCGAAGGCGACGACGACATCAAGCGTCTGGCGCAGGAAGTCTTCTATGTGCCTGACTGCATCGAGATGTTCCAGCCGCTCGTCACGGTGATCCCGCTGCAGCTCCTTGCGTACCACGCGGCCGTCATGCGCGGCAAGGATGTCGACAAGCCGAGGAACCTCGCGAAGAGCGTGACGGTGGAGTAAGCGGCCTCGATCAGGCGCGGTGTTTTTCAGCGTCCTGCTAGGCGCTTGTTCGTGCGCCCCCAACTCCGCACCGCTCGAAGCGGTGGCATCCGTGAAAGGCGGTCGCAGTCTGCTGGTGCAGTGCTCGCGCGACGCGCTCTTCACCGATTCGCGATTTGTCGGTCTTGCAGCTTCCAGAAGATCATCACGGCGAGGATCGCGCCGACGAAGCAGAAGAACATGTCCCACTGGGCGTCCCATGCGTCGCCCTGTGCGCCTAGGAAGTTGACGCCAGGCTCGCCTGCCAACACGGCGATTGCGAACTCAAACAGTTCGAACAGCGCGCTGAACGCCAAGCACATGCCCACCACAATCACGGCGAGCCAGCCGCGCACGACCACGATCGCGTTGCGAATGAACACCTCGCGCCAGACAAGCGCAGGCGCAAAGCCCTGGATGAAGTGCCCGAGCCTGTCGTAGTCGTTGCGCGGGCGACCCATCCATTCCTGCACCACGGCGCCGATCGGTACATACGAGTATGTGTAGATGCCGCCCACGATGAGAATTACCGCGTGAATCACGACAAGCGCGAATGTGACCTGTGTGACGGGAAGACGCCGTAGCCAGACCGCCCACATCACAATGGCGATCGCAACCCAGAAGACTTCAAGCACCCAGACAATGCGATCGTGCGGCGAGACTCCGCTTCCCGCAAGAAAGAGTGTCAGCGCCAACACGACCCAATCTGCGGCGGTCCACGTGCTGCGGTGTGCGTGCATGGCCGCAGCGTACGCGCAACGGCGCACAAGCCGAATCGGGGAACGTTCCTTACGGCGTTCCGGCCGCAGACGTACCCGAGGGCTTGACGTCGGACGCCGGCGCATCGGTTGGCTTCGTACTCGAGGCTGGAGCCTCTGCCGCCGGCGCGGGTGCTGGCTCGCCGAGCGCCTTCTCAAGCGCTTCGATGAAACGTCCATTCTCAGGCGACGTGCTTGAGGAAAAGAACTGCGCTGTCTTTCCGTCGCGTGAGACGATGTACTTGCCGAAGTTCCAGCCCGGGAGCTCACCTGTCTTGGTGCCAAGCATCGCGAACACGTCCGACTGCGAAGCGCCAGGCTTCACGCCGCATTTCTCAAACATCGGGAACGTCACGCTGAATCGGCTCGTGCAGAACTCGCGGATCTCTTTCGCGCTGTCGAATTCCTGCCCGCCGAAATCTCCGCTTGGAAACGCAAGAATCTCGAAGCCCTGCGTCTTGTACTTGTCGTAGATCTTCTGAAGCGCCGCATACTGCCCCGTGAGCCCGCACTGGCTTGCCACGTTGACGACAAGTGTGACCTTGCCCGCGTAGTCGCTGAGATTGGCGTCCTTCCCTTCCAACGTCTTCACCTTGAGCTCAAAGAGGGACGCGTCTTTCCATTTCGCGTTGAGTTCGGCCGATTGCGGCGCAGCTTGCGAGCACGCAAGACCGGTGATTGCGGCGACGGTGGCTGCGACAGTGGCGGTGAGTCGATGGAGCATGAGGTGTTCCGGGTTGGCGCGTCGAGGCGCGGGAATTGGCGGTTCTTGCGGTTTCGCGCAGGATCATCGTGAACCATGGCGCGCCGGAGTGTCCGGTGATGGGCTCAACGATTCGCGGCGCGGCGCCGGCGGATGCAGCACGGCGCAGTATCGGGAGAAGCCGTAGAGTAGTCATCCGGAGTCGAACCATGCGCTGTAGACACATTTCCGTGCTCGCCGCCAGCACCCTCCTTGCCGCAACCCCGGTTGCGTGGGCTGATCAGGACGCGCTCGACCGCGCGCTGGCGTGGATACCCGAGAGCGCAATCAGTTTCGTTCTTGTTCCGAGCGTGAAGGCCGCGAGTGATGATCTCGCAGCGTTGGTCGAAGCAACAGGGCAGGGCGGCTTCCTTGCCATGGGACGTCCGATTGACGTGCTCAAGGCGCAGTTTGGCGTGGGCGCGAATCTTGACGAAGGCGCGCCGTTGGTTGCGTACTTTCCGCCTGCGCCGGCGGCCGAACCTGCGGTCGGAGCCGCCGGTCGGCAACCTGTTGTGATTGTGGGTGTCACCGACGCCGACGCGTTCCTGAAGGCGAATCTCACCGAAGCGCCCGACAAAGGCGAGGGTGCATACACCACCGCAAACGGACTGCTGGTTTTTGCGCGCAAACTCGATGGTCGCGTGGCACTCGGGCCGTCACCCGATGCGCTGCCCGCGGCCGACGCGCGCGGGATCGGCAATCGCTTCCGCGCCCGGCTGAAGCCCGACGAAGCGTCGTGGCTCGCGCGCGCAGACCTTGTGGCGTGGGGTTCGCGCGACGCGCTTCACAGAGCGGCGGAAGAGGGTCGCCGTATCGAGATTCCGGATGTCGAAGGGGACTCTGAAGCGTTGCGCGCAACCGGCGGTTTCGGTGCATCGCGCGAACAGCAAGAAGCGTTCCGCGCGAAGGGACTCGAAGTCATCGACATGCTGGCCGACGGCGTAATCGTGGTCGACATCGATCCACTCGGCCTCTTCATTGCATCGGTCGGCGTCGCAGAGCCGACAAGCGCACTTGCTGCGATCACAGCAGGCGGCGAAGGCGCGCCCGCAAAGTTTGATCGGCTTCCGCAGAACGACTTCTACTTCGCGATGGCCGCGAACCTCGACGGTCTCGGAGGTGCTGCGAAACTCGGCGAATTGCTCGATTTTGGCGGCGTTTCCCGCGCCGTTCTTCCAGAGTGGGTGTTCACCGAAGGCGCCGACCTTCGCAGCGTGCAGCTTGCGGCGTACCCATCCAAACTCGGCGTTGCGATCGGCGGCGCACTAAACGATTCCGCCATGTTCGTTGCGTCGCGTGATCCTGCCCGCACGGTGGCGCGGATCAAGCAATCAGTTGAGGCGCTTGCAGGTGAGGCGGATGGTGTTCGGCGCGAGCCATCGTGGACGGCGGAGAAGAAGCTGAAGTCGGGCGACACCGCCATCGCGTTTGAGTTGAAAGAGACTGTGTTTGATGCGGCGAAGCGTCCGGGTCTTGACTTTGAGCGCCTGATCAAGCAGTTCGTGTTCGGTTCGCGCGGCCTCAACGGACTCATTCGCCAAACGTCTGAGGGGCTCGTTGTCACGTTCAGTCAGCGACCGGACGTGTTGACACGTGCGGTTGAGGCATCGCAAGGTTCGAAGGTTCTCGCAGGTGATGCGACCGTCCAATCGATTGAAGAGTGGCTTCCTGCGCAGCGCGATGTGGAGATCATGATTGGCGTAGGTCAACTTGTTGCGCTCGGGCGTCAGATTGCGTCGAGCTTCATGAGTGAGCAGCAGATTGCACAGTCGGTTCCTGATGTCGATCGAAACGCAGAGCCAGTGGCTGTCTCCATCGACGTCGACCAAGGCCGCGTACGCAGCGCGGTGGTTCTGCCGGCTGCCGTGCTGAAGATTGGTGCGTCGTTCGGTGGCCGCGCGGTTGGAGGCGGCGCACCTGCGCAGCAGGCTGTGCCTGCCGAGGACGAAGCACCATGAGCGTGCCCGAATCGTCGCGATTCTGGCCGATCGGACCTGACCGTGTGTTGTCGCTTGATCCGTTTGTTGTGATGGGCGTCATCAACATGACGCCCGACAGTTTCAGCGACGGCGGACAATTTGTCACCGTCGACGAGGCGCTTGCACACGCGCTGCAGTTGGTCGATGAGGGCGCGGGAATCATTGATGTTGGCGGTGAGAGCACGCGACCGGGCGCGGCACCGGTTGCCCCGGATGAGCAGATTCGCCGCGTTGTACCCTTCATCGCTCGGCTGCGCGGGCGCTCGAACGTGGCGATTTCTGTCGACACCACTTCCGCCGCGGTGGCACACGCAGCGCTCGAAGCGGGTGCCGACATTGTCAACGACGTGAGTGCTGGCACCGACGACAGCGGCATGTTTCCGCTTGTGGCGCGGCGCGGTGTGGGCATCATTCTCATGCATCGCCTTGCTGCGCCGAGTGAGGACAGCTACTCCGACCGCTACCCGAAGGAGCCGAGTTACGGCGACGTGGTGCGAGACGTGTGCGACTTCTTGGTTGATCGCGTCGACGTCGCGATTCAAGCGGGTATCGCGCGTGACGCGATTGCGGTCGATCCTGGCTTCGGTTTTGGTAAGAGCGTCTCGCAGAACTTCGAGCTTCTGGCGCGCACAAGCGAAATCGCGGCGCTCGGATTCCCTGTGCTCATCGGTGCGAGCCGCAAGAGTTTCCTCGGCGCGGTGACTGGACGCAGCGACCCGGAGCAGCGCATCATCGGATCGGTGGTGGCAGCGGTGGCCGCGTTCGGCGGTGGCGCGCGCATCGTGCGCGCGCACGATGTGGGTGCCCATCGCGAGGCGCTCCTCGTGGCACATGCCGTGCTCCGCGGCGCGGGCCTCGGCTGATCGCGCGGTTCGCGTCGTCACGCTGCGATTTCCGCGCGCCGAGCGCAAGGGTGCTTCGCTACCATGTTGCTCCTTTCGAAGGCCGTCGACATTCATGTTGGCGCGGTTGGCACCACGAGCAAGGAGATTCCCATGGCAGGCGCAGCAACCCTCACTATCACCGAGTCGAACTACCAGAGCGAAGTTGTCGAGAGCCAGGTGCCCGTGCTCATCGACTTCTGGGCGGAATGGTGCCAGCCCTGCCGCATGATCGGCCCGTCGATCGATCAGCTTGCCGCCGAGTACCAGGGCAAGGCGAAGGTTGGCAAGATCGATATCGACACGAACCGCGACCTCGCGCTCAAGTTCAACGTGCAGAGCATTCCCTGCGTCGTCGTCCTCAAGGGCGGGCAGGTCGTTTCGAAGGCGCAGGGCGTGAAGCCCAAGGCCGAGTTTGCGAAGATGCTCGACGCGGCGCTGTGACGCGCCGCGCGCGCTGCGCCAACTTCCGCCCTTGATCGATGCCAGTTCTCCGCCGATCGCTCGTGTGGACGCTTGCCTGCGCCGGCTTGGCGAGTGGGGGCTGTAAGCCGTCAACGCAACCTGCGGTTGCAACGCAGCCCGTGCGACTGCAACCCGTCACGATCGCGCTGTTCTGGTCGGAATTCACATCACCCGATCAAGCGAAGGTCGAGGCCGCGCTGCGGCTTCTCGCCGCGCAGCCTGAGATCACGGAGCAGCCGTTCGCGGCGGATTGGTCGTCACCCGGCGGAGTGCTGACGCAGCCGCGCAGCGTCTTTGGGAAGTGGGTTCTTGCCGACGGCAGCATGATCACCCTTGATCCGACGAGCATCAAGCATGTCCATGCGTCGATCGACCCTGTCGTTGCTGCGATCGAGACCGACGCCAGCCGGCATGCCCAGCGCAAGGTTGAGCTGACCGGACTTGTCGATCGCATCGGTATCGCTTTGTGGCGTGCGAGCGCGGACCTCGAGCGCCCGCGCGGCGGGTTCTTTGGCGAATCGACAGACGAGCAGCTGGCTCGCGAGATGGCGCTGTTCGATCTCCGCTCGCACGCGGTGCTCCTGAGGGCAATCGCGCTCGAGCAATTCGAGAAGATGCCGGCTGAGCTCGTGGACGAGGCCGACCTCGAGCGGCGCAGGGAAGTGCTGCGAGAGTGGCGGCGTATCATGCTTGGAAACGCACCCTTTTCGCCCGCGCCGTAGGTCGTTTGCGCAGTCGGCATTGCCGGCGGCGCAGCGCGACGTTTCCTGCGAGATCCGACATGCCCGACTGGCAACCCACCCTCCGCGGCGAGCGCGTCACGCTGCGTCCGATCCGCGCCGACGATCCCTCGTCCGACCTCGACGCCATGCACGCGGCCGCGAGCGACCCTGCCGTGTGGGCGCAGCATTCCGAGAAGAACCGCCACGAGCGCGCGGTGTTCGAGCGCTTCTTCAAGGGCGCGGTCGAATGTGGCGGCGGGCTCGTGATCGTCGACAACGCGACGGGCCGCGTGATCGGCTCGAGCCGCTACTACGACTGGAACCCCGCCGACGAGTCGGTGGTGATCGGCTACACCTACCTCGCGCGCGCCTACTGGGGCGGCGCCGTCAACGGCGAAGTCAAGCGCCTGATGATCGCACACGCGTTCCGCCTCGCGCGCACGGTGTGGTTCCATGTCAGCCCAGGCAACGTGCGCTCCCAGCGCGCGCTCGAACGGATCGGCGCGCGCTTCGACCGCCGCGAGATGGTCCCCGTCGGCGGCGTGCCGAGCGAGCGGATGATCTATCGCGTGGACCGGGGTTGAGGGCGAGGCGGATCAGGAAGTGCAGGAACGAAGGGCGCTGACGGCTCGAGTTCCTGGGTGTTTCCAAGAGCCTCGCTGATAAATCGCGCAGAGGGCTGATTCCATCCGCAAGTGGAAGACTGTCTGGCGCGTTGGGGAAGCCGCTCACTGCCAGAAGCGCCGATTCGACCCTCCGCGCCCTATGCTCTCGACCTTCATGGTGACTCGCTCGCGGCTGCTCCTGCTCATCACCGTGAGCGCGCTCTGGAGTCTCGTCATCGCAGCGCTCGCAATCGCCTTCGAGACGGCGGTTGGAGTGCGTTGGATCGGTGCGCACGGCGTTCGTCAATCCCTGCGCGGCGACGATGCCGCCACGCACGGTTGGCCGAGGGATGTCGATCCGCCATGGCCGTCGCCGAGCGAGCTGTCGGTCGTGTCCATTCCTGCGTATCGGCAGATTTCCGCTTGGAGGGAGGATGCCGCCGGCGACCACGACCCGTTCTCCATGACGCATGTTGAGTATGGGTGGCCATGTGCAATCTGGTCGTCGACCAGCTTCTGGTATCGCGATTCGAGCCAATTGGAGCATCCGCTGTGGTCACCGGGGTGGGAAACTGGGCGAGAGTTTCGTTGGCGCGGGCTTGCGCTCTGCACGGCTGCATGGGCGCCGATCTTCCTCGCTTCCGGTGCGCTGATTCTTCTCTGGCGGAAGCGCGCGCACGGCGTACACGCATCGCGCGCGCCGAAGATTGCGAGGCATCCAGGTCTGACGAAGCGCCGCGCTGCGGCAACGGCGATCTTGGGCTCGTTGACAAGCGTTGCGGTCGCCGGTGCTGCCATCGGATTTGATCGACTGGACGGATGGAAATGGGACTGGGTCAAGAGGGCGCGCTGGGGTCAACTCGCGTTCGTCGACCGAGAGGGCGGAAGCGAGGCAGCACGCCGCGGGTGGCCCGTCGCGGTGGATCCAACATGGCCGAAACCAGATGGTTGGATGCTCCAAGAGCTTCCCGGAATTCGGTCATTCCAGTGCACGCGCGAACCGACCGGCCCTGATCCGCGGGGGTTTGACCTGCTGCACACCGAGTATGGGTGGCCCACGACCGTCTTCTCCGAGAGTTCTCTCAGCTCTCGCGGCGATCCCTCCGAGTGGTCGTCGTCGGAGGTGGTCGAGATCCCGCTCCACGCGCATTGGCGCGGTGTCGCGCTGGGCGCATTGGCATGGACCGCGATCCTTCTTGCCGGCGATTGGCTCGTGTGTCTGCTACTCGGCGCGAGGCGCCACGCGCGCATTCAGCGAGGCGTATGCCCGTCATGTGCCCACCCAATGGCAAACTTGACGGTCTGCCAGGAGTGCGGAGCGCACATTGCGGCGCAGGAGGCCAAGACGAAGGGTGAATCTGCAACGAAACTCGCTTGAGGTGTGGCGGCGGGCTCGTCGTCGTCGACAACGAAACGGGCGCCGTGATCGGCTCGAGCCGCTACTACGACTGGAACCCCGCCGACGAGTCGGTGGTGATCGGCTACACCTACCTCGCGCTCGAACGGATCGGCGCGCGCTTCGACCGCCGCGAGATGGTCCCCGTCGGCGGCGTGCCGAGCGAGCGGATGATCTATCGCGTCGATCGCGCGTGACTCGCGCGCCGCGCAGCGCGCTCACTTCACCGTCGCCTTCACCGGCGCCTTCGGCACCGGCGGGATCTCGCGCGGGTCTTCCTTGATGAGCTTCTGGAGATGCGCGATCGCCGCGTCAAGCTGCGCGTCGGCGCCACCGAAGGTCGCGTGCGGCGGGTTGTCGACGGTGATGTCCGGCTCGACGCCGCGGCCCTCGATCAGCCAGACGCCCTTGTCGTCGAAGACGCCGTACTCGCCTGCGCTCGTGAGGCCGCCGTCGACGGCTGTGTTGCCTGAGCTCAGCCAGATCTCGCCGCCCCAGGTGCGCGTGCCGATCACCTTGCCGAGCCCAAGTCGGCGGAATCCCTCGGCGAACGCCTCGCCGTCCGACGCGGTGCGCTCGTCGCACAGCACCACCATGTGCCCGCGGAAGGCGTACTGCATGTTCCAGCTCGGCGCGCGGCCGGCGTGCTGGTTCCAGTACATCCACGCCTTGCGCATCAGGCGGCTCAGCACCCAGCTGTCGATGTTGCCGCCCTTGTTGCCGCGGACATCGATGATGAGGCCCTGGCGCGCGAAGACGGGATAGAAGTCGCGCGCGAACTGCTCGAAGTTCTCGCCGCCCATCGCGCTGAGGTGGATGTAGCCGATGTCACTCTTGCCGGCGTCCTCGACGCGCATGCGGCGCGTGACTTCCCAGCTGCGGTAGCGCAGCTCGGTGTCGTCGGCCGCGCTCAACGGACGCACGATCGCGTCGCGCGCGTCGGTCGCGCCCTTCGCGACGACGCTCAGCAGCACCTGCCGACCCGCCTTGTTGCGGAGCAGCTCCGCAGGATGCGGCACCGAGAGCGTCGGCACGCCGTCGATCGCGCGGATCACATCGCCGACCGCGATGCGCGCCGTCGGCGCAGCAAGCGGCGAGCGCATCGTCGGCTCGTCGGGGTCGCTCGTCGGAATGGCCGTGACGCGCCAGCCGCCCGCGGCCTCGTCGCGCGCAAGATCGGCGCCGAGCGAGGCGATCGCGATGCGGTCGTTGCCTTCGCGCAGGTCTCCGCCGCGCACGAAGTGGTGCAGCGCCGAAAGCTCGCCGGTCATCTCCTGGAAGACATCGTTCAGTTCCTCGCGGCTGCGGACGCGCGCGATCCACGGCTCGTACTTCGCGCGCACGGCCTTCCAGTCGGCGCCGTGCATGTCGCGGTCGTAGAAGTAGTCGCGCAGCATTCGCCACGAGTCGACCATGATCTGGCGCCACTCGTCGGTTGGCGTGACCGAAAGCGCGATGCCGCCGAGATCGACGGGCTTCTCGAGCGTCGCTTTTGCGGGCTTCGCGGCGATGACGAACCACTGCGACGACTTCGGCCCCGCTGGCATTTGCAGGAGCAGGCGCTTGCCGTCCGCAGAAAGCTCTGCGCTGCGCACGCCCGATGCGACCTCGACCGGCTCTGGCTTCTCGTTGCCGATCGCGAGCGCCATGAGCGTGCCCGCGCCCGGGCCATCCTCGTCGCCGCCGACCGGATCGAAGCTCATCCAGAAGAGCGCGTCGTCGGTGGCGAGAAGTGGACCATTGGCGAAGTTCATCGGCTTCACGGGCAGCTGCTCGATGCGCGCGGCGAGGCCGTCGAGATCGATCTCGACCTTCGCGGGGGGCGTCTTGTCGCTGGCTGGCGCGGCGTCGTTCTTCTCGCTCTTCTCATCCTTCTCATCCTTCGCGTCCTTGCCGTCCTTCACTACCTCGCTCTTCTGCTTCTCGGCGAGCTTCGCGGCCCTCTGCACCTCATCGTCGGGCGTGAACGGCGACCGCGCGTCGCGCTTCAGCGCGAGCTCGAACACGAGCCCAGGCGTCGCGAGGA
>JBILDS010000306.1:0-3074 GCA_044352505.1 Phycisphaerales bacterium
GACGGTCTCGTTGCGCGCGAGCGGCTTCGCGGGAATCACCACATAGAGCCCGCTGCGGTTCTCGATCGCAGGCAGCGGCTGGTCGCGCTTCTCCGGGTCGGTCGCCACGCCGTCAACGGTCCAGTCGCTCGCCTCGAAGTGCGAGCCGACCGTGATCGGCACCTCGGCCATCGGCTTGAGGTGCGGGTTCCGCAGCACATAGGTCGCGGAAACCTCGAGCGAACGCGTCTCGGGATAGAGCTTCACCTCGCCGTCGACCTTGTCGAGCGCGGGCGACGGTGCACCTTCCCATGTCTGCGAGTTGCGCTTCCAGTAGGCCTTCTGCGCGTCGCGCTGCGGCGCACCTTCGTAGCCCGAGCGCACGGCGAGGCCTGCGTAGGTGCCGATGACAAGCACGGGGATCGCGGCGAGCACGGGCACGAGCGACGCCCGGAACAGCGGCCACGGCTTCAGGTTGTCGGCGACCGCGCGGATGTCCGGCAGCCTCCGCGGCCAGAGCTGGAGCGTCGCCACGATGAAGAACACGGCGAGCGAGAGCATGAGCACTCGGTTCGTCGCGATCGCAGGCCACATGAAGGCGAGCCGGTCGAGCTCGCTCCACTGGATGCTGCTCCACATGTGCCATTTGGTGACCCAGTTCAGGTAGCCGAACTGCGTGGCGAAACCTGTGGCGATCAGCGCGCCGAGCGCGACGCCGTACACGACGAAGCGGTTGCGCAGGAGCGCGTAGAGGAACGAGACGAACGCGCCCCAGAGGACGAGAGTCGGCGCGAGCAGCACGCCGAGAATGAGGAAGAGGACGGGCACCTCAAAGTCGATCTCGATGCGCGTGTCGAAGTACTGCTTGCCGAGCACCATCGCGATCGCAAGCGACGCGCACACGATGATGACGAGCGCCATCGCCGCATTCGCGAGCACCTTGCCCGCAAGCACCGACGCCGTCGGCACGGGCGAGGCGCGGAAGATGCCGCTGAGGCCGCAGCGCTCTTCGCGTACGAGGCTCTCGACCGTGTAGAAGAGGATCAGGAAGCAGAGCAGAAGCGTGAGCGTGTTGAAGACGCCCGCAGCCGCGGAACCCGTGGTGACGAGCGCCTCTGTGTCGAACGGGCCCTCGCGGAACGCCGTCGCGCCCCACGACTGGAGCAGGATGATCGGGCCGAAGAGCCAGACGCCCGGCGAGCGGAGCAGTGCGCGCGTCTCGGCGCGCAGCACATGCCAGGTGGCGCCCACGAAGCCCGGCGCACGCACGGTGCAGTCGAGCGGCCGACCGCGCGCTGCGATCGCGGCGTGCTCTGTCTCGCCCGCACGCGACGCATTCGCACCCGCCTGTGCCAGCAGCGCTCGCGGGTCACCGACGCGGAGATCGTCATGCTCGGTGCGCGCGAGGCGACGCCCCGTCGCCCACACCGCGAAGAGGCCGACTGCGACGAGCGCGAGACGGCTCAGGAGGAACGCGGCTTGGGGCGCGAACTGCGCTGTGTTGTAGAACGCCACGCCGCGGTCTTCGTCGACGAAGGTGCGCAGCATCCAGCGCACGCCCGTCGGGTCTGCGTACTGCATGAGCTTGTTCACCGACAGCGGGAGCCACTGGGGATTGAAGCTCCAGACGAAGAAGATCCCGGAGATGACGACGACGACCGGAAGCGCGAACACAAGCACGGGCTGCCGCACGCGCGCACCGAGCCACATCGAGACGCCGCCGATGAACACGGTGAGCGGCAGCGTGATGACGAGAAGCGGCGCGATGTAGTGCCAGAGGTTGAAGTCGCCGCGGACGCGCGAGTTCGGGTCGAGCGGATAGAGCTCGTAGATTCCGATCTGAAGCACGAGCCAGAGCGCGAGCACCAGCGCGATCACGGCGAGCGCGGCCGCGAAGCGCGAGAACGCGTAGCCGACATGCGAGATGGGCGTGGCGAGGATCAAGCGGTTGATGCGGCGGTCGAAGTCGCCGAGGACAGGCATGCCGCAGATCACGGCGACGAAGAACGGCAGGATGAGCGCGAAGGTCAGGATGTCGGAGAAGGCGAGGTTGAACGCGGAGTTGATCGCGGTCTTCGCGCCACCTGTGTCGGCGCTGCCCGTGCTCACCTGCACGCCGCCGGCCACGAAGCCGAGCGACATCAGCGCGAACACAACGAGCATGATGATGTGGAGCGGCCGCTTCCAACTGTTCTTCAGTTCGAGAATCGGAAACGCGAGGAACCGTGCGATCACGCTGCACCTCCGGCAAGCGCAGGCGCTGCAGTGCGCGCCAACGCGGACGGAATCTCATCGCTCGGGCAACGCATGAGGACGAGATAGGCGTCCTCGAGCGTGCCCGTGCTCCGCGCGAAGCCCGTGGGCGGCACGCGGCCAGGCGCGACGAAGACGCGCACGCGGTTGTTGCGACCCTCGTTGAGCACGGCGCTGATCACGCGATGCTCCTTCGCGAACGCGGGCAGATCGGGATCGGCAACGAAGCCCTCGTAGATGAAGCCGTCGACCGCGCCGCGCGCGGCGGCGGGCGTGGTGTCTGCGACGACCTCGCCCGCGCGGATGACCGCGAGCCGCGGGCACAGCGTCGAGACATCGTCGACGATGTGCGTCGAGAGGAGGACGACGCGGCCCGAGCTCATCTCCGAGAGCAGGCGATAGAACCGCTGGCGCTCCTCGGGGTCGAGGCCCGCTGTCGGCTCATCGACGATGAGGACGCGCGGATTTCCTGCGATCGCCTGCGCGAGTCCGAGGCGCTGGCGCATGCCGCCGGAGTAACCGCCGACCTTGCGCTTCGCGGCGCTCGTGAGGTTGACGCGCTCGAGGAGATCGTCGGCAAGCGCGCGCCGCCCGTTCGGGCCCGTGACGCCCTTCATCTTCAGCAGGAACTCGAGCATCGCGCGGCCGGTGAGATCCGGGTAGAAGCCGAAGTCCTGCGGGAGATACCCGAGGCGCTCGCGCATGTAGCGCGGCTTCTCGACGACATCGACGCCGTCGAGATACACCTTGCCTGCGGTCGGCTCGATGAGCCCCGCGACGATGTTCATGAAGGTCGACTTGCCCGCGCCGTTCGGGCCGAGCAGGCCGAACATGCCTTCGGG
>JBILDS010000107.1:0-10740 GCA_044352505.1 Phycisphaerales bacterium
CGGCACGGCACGGCATTGTCGTGCGGTTGATCGCGATCTCGGCCGGTCGCGTAGGCTGTTGCCATGCAGGACGCCCCGGCCGACGCAGCACCCGGAGATCGATCGTTTCGCCCACTGCGGGCGGCGCGCATGTGCGGTGGGATGATCCGCGAGGCACTCCCCGCGGCAACGCTCGCGATATCCCTCGCGCTTGTCGGTTGCCGAGAGCCCCAACCCGATGCGGCATCCGCGCGCCCTGCACTCCCAAGCCGCGAGAGTTCGGAACTTGCACCGCGACCAGATCTTCCCGCCGCCCCGATCTCCGTGACGGCTCCGAGCACCGCAGTCCGCATTGATGTGTCGCGACTCTCACGCGTGGTTCGTGCAGCAGATGCCGCCACGGTGATCGACCTCCGCATCGATGGATTTGACGCCTCCGGTCGTTCCGCCGTTCTCGGCGGCACCGTGCGCGTCGAGCTTGAGGTGCCCGGTGCGTCGCCGGCGATCCAAAGTTTCAACTTCCACCTGCGCACGCTTGAGGAAGCTGCGCGCCACTTTGACAGTACGCTCGAGCAGTACGTGCTGCGCCTTGACCCAAACTGGAACACCAAGCCAGAGCGGGGTGCGAAGATGACGATCCGCGTGACGTTGCATGAGCCCTCGGGCACAACCATCGCGACAGCCTCGACGCTGGCGTGGTGATGCGGCGCGGTGCGCGCGTCATCGCGCGTTCGGCTTCGCGTTCAAACCTGGCTTTTGTTCGTACTTCGCCTTCATCTGGCTCTGGTGCGACGTGAGATCAATTGATCGACCGTCGATCCATGCAGCGGCAACATCGCTTGTGATCTCAAGCGGATGCCCGCGCGTCATGATGATGGTTGCGCTCTTGAGTGGCGAGATGGTTCCATAGCGCGATTCGATACCGGCGATACGACACGGATCGGCCGTCACCGAACGGAGCGCAGCATTCCGATCAAGTCCGAACGCGGCCGCGGTTGCAGCGTGGTGCGGCAGGTTTCGCTCGTGCGCGGGTTCGTCACCGGTGGTGATTGAGAAGAGGATTCCCGCATCTGCGAGTTTCTTGGGAAGCGTGTACGCACTGTCCGTGGCCGCGTGGCGTGTGCCGGGAAGCCGATGGACACCCCGCACGATCACGGGGACCCCTTCAGCCTTCAGAAACGGAATCGCCTCTTCGACACCCTCGGCGCCGATGACCACCGCGCGCAAGCCACGAGCCTTAGTCCACGCCACCGCACTTTCAATCTGCGAAGCACTTCCAACTTCAACAAAGAGCGGGTCTTTGCCAGCCAAGACGTCACGCATCGCTTCGGCGCGAAGGTCGTGGTCGATGGTTGGATCTGCGGCGCGCACGGCAACGATTGCACGCATCTCGTCCACGAAACGACCGATGCGCTCGAGATCTTCCAGTGCACGGCGCTTCTGCTCCTCGGGCGAGCGGCGCGATACCAGCACGCGCGTCGGCTCAATCACAGGCCACGTCACCGTCACGCCGATCGTGGGATCGATCGTCATATCCGCGGGTGTCCATCCATCAAGGCGAATCGCAGACAAGCTTCCACCAATGATGCCTCCCTCTGGCGCACTCACGGCGAGCAGAATTCCCGCAGCGCGCGACACAGTCAGCAGATCGCTGTCGGGGTTCAGTGCAAGCGCAGGTACCGCTTCAGGGCGGAACTCACCAAACTCGCGACGATCGTCGGTGGTTTCAACAGAGAGCGTTTCCACCAGACCGAGTGTGGTTGGAAACGCACAAAAACCCGGAGAAACATGCATTCCCTGGGCATCGACGATTTCGCAGTTGGGCGGAAGCGAAGGCACGCCCGGCCCGACTGACACGATGCGACCGCCGTCGAAGAGCACGTGACCGTCCTCGATGATGGGAGTGTCGATGGTGGCGGTGTGGACGACGGCATGCACAATGACAACCGGTCGCGATTGCGGCAACGCGGGAACAACATCACTCTGCGCGAAGGCAGAGAGCGACGTTCCGATTGAAGCGGCGACAAATGAGCAGGCGATTGAACCGAGACAAAGAGTCGAGTGTGTGACGTGATTCATTGGTACACCTCCATCACCGGCACTGTCGCTGCCGTGTTTGTCTGCAGTGGGCCGCAACCACAATCACCTTGCCGAGAGGGAATGGGCTCGAGGCCGCGGGCGATTCGCAGCCAGATTGTGTTCTCGCGATCCTCAAGCATGCGATCCATGAGCGAGTTCGGGCGCCCGCGTCGCCCTCGGCCACTTTCGCCCGTTCCCGCCGAGCCAGCGTCGCGTGCGGATGGCGAGGCTGTGGCCTTCGCAATCAGCGCGGCCCGTGCGCGCGCGACCTCGCTTGCAGCGACCTCATCGGCAATGCGTGCATAGCGCCGCACGCCGTCGACCCACGTTTCCTCGCATCGGGTGAATGAACTCAGCGGATCACCGTTCCACACCGCAAAGTCTGCATCCTTTCCGACCTCAAGCGAGCCGGTGTGCGCATCAATGCGCAATTGCTTCGCAGGATTCAGCGTGACAAGTTTGAGCGCTTCTTCCGGTGAGAGATTGCCGTAGCGCACGCCCTTCGCGGCTTCCATGTTCATGCGCCGCGCCAATTCGTTGGAGTCGCTGTTGAAACTCACGAGCACACCCGCAGAGTGCAACATGGCGCCATTCCAAGGAATCGCATCCATCACTTCGATCTTGTACGCCCACCAATCGCTAAAGCTCGACGCGCCCGCGCCATGGCGTGCGATCTCTGGTGCAACCTTGAAGCCCTCAAGCACATGCTGCAGCGTGGCAACGCGGAAGCCGAAGCGCTCCGCAAGATCAAGGAGCATGAGGATCTCGTCTTGGCGATAGCTGTGGCAATGCACGAGTCGCGTTCCCTCAAGAATCTCCGCGATCGCTTCGAGATCGAGATCGATGCGCGGTGGCATCGCGCCCGCGGCCGCACCCGCAGCGGCATATTCCCTTTGTCGAGCGCGATACGCCTCTGCCGTGCGGAAGGCGTCCTCGAGAAACGTTGCGACGCCCATGCGCGTGTTCGGATAGCGCGAGCGGCTGCGCACCACGTTCTCGCCAAGCGCAAACTTGATTCCGGGGGGCGCTTCCTTGAAGCGGAATCCATCGATGTCTTCGCCCCATCGCAGCTTCACCACCGAGTTTCGGCCACCGATCGGATTCGCAGAGCCGTGCAGTTGATTGGCGGCAGTGAGTCCGCCCGCAAGTTGGCGGTACCAATTGATATCGGTTGGATCGATCACATCACCGATCCACACTTCGGATGTTGACGCTTGCGAACCTTCGTTCACGCCGCCCGAGATGCCCGTGTGGCTGTGGCAGTCGATGAGCCCGGGCGTGACGTGCATGCCGCGCCCGTCGATCAGCGTGGCATCGGCAGGTACATCAAGATTCTGGCCGATTGCAACGATCTTCCCGGCTTCAATGAGCATGTCGGCGTCGCGCAGCGTGCCTTGCTCTCCGAGCGTCCAAATGGTGGCGCCCTTCACGATTGCTTTCCCCGCAACAGGTTGCGACGTGAGGCCGTGCTCGCCGAAGGGATACGGCAATTGATTCTTCCAGAGGTCGAGACGTTCCGCTTTCTCCTGCTCAGAACGGTCGTTCTTTTTCTCGGCGTTCTCTTTTTCAGCGTTCTTGTCGTTCTCGTCGCTCTTGTCGTTCTGAGCGTTCTTGTCGTTCTCATCCTGGGCCGCGATGCGGGTGAGTGTGAAGACCGCGCGAGCACCGTTGGCGTCATCGAGGGTCATGGTGGCGCGATCGCCGGTTCCGGCAAACGAGATCCGAACCTCGCCTTCGAAACCAAACGGTGCGCCGTCGAACATGCCACTGCCGCGACCATCGATCGATACGCTCGCGCGCTTCGCAGTGGCGCTTTCGGACTTCGGCTTGGCACGCTCGGGCGCGTCCGTACTTGGCACCTCAGGAGCTGCAGCGTCTGTGTTCGCGCCGTCATCTTGGCCCTCTGCGCGGGCGTTTGCTTCTGGCGCCCACGACGCCTTGATCGACCCCTTCTTTGGATCGATCGAGATCGTGAGATCCTTCGCGAGTGGTTTGGGCGTTGGATCAACGGCCACCACAGAGAATGTTCCTTCAGCGAGCACGGGCGCCTCAGGCAGCATCGTCACCGGCGCGCCAGCCACGAAGAGCCCTTCGAACTTCGTCTCAGCGTCGAAGGGGTCGCCCGCCGCAACGATGATGTTCGCAAGCTTTCCAGCCGCAATCGTGCCGACGCGCGTTTCGATTCCCAACTGCCGCGCGGGCGTTGTGGTCAGTGCTGCAAGTGCTTCGTCTTTGGTGAGTCCATGCGCGATCGCGTCGGCAAGTCGCTTGCGGAACGCGCTTTTGTCTTGCATGCGGTGGGTGGTGATCGCAATGTCTCCGCCGTTGGCCACGAAGCGCTTCGGGTTCGTGGGCGCGTAGCGCCACGTCATGAGGTCGCGCAGCGAAATCGTGTCGGCAGCCATCGGCGACACCAAGTCGGGCGCCTGCGGAAAGTCGATGGGCACAATCAGCGAGGCGCCAACATTGCTGAGCAGCGTTGCAAGCTTCGCTTCGGCTCGGAATTCGAAGCCGCTTCCGAGCACCGCAATCGGTGCGTTCGGCATTTCGATTCGCGCAAGTCGCACCAGGCGCTCAACCTCAAGTTCGTCGCTCGCGTCGACAAGGAGACCCTGCTTCCCATCCACAAGTGGAAGAAGCGCGTCGAACGCGTTGAGGTTTTCAAGCGGAATCTGCGTGGGCGTCGCCGAGCGGCACGCGGCGCGCCAATGGGCGTCCATGAAGGTTTGACGCAAGAGCGCGTAGGACCCCATCAGGCTCGAGGGAAATCGGTTCTCACTCTCAAAGGTGCGCATCGCAGCGGGCGCCGGCGGCGTTCCTGGTGGCTGTTGGCCGAAGATCGCGCTCCAATCCACGCTGCGCGGCCCGACAAACTGCACGGTTCGCGCGGCGAGAGCATGTTCGGTGCCGTCCGCCGAGCGCCACGCGTCACCGCGTCGCGACGGCATGCGCTCATTCGCACGCATGAGTATGCGCGTGTCGCTTGAACCTCGGAAGACGCCGGACGACGGCAGCACGCGCGCAATCGCGAAACCTTGCGCACGCAGCGCGTCGACCGCAACATCGGACAGCGTGATGTCGGCTGCGCGCACTTCTGGGGTGACGTATTGGTTCCAGTGCGCGCCCGGTGCCTTGAGCACGGTGACCTGCACATCGCTTGAGTCGCTGACCAGCGCGGTTTCGATGAATGCAGCCACAAGCGTCTTGCCGCGCACATCGAAGACTCTGTAGCCGTCGGGCGCGACCACATCGGCGCCGACGGCCTCGATCACGCCGTCTTTGACGAGCACCGTGGCTTGCTCAAGCGTTTCGCCCGGAGCCACGATCACCGTTCCACCCACAAGCGCGTGGCGCGCTGGGTTACTTGGGCGCATTCCGTTCACCGGAGCTTGCTGCGCGTGCGAGAGGCCGACGACGGTGAGCGCAAGAAGCGCAGAAACGCGGACAAGCGGCATGGGCGCCATCGTACGGGACATTGAGTCCGATGCCCCGCGCGCCTTTTGCATGCAAAAACCCCGCCGATTGGGTCGGCGGGGCTTTGGTTCTGCGCTTTGGAACGATTGATTGGCGACGTGCGTCAGGCCACGTCGTCGATCATGCGGCGCACGGCAACGGCGAGTTTTTCGTCGGTGTCGAGCGTTCCGTTTGCGATCGCTGCCTTCGCGGCTGCGACCTTGTCCTCGCGAATCGCTGGGAGACGGTTCATCTCCTCAAGCCATCGCGCGACTTCCGACACTTCAACGCGATCCCCTGAGCGAGAGGGCGTGGAAGCGGCTTGGTCGAGCTGGCGGCGAGCGGCCGCATCGCCAGTTGGTCGAACGCTGGCGGCATAGCCGGCGGCGATGGACGAACTGAGGTTTCCGAGATTGCCAATATCAGGCATTGCGATACTCCTTGGGACGGGTGCGGCGAATCCATCGGCCGTACCCTTCCCTTACATGGCCAAACCATCCTGGTTCGGGTCTGTGGGTTTCAAGCTCGATCCACGCGATTCCGAGCTTGCATCCTGCCCACACCATCATCGACCGAACAATCCACACGACTTGAACAGTTGCTCCAGATCGAACTTTCCACTAAACACCTTCCACAAAGGCACTTGCGCACTCAAGCCTTTCCAAAAATCGCCGGAAGATTTGAGCCGCAAAATGCGACCGGTAAAACCAATGTTCCTGACGCAATCGCAGTTTGATTATTGCTCTGTTTCGAACCAGCGCGCGCAGTCGATGCGCCACCACGCGCAGAATCGTCGCAAAGTCGGCATCCTGTGCCTCATGAAACAGGCATCCCGTTTGTCGAGCGAGGCGCAGCGACCGGCGCAGTGCGCGCGAATGCGCGTGGGCAGAGCCGCGAGGCTTGGAGTCTGCGTGCTTGCCGCGATGTTGCTCGTTGCGTGCAACGACGGCGTGAAGTCAACCGACGGCGCGAATGCCAAACGCGACGACTCGGCGCGGAGCGGGCAACTCGAACTCATGGATCCGGCCGACGAGGTCGTCTCGGATGGACTTGCGTCGAGCGGAACCGGCGGCGGTGCGCGCGGGGCACGCTCGACTGCGGCGTCGGCGTCTCAGCCCACGCAAGCAAGCGCCGAGTCGGAGCGCGGACGATGGTCCGTGATGTTGGCAACGTTCTCTGAAGCGGGTCACGCGGAGCGCGCGAACGCGTTTCGCAGCCAGTTGGTGCGCGAGTTTCCAGAGATCGCGACCGCACAGGTGCGCCGGGTTGGCAACGGCTCAGCAATTGTGGTGGGGCGCTTCACGGGACCGGAAGACAAAGCCGCGCAGACCGAGTTGAAGCGCGTGAAGTCGATCGAGCGCAACGGCCGGAAGCCGTTTGCTGGCGCGATGCTGCTGCGCACGTCGGCCGAAGACAGTTCGGCACTCACGAAGCCCCACAGCCTGCGCAGCCTTCGCGCAAAGTTCCCGAACGTTCGGCCGCTCTACACGCTCCAGGTCGGTGCGTGGTCGACCTTCGGCGACGCGAAGACGAAGTACGAACCCATGCGCACAGCCGCGGAGCGCTACTGCGCTGAGCTGCGCTCGAAAGGGTACGAAGCGTGGTTCTATCACGACGACGACAGCGAGACGAGCATCGTGACGGTCGGCCACTTCAATCGCAGCGCCTACGACTCGCGCTCGACCTTGATGTCGCCGGAAGTTGAGGATCTCATGCGTCAGTTTCCGGCGCATCTGACGAATGGCGAACCCGTGCTGCTTCCAGTTGACCGCACCAATCCGAAGGGTCGCATGAAAGCGCAAACGCCGCGACTCGTTGAAGTGCCGACGTTCTGAACGACTCCCCCCGTACGATCCGCCCCATGGCAAAGCGCGCCGCATCTCCAACTGCCTCGAAGGCGCCGAAGACGCCTCGCGCGCGCGCAGGCGAGCAGCCACCCGAGGCGCGAGCCAAGCCGGTTCACCATGAGGGGCCGGTGGTGTTTGGGCAAGATGCCGCCGTCGCGCAACTCGTGCACGCGATTCGATCCGGCCACATGCACCACGCGTGGATTTTGCACGGGCCGCAAGGCGTTGGAAAGCGCACGGTCGCGCTTGAGTGCGCGCGGCTCTTGCTCGACCCCGATACAACCGATGCGCATCTTGCGGCATTCAAGGCGCCCCGCGACTCACGCACCGCCGAACTCATCGACGCTGGCTCACACCCCGATTTGCACATCATTGCGAAAGAGCGCGCCGACGACAGCTCCATGAAGGAGCTGCGCGAGCGAAAGCAGACGAACATTCCGCTCGATCTTCTGCGCGAGTTGATGATCGGCGGCACTGTGGGCGACGGCAAGAACTTCGACTCGCCGGTGTGGCGCACCGCATACTTCGGGCACAACAAAGCGTTCATCATCGACGAGGCAGAGTTGCTTGATCTGTACGGTCAGAACGCGCTTCTCAAAACGCTCGAGGAACCGCCTCCGGGAACCTACATCTTTCTTGTGACCACGCAGGAAGAGCGTTTGTTGCCAACAATTCGCAGTCGCTGCCAACGCGCTGCGTTTCGCGCGCTTGACAGCGATTCGATGCGCGCGTGGTTCGATCGCTTTGCGGTTGGTGCCGATGATCGCGCGTGGCTTGCGGAGTTCAGTGAGGGTTCGCCTGGCACTGCACAACTTGCGCACACGCGAGGGCTTCGCGCGTGGAGTGAAGAATTGCTGCCGCGCTTTGAGCGCGTTGAACACGGCGCGTTTGATGCGTCGTTGGCAGATCGCCTTTCCGAACTTGTGAATGATTTCGCAGAGCACGTCGTCAAGGAGAACCCGAAGGCATCGAAGGAGTCGGCCAATCGGCTTGGCACGCGTTGCGCGCTGCTCACGTTGGCGTCGCGGTTGCGCAGGGAGTTGGCGGCCGCTGCGAATGCGGGCGATGCGGCGCGCGTGCTGCAGGCGACGGCGCGAGTTGAGTGCATCGTGGAGCTCGAGCGTTCCGTGCGCTCAAACGTAAATCTCAAACACGCGTTGGCGAATCTGGTGGCGCAGTGGGGCGCGGCATGACCGACTCTACGAGTGACCACTTCGCGGATCGCGCGAGCACAAAGGGTTGCTGCGAGATTGAGCGAGTCTGGGTGCTGCGTGCAATGCCGTCGATTCCCGCTGGAGCCGAAATCTGGAGGATCGAACAGGGCTATCTCGCGCCTGTTGTCGCGGGTGAAGCGGAACTCGCCAAACTCGGGTTTCCAGAAGGGCGTATCCGCAGGGTCATTGAGCCGTCGGATACGGAGCGCTTTTTCCACACCGTGAAGCGCGGCGCAGGTGTGGTGCGCGAAGAGATTGAGCGCGAGATCACGCGCGCAGAGTTCGACGCAGCGTGGCCGCGCACGCTCGGTCGGCGCATTGCCAAAACGCGTCACCGCGTGCGCGAAGGTGAACTTGTGTGGGAGATTGACGAATTCCGAGGCGTCGAGATCGATGGCCGTGCGCTTGTGATGGTCGAGGTTGAACTCTCGAACGCCACCCAGCGCGTAGAACTTCCGCCGTGGCTTGCGCCGCTTGTCGTACGCGAAGTAAGCGAAGATCCGAGCTATCGAAACTCTGCGCTCGCCTCGTGAGAACGCCGCACGGTTGGTGTCACTCTCGCGTCACTCTCGCATCACCAATGCGCCGTGCGCACTCATGCGTGCACCGCGCGGCCTTCGGTCGCAAGCGCGGCCTCGTGCAGCGCCTCGTGCATGGTCGGGTGGGCGTGCACGGTCGAGATGATGTCCTCGATCGTCGCCTCGACGCGGCGGGCGAGGCCCATCTCGCCGATCAGCTCGCTTGCGTCCTCGCCGATGATGTGCGCGCCGAGGATCTCGCCGTACGGCTCGCTCACGATGATCTTCACGAGGCCCTCGGTCGCGCCGACGGCGATCGCCTTGCCGTGGCCCTTGAAGGCGTACTTGCCGACCTTGTACTTGAGGCCCTTCTCCTTGGCCTGCTTCTCCGTCATGCCGACCGACGCGATCTGCGGGTTGCAGTAGGTGCAGCCGGGGATCGACGAGTAGTCGACGCCGAGCGTGTGGTGGCCCATGAAGCGCTCGACGCACGCTGCGGCCTCTTCGCTCGCGATGTGGGCAAGCCACGGCGCGCCGATACAGTCGCCGACTGCGTAGACGCCGGGAACCGAGGTCTGGTAGGTCGGCTCCTTCTTGTCCTTGTAGTCGGTCCAGATGTGGTTCTTCTCGATCTTGAGGCCGAGCTTCTCGTCGAAGAGGCCCTCGTAGCGCGCCTTGACGCCGATGGCGACGAGGACGCATTCGGCCTCGATCGACTCGGTCTTCGTCTTGTCGGCGGCCTGCGCGAGCGTGACCTTCACGCCCGACGCCGTCTTGTCGATCGCGGTCGTCATCGTGCCGACCTTGAACTCCATGCCCTGCTTCGTGAACGCGCGCAACGCGGCGGCCGAGATGTCCTCGTCCTCGTTCGGCAGGATCCGGTCGAGCATCTCGACGACCGTGACCTTGGTGCCGAACGCGTTGAAGAAGTACGCGAACTCCATGCCGATCGCGCCAGAGCCGATGATGACCATCGACTTCGGCTGCTTCGGGATGGTGAGCGCGTCGAAGCTCGAGAGGATCGTCTTGCCATCGGACTTCGCGAACGGAAGCTCGTTCGGCGCGGCGCCCGTCGCGATCATCACGCGGTCGGCTGTGATCTCGGCGACCTTCTCGGCGCCGCCCGAGCCGTGGTAGTAGTCGGCGTCGGCCTTCGTCACCTGCACGCGGCAGGGGCCCGAGCTCGTCTTGCCGCTGAGCACCTTCGCGTGGCCCTCGACATGGTCGATCTTGTTCTTCTTGAAGAGGAAGGCGATCCCGTTGTTGAGCGTGCCCGTGATCGAGCGCGAGCGGCCGATGACCTTCGCCCAGTCGACCTTCACGCCGCCCTCGGCGATGTCGAAGCCCCAGTCCTTGCCGTGGCGGATCGCCTCCATGTAGAGCTCCGCGTTGTGCAGGAGCGCCTTGGTCGGGATGCAGCCCCAGTTGAGGCAGACGCCGCCGAGCTTGTTGCGCTCGATGCAGCAGACCTTCAGGCCCATCTGCGCCGCGCGGATCGCGCCGACATAGCCGCCGGGGCCGCCGCCGATGACGATGAGGTCGTAGTGCTTGGTGTCTGCCATGGTTTGGGTCTCCCTGAAGTCTGGGGTCTACGGATCTTGGTTGCGTGTGCGGTTTGGCCTCTCGGGCGTCCGACGGGGATGCCGCCGG
>JBILDS010000307.1:0-3042 GCA_044352505.1 Phycisphaerales bacterium
TCGGTGACAAAGGTTTCGGGCGAGTGGGTCGCGGACGTGCTAGACGCGGGGGAGGTGTTTGCGGTGGGGGGCTGAGCCATGAACGCTTTCTGCCAGATGCGGATCGATTCCGCGGTGTTCGTTGCGAGCGTTGATGGTAGAGGGTTTGGGAAGTCGATACAAATACGGTCGTGGACGGCGCCTGCCAGGAGGGTAGACGCGCGTTTCGCGACAGGAAGCGGGTTCATCGCGTTGCGATTGCCCTGCGGACCGGTTGGACCGAGGCCTGTCGGATGGTTCTGAGGTGCTGCGCGTATCGCAGTTGCCCGGAGGGAGGCACGACGCCATGCAGGACACGAGCACGATCGACATCGACCTTTCCGCGATCGACCACAACATGTCGGTCATCCGGCGCGTGGTGGGCGACTCGTGCGCGCTGTGCCCCATTGTGAAGGCCGACGCCTACGGACTCGGGGTTGCGCGCGTGGCGCGGCGTTTGGTTGCGGCCGGCGCTGAAATGTTGGCGGTCTACTCGCTTCGCCAGGCGATGGAGACCGCCGCAGCCGTGAATGGCGCGGTGCCGATTCTGGTGCTCATGCCCGTGTGCGACATCGCGCGCGAAGACGAGCTCGTGCGCCTCACCCTCGGCGGACAGTTGCACGTGGTCGTTCACGATGAGTCGTATGTACGCGCGCTCGAAGCGTGTGCGGAATCGTTGGGCGTCACGCTTCCGGTGCATCTTGAGGTTGACGTGGGAATGAGCCGAGGCGGTGCACGGCCCGACGAGGCTGTGCGCATGCTGCGTCTCCTCTCTGAGAGCCGTCGATTGGCGTTGCGCGGCGTTTTTGCGCACTTCTCGCACGCACGCTCCGACGCAGCAGTGACGGCGCGGCAGTTGGATCTGTTCGATTCGGTTCTTGTTGCCGGCCGACGTTTCATGCCACCAGACGTGGTTGAGCACGTCGCGAGCACCTATGCGCTTGCGCGCAGCACGCGCTACCACCGCGGCATGGTGCGGTTCGGTCTTGCATGGCTCGGGTATGGGCTTGAGGAGCTCGACGCCGCGGGCGCGATTCTCGCTGCAGGTGATCTTCGCCCCGTCGTGCGTTGGGCGAGTCGCATCGTTCAGGTGAAGCGCATCCGAGCTGGTGAGCCGGTTGGCTATGGCGCACGCTGGACAGCATCGCGCGAATCAAGCATTGCGCTGGTACCGGTGGGCTACGCCGATGGCTACCCCGTTGCCCGCGTGGGCGGGATCGAAGGCGCACTGCGCGTTCGTCTGCAGGCACCTGCCGGTGGGGTGGTTGAGGCGCCGATTGTGGGCGCGGTGAACATGGATCAGATCACGGTCGATGTCACCGATGTGGTCGAGGGCGATCAACAGGCGCTGGTGGGGTGCGAAGTCGAGCTGATCTCGCGCGACCCGGAGTCTGCCGCGTACCTCCCGAGTTTGGCAAGCCGCGCCGGGATGATCCCCCACGAGGTGCTGACCCGGCTGAATCCTCGGGTTCTGAGGACGGTTTCCGTCGGCTCGGTCGAGCCGAGCTGCACGATTGAGGTGGTTGGACCGCAGGTCGCTGAGTTGACCGGAACCCGGGCGAGCGTCGCGGTTGGCTGAGCGGGGACGGTTCCCGGTCGTTCTGAGCCAATTTGTCCGAACCGCCCGAAGTTCCTGCGGAACCGGGTGGATTCGATGCGTAGATGGATGCAAGTAGAATCTCAACCGCGGGATGGGTTCGCTCTCGCTCGGGGCCGAGCCCCCGCGCGTAGCAGTCCGAAGGTTCATTCGATCGCCCCAACACCGACGACCCAACGACCATGCCGCGTCGCGCCACCTACGCACTCACGTCGATCCAGTTGCTGCCCGCATGGGTTGCGACCGCGACGCTCGACGCGGTGCGGCGGCAGATGTTGGCAGCCGAGGACTTGATTCCCACGATTGATCCTCGCGCGGAGTACGCGATTTCGGAAACACTGGCGCGGGTTGTTGGCGCACCGGTTCAGGCAAGCCGCGGGCAGGTGGCATCGGGACGCGAGTTGGTCGCCGACCTCACAACCCTGGTCCTCGACCTCTCGGAGAGGCTCGCGTTGGCAAGCCATGAGCGGCCTGGCGGCGCGGGAACGCTGGAAGAGCTTGCGCAGGAACTCGGGATTGCGTCGAAGACGCTGCAGCGGTGGCGCCGCGCAGGGCTGTGCGCGCACTGGATCGTCGATGACGCGGGGCGACCGCGCGTGGCGATCTATCGCGAAGTGCTCGCGCAATACGTGTCGCGTCATCGCACGGTTGTCGAGCGCGCGCAGAGTTTCCGACGCTTCGATGCCGACGAGCGACGTCGGCTCCTCGATGAGGGGCGTGCGTTGGTGGAGCAGGGACTCACCCTCAACCTCGCGGCGAAGCGTCTTGCAGCGGAGTACGGCCGCTCCCATGAGGGCGTGCGGCTTCTCTTCCTTCGCGAGATCGGAAGTCCTGTGGTGCGCCGCCGCAGTTCAGGTGAGCGTTCCGCTGCATTCGTAGAGCGCGCGTGGCGCTTGTGCATCGAGCCGTCCCGCATTGCCGCCCGAATCGGAAAGAGCGAGTCGTTTGTGCGCGCGCTTGTCGATCGGCGACGCGCGGAGTCACTTCGGGGCGTGCAACCATCGTGGGTTGACCTTCCGACCTTCGATTTGCCCGGCGCGGATGAGACCATTCCAAGCGCCCCCGCGGCGCGCAAACTGCAGCCGCTTGGGCTGCGCGATGGAAATCTGCTCGAGGCGATTCTGTCGGCGCGTGAGATTCGCCGCATCCATGTACGCGAATCGCGGGCGCACGGCGATCGAGACGAAACGCGCGCTGCTGCGATGCATTACTTACTGCGACGCGCATCGCGGGCAATTGACGCGCTGCCGAAGTGGCCAGAGCGCTCGGTGCTTGATCAGATTGAGACGGATCTCCGTATCGCGTTGCGGTTGCGGGCGCTCCTGATCGAACGCGGACTTATTCTTGCGCTCGGGCGCGCCGATCACTTCTGTGATGGCGGCCCAGAGCGGCTGACGTCGGAGGAGTTGCGGCAGCTCGGACGTACG
>JBILDS010000308.1:0-3041 GCA_044352505.1 Phycisphaerales bacterium
TTGTCCAGGCCATCAACCTCGCGCTCATCCAGGAGATGGAGAAGAACGAGAACATCGTGCTTCTCGGCGAGGACATCGGCGTCAACGGCGGCGTGTTCCGCGTCACCGAAGGCCTGCAGAAGCGCTTTGGCGAGAAGCGCGTGTTCGACACGCCGCTCGCCGAGTCGGGCATCATCGGCCTCTCGATCGGCCTCGCGATGGGCGGCCTGCACCCTGTCCCCGAGATCCAGTTCGAGGGCTTCCTCGGCCCCGCCTACGACCAGATCTGCTCGCACGCAGCGCGCATGCGCAGCCGCACCCGCGGCGCGTTCACAGTGCCGATGACGATCCGCATCCCGGTCGGTGGCGGCATCCACGCGCCCGAGCTCCACAGCGATTCGCCCGAGGCGATCTACGCGCACACGCCGGGCCTCAAGGTCGTGATGCCGAGCTCGCCCTACGACGCGAAGGGCCTGCTGGTCGCCGCGCTGCGCGACCCAGACCCCGTCCTCTACTTCGAGCCGAAGCGCATCTACCGCGCCTTCCGCGAGGAGGTCCCCGAGGACGAGTACACCCTGCCGATCGGCAAGGCGCGCACGGTCTGCGAAGGCAACGACCTCACCATCGTCAGCTGGGGCGCGAGCGTCATCCAGTGCATGCAGGCGATCGAAAGGTCGGGCAAGTCGATCGAGCTGATCGACCTCCGCACGATCTATCCGTTCGACATCGACGCGATCGAGGCGAGCGTGAAGAAGACGGGCCGCTGCGTGGTCGTCCACGAGGCGCCGCTCACCTGCGGCTTCGGCGCAGAGATCTCGGCGCGCATCATGGAGCGATGCTTCCTCCAGCTCGAGGCTCCCGTCCAGCGTGTGGCCGGCTTCGACACCACGATGCCGTACTACAAGCTCGAGCTCGACTACCTGCCCGATGCCACGCGCGTCGTGCGGGCGATCGAGGACTGTGTCGCGTATTGACCCTGCCGACGTCGGCGGTGCCGGAGTCTGTTGCACGGATGAGTCGAATCGCTCGTGCGAGCTGTGTCAGCAGCAACGACGGGTCGTACCGATCAGTTGAAACTCGGAGCACACGGCACGATTCCTTCAAGGGTCGCGGGTGGAACGTGTGCCCACAGCATGTCGTTGTAGCAGACGGACGTTGTCAACCACGAGTGTGGACACACGTGAGCTTCGTCATGCGCAAGCTTCACACCAACCGTTCGCTGCGCTTTGCCGCACCGCCGCACTGGATTCACGCCACGCATGTGTCGCCCTCCCAGAGTTCACCGCAGGCGTTGAGGAGATCCAAGATCCCCGTCATATCAACACCGTCTCACAGCAGCGCGATTGTCAGACCGTGGTAACGCCCGGGCTTCGAAAGAGATCGCATGAAACGCCCTCGGCGCGAGCGTCGGCGAACTGAGTGAAGCACGCAACCGGAGACGACTCATGTACACGCGTTGATGAGCATGCCTTGTGATGTCACCCGACACACACGACATTGATTGATTGTTGTCAGAGTTTCGAAGTGCTTCTGATGGCAAGATCACGCAGCAGGCGCGCGTGTGTTCGGTGCGGGCACGCGAAACCTGCGCGGCAAATTCGAAGCTGCCCACTCCGAACGTTTTTGCGCGTTGTTGGCGCGATGCCGTTCGACTGAAAGAACGTCATTCCGACAAAGTGACGCTTGATTGACGGTCTTCTGAGGCCATCCTGCGCCGTATGTCGGTGATGGATCATTCGCCAGATGATGGATGTCTCGGCCGGAAGTCGAGCGAAGTGCTTGCGCAGTTGCCGCGGGGCACGTCCGACACCGACTCCACGCAAGTGAGTCTCTGGCGCACCCGTCGGCTTTTCGATCTTGCTGTGATGGCATCGGGGGAGGTGCCATCTCGAATCGCACGAAGTCTCGGGATCGATCTTCGCAGCGTCGAAGGACTTCGAGAGACTCCAACGTTGGGTTACGTTGCTCGAATTGCATCGATGCTCGGGATCGACGCGGCGAGCGCCATTCGTCTTGTCGGCACGAGTGCTTCTTCGCCAATCCAAGTGGTCGAATCATCGTCCGACACGATCGAGTGCGCACATACAAGAGATCCGCTCCTTGGCGCGATCGCAGCGGCCGATCTTGATGACGATGCACTTGAACTCGAGCACCTCGCAGCGGTGATCGCCGCAGATCCAGAGCGCGCGCAGCAGTTCAGTGTGGCAATGCTGCTTTCCGCGCGCGCAGCGTCAGCACAGGGAGATGTCGAAGAGGCGCGTCGGCGACTCGATTTCGCACTTGGATTTCGCTGCGAAATCGCAGCGCTCGGCCTCTTGCGTGAGCTTGACCGCTGCGTCCGACTCGAGGCGGCACTCGGATGCCCCTGGGAGCGACTTCCCCTCAACTGGTGCGCGGAGTTTGCGTCGATACCGAGCGAGGTACCGGTTGCACGTATCGAAACGCTCCCTGCGTCGGTGTCCCGCATGGAGGCATGTGCATGCGTGCGTGCACTCTTTCGCGAGATCGCACGACCATCGGGCGATGTTGCGGAGTGCTTCGCGGCACTCGCAGGCACCGCGGAAGCAGCGGCGCGTGCAGGCTGCGCACGTTCTATCGCATGGTGCGCATCGATCGCCGGAATCGCATCACTGCGTGCGCTCGAAACTGAGCGACTCACGAAGCGCTGCGAGCGAACCGCAATGGAACTGTTGGTGCGCTGCCAATTCATGCTCGACGACGCGCTCGCATCGAACGCTCCAAACGCACAAGCCGCCTTGCGCCGACGACGTCAGCGCCTCGCGCTGCATGAGTGGTGTGATCGCGCGTGGCGCGGTGAGATGCGAGGCGCGTTTGTAGATGAGTTGGACATTTGGGAGGTCAGAACAATGTTTGTCCGCTTCCCCGGGGCACGGAAGAGTGTGTTGGCTGAGATGTTCAAGATGGAATCTCGTCAGGAGATTCTTTGAAATCACGTCTGAAACTGTTGAAATCAAATCACACGACGGCGCAGGGTCGTCACCCCAAGGCCGAACAGAGAGGAGTCGAACGATGTTGGACGACGTGCAGATGACCGACGCCGC
>JBILDS010000309.1:0-3028 GCA_044352505.1 Phycisphaerales bacterium
GCGCGCCCGCCCGCGCTGCTGCGATCGCTGCACAGCTGCCCGCTGGCCCCGCGCCAATCACGGCAATGTCGAAGTGGTCGCCGTCGTTCATGCGCGCCTCCACCAGAGCGTCCAGCGCTCGGGCCACGCGCGGCGTACGACCGCGCCTTCGAGGCCAGCATTGCGCGCCATCGTCGCGATCTCGTCACGGGTGAACGCAGCGCGCACGCTCGCGACCGCATCGAAGTGGACGATGGGCGAGCGGCTGAGCGCCCGGGAGCCAAGCCACGCAAGCGCAAGCCCCGCGCGCGTGCGGTCGAGGTCCGTCACGCCGACCGCGCGCGTTGCGGCGCCCGCCATGTGCGCAAGGACGCGCGTCACGTCGTCCGGGTCGCAGTGATGGAGAAACAGCGAGCAAATCGCGACATCACCTTCGCACGGGAGCGCGCCGCCCACCGCGTCCGCCTCGACCGTGGTCGCCGCCAAGCCCGCCGCGCGCGCGCGCGACGCCGCCACTTCAAGCACATGCGCGCTGCGGTCGCAGAGCGTCCACTCGATGCGCAGCCCCGCGCGCCTCGCCCACGCGTCCATCGCGATCGGCGCATCGGCCGAGCCCGTGGCGATGTCGACGACCCGCAGCGCGCGGCCCTCCGCATTCACAGCCCGCGCGTGCGCCGCGACGCCATCCCACAGCAGCCGATGGCTGCGCGACCACCGGTTCAACCGCACAAGCCCCGCAAGTGCGTGGTCATGCGCCGCCGCATCGAGCGACGGATCGTCCATGAGTTCGGGTACGCGCGTTCGGATGCGCAGGTCGGTTGCGGCCAAGAGCGACACGGCGGAGCGTAGCACCCTCGCAGCGCGCGGACGAAACCGGAGAGGCCCCCGTCCGCAGGTGAACGCTCGACTCAACAACTCATCGAGAAAGCGAAAGGCCCCCGTCCGCAGGTGAACGCTCGACTCAACGACTTCCCCGAAAACGCGAGAGGCCCCTGTCCGCAGACAGGGGCCGCTCATTTGATGGGCGATACTGGACTCGAACCAGTGACCTCACGGGTGTGATCCGTGCGCTCTAGCCAGCTGAGCTAAGCGCCCGATGGCTGAGAGTATAGCGCATCGATGGGCGGGAGGAAAACCCCGCGCGGTGGGAAAACAGCAGACCGGAGCGTGGTGCCCGCCTCCTCGCCGCTCAGCGGACCTTGGCGAGGAACTTCTTTGTCTCGGCGCGCGAGGCCTTGATGATGGCATCGGCTCGCTTCGGGTTCGCCTTCGCCTCGAGGAGCGCGGTCAGCATCATCGGCGCCACGATGGTCGCGTCGCTCTCGACGACGAACATCGGGGTCTTCTCGGTGAGCTTGTCCCAGGTGATCTTCTCGTTGGGCGTGGCGCCCGAGTACGAGCCGTACGAAGTCGTCGAGTCGCTGATCTGGCAGAAGTACGCCCACGGACGCACGGGCTCCTGCAGGTCGTACTTGATGCTCGGCACCACGCAGATCGGGAAGTCGCCTGCGATGCCGCCGCCGATCTGGAAGAAGCCGACGCCCGCGCCCCCGGGGCGTGAAGGCTTCGACAGCCGCTTGTAGTCGTCGTAGAAGCCCGCCATGTACTCGATGCCGCTCTTCACGATTTGTGCGCTGCACTCGCCGAACTTCACATGCGACGCGAAGATGTTGCCGAAGGTCGAGTCTTCGTGCCCGGGCACCACGATCGGCAGGTTCGCCTTCGCGGCCGCGAGCAGCCAGCAGTCGTCGGGGTTCCCCTCGAACTTCGACTTCGGCAGCGACAGGACGAGCTCGTAGAAGTACTCGTGCCAGTAGCGGCGCTCGCCGTTCTTCGTCGCCTTCAACCACATCGGGACAAGGATCTTCTCGACCGAGCGGAACGCCTCGTCCTCGGGAATGCTCGTGTCGGTGACGCGGCGCATGCGCTGCTTGAGGATCTTGGTGTCGTCCTCTTTCGTGAAGTAGCGGTACTCGGGGAAATCCTTGTAGCTGTGGTGCGCCACGAGGCGGAAGAGCGACTCCTCGAGGTTTGCGCCCGTCACCGAGAGGCCGTGCACGAGGCCCGCGCGGATCGCGGGGGCGAGCGTGATGCCGAGCTGCGCAGAGCTCATCGCGCCGGCGACGGCCCAGTACATCCTGCCGCCCTTCGAGACATGGTCCCAGTAGGCGAAGAGGGCGTCGCGGGTCGAGCGCGCGTTGAAGTTCTTGTAGTTGCGCGCGACGAACTCGAGAATGGGAAGCTCTTGCGTTGGCATAGGCGGAGAAATGTACCCGAGCGGGGGAGCAGGTGGCGGGGCGAGATACACTGTGTTTCGTGGCGATTTCTTCCTCGTCCATCCTCGTGACAGGCGGCGCTGGCTTCATCGGCAGCGCCCTGGTGCGCATGTTGAACGAGACGACCGACGCGCGCATCGTCACGCTCGACAAGCTGACCTACGCAGGCCACCGCGAGAACCTCGCTGGGCTCGCGCGCCCAGAGCGGCACACTTTCGTCCACGGCGACATCTGCGACCGCGCGCGCTGCGCCGCCATCCTCGCGGAACATCGCGTGGGCGCCGTCCTGCATCTCGCGGCCGAGTCGCATGTCGACCGCTCGATCGTGGGAGCCGAGGACTTCGTAGAGACGAACATCGTCGGCACGCACCGCCTGCTCGAGGCCGCGCGCGCCTACTGGCAGGCGCTCGCCGCCGACGAGCGCGCGCGCTTCCGCTTCGTGCATGTCTCGACCGACGAGGTCTACGGCAGCCTCGCGCCCGCCGACGCGCCGTTCACGGAGGAGTCGCCGATCCGCCCGAACAGCCCGTACGCCGCGAGCAAGGCCGCGGCCGACCACCTCGTGCGTGCCGCGCACCGAACGCACGGGCTTCCTGCGATCATCACGAACTGCTCGAACAACCACGGGCCGCGGCAGATGCCTGAGAAGCTCATCCCCGTGGTGATCGAGCGCGCGCTCGCCGGGAAGTCGATCCCGATCTACGGCGACGGCGAGCAGGTGCGCGACTGGGTCCATGTCGATGACCACTGCCGCGCGCTCGTCCGCGTGCTCG
>JBILDS010000310.1:0-3027 GCA_044352505.1 Phycisphaerales bacterium
GCGATGCTCCTTCGCGAACGCGGGCAGATCGGGATCGGCAACGAAGCCCTCGTAGATGAAGCCGTCGACCGCGCCGCGCGCGGCGGCGGGCGTGGTGTCTGCGACGACCTCGCCCGCGCGAATCACGGCAAGCCGCGGGCAAAGCGTCGCCACATCGTCGACGATGTGCGTCGAAAGCAGCACTACGCGGCCGGTGCTCATCTCGGAAAGCAGGCGATAGAAGCGCTGACGCTCCTCTGGATCGAGGCCCGCGGTCGGCTCGTCGACGATCAGGACGCGCGGGTTTCCTGCGATCGCCTGCGCGAGGCCGAGGCGCTGGCGCATGCCGCCCGAGTAGCCGCCGACCTTGCGCTTCGCGGCGCTCGTCAGGTTGACGCGCTCAAGAAGTTCGTCCGCAAGCGCGCCTCTGCCCTTCGGACCAGTGACGCCCTTCATCTTCAGCAGGAACTCGAGCATCGCGCGGCCCGAGAGATCGGGGTAGAAGCCGAAGTCCTGCGGGAGATAGCCAAGTCGCTCGCGCATGAAGCGCGGCTGTTCGACCACATCGACGCCGTCGAGATACACCTTCCCTGCTGTCGGCTCGATGAGCCCGGCGACGATGTTCATGAAAGTCGACTTGCCGGCGCCGTTCGGGCCGAGCAGGCCGAACATGCCCTCGGGGATCTCGAGGTCCACGCCGCGCAGCGCGCAGACGGGGCCAGGGTGAATCTTCACGAGGCCACGGACCGCGAGGCCCTTGATAGAGAAGTCGCCGGAGGATTCGCGCGTCGCGGTCATGGTGTGGATCCTGTTCTACTGATGTGTTCGCGGTTCACTGCTTCGCCGACCGCACGGTCACGCTGCCGTTGCTCGTCTCGATGCTGGCGGTCGCCTTCGAACCGTCGCCGACGGTCATGCTCTTGGAGTCGCCCTTCCCCGTCACCTTGCCGCCCGAGAGATTGACCGAGCCAAGGCTCGTCTCTGCGGACACGGTGCCTTGCCACGCGGCGGGAAGATCGACGGTGATCGAGCCGTTCGAGGTCTCGAGGCGGAGGCCGCCTGTTGCGTCGTCCGCGAGCACGACCTTGATGCTGCCATTCGAAGTGTCTGCGACGACCGAGGTCGCGCCCTTGATGTCGATCGATCCGTTCGAGGTCTCAGCGTTGACGGGTCCCCTGTGGCCATCCACGGCGATTCTGCCGTTCGAGGACTCGAGCTTCGCCTCGCCTTCGAAGGCGCCGAGCGAAATCGAACCGTTCGAGGTGGTGGCGACGATGCCCGAAAGATCCGCAGCGCGCACGGTGATGTGGGTCACATCGGAGTTGAGATTGATCCAGCCGCCGCCAGCGCGCTTGGGGATGCTCACGGAGACCTCGACCTTGCCTTCGGAATCGCGCTGCGCGACCAGCGATGTGGCCTGGAGGCGCGAGTCCGCCTCAGCCTGGTCCTTGCCGTAGCAGCGGACTTCGGCGCTGATCTCGACGCCGCTGACGGTGGCATCCCTGATGACCTCGATCCGGCCGTTCTCGATCGCGACGACCACGGACTTGCCGTCCGCGACCCTCGAGGCGAGCGTGCTGCTCGAGGACGGCCCCGTGCCGACGCAGGCGACCATGCAGGTGATTGGGGCGAACGAGAGAAGGCGGGCGGCGAGCGTGATCACTGGTGGACTCCTGCGAGCGTTGGCTGAGCGGACCCGTCCGACGGACGGGCGAGGGCGCGGGTGTTCGGATTCGTGGCGCGGCGCTTTCGACCCGAACGAGGCGTCAGCGGCTCGCCTCCGACCCCTCTGCGTCGAGTGCACGATCGCTTTCCCCGACGCGCGTCTTATGCACATCGACGCCGATCGCGTAAGCCACGAAGCCGTCCTCGGTGGGAACGACGCGGATCTTGTTCACGGCGTTGCCGAACTCGGCTCGCGTCCAGGTCAGACCGCCATCGACGGTCTGGAACCCGTGGGGCATCGCGCCGACCCAGCCGCGCTCCTCGTCGATGAAGGCGATCCCGAAGGGCCGCACGGCGTGATCGGAAACAAGCGGAACTTCCCACCACGTCTTACCGCCGTCAGCCGTTTTCAGCACAAATCTCGCGGTTTTCGCGGGGTCTGGGTTGTACGACTGCAGCGTGCAGTAGCCGGTGTCATTGCTCGGGAAAGAGAACTTCCAGGTGATCTCAAACGGCCGCTCCGAGCGGTAGACCTCACGCCAGGTCGTGCCGCCGTCATCGGTGGCCAGGATGAGCCCGTTCGACTGCGCCACATCGGCGTGCGTCGCGGAGGCGATGAACCCGCGCGACTCATCGAGGAAGTGGACGTCGAACGCCATCGTTGCGATCTCCGGCAGCTTTCCCTGCTTCCAAGTCTTTCCGAGATCATCGGACCAAATGTACGCGGCCGGTCCGCCCACGCGGCCGACGCCGATGATGCGCGGGCGTCGATCGAAGTTACCGGCGTTGACAAACGGAACATCGACCACCGTGAATGCACACAGTCCGACAACGGGTGCGCCCTCAATCGTCGTGACGGGCGTCCACGTCGCGCCGCCATCTTCGGTGCGATAGATCGGCGTCGCATCTGTGACACCCGGGAAGTAACCGGGGCCGATGTTTCCCATGACGCCGTGACGCTCATCCACAAATGTCAAGCAGCGAACGAAGGTACCTGGCTGGTCGAAGACCTTCTGCCAACTTTCACCGCCGTCTGTGGTGCGGAAGATCTTTCCTGCACCGTTGCCATAGAAGCCGAGGCTCGGGTTCACGAAGCAAATGTCATCTTGCTTGCCGGAATACGGCTCAATCGCAAGCTTTGACCATACAGGGAGGTTGGTCTCAAGTTCGAGTCGCTCAAGTGCGTCGCGAACAGCGGCTTCGATATCAGCTTCTGTTTCGACCGGCTCTTGCCACGACGCGCGCGTGCCGCTCTCGAGTGCGTCAATCCACTCCAACATTCGTGTGATGAGGTCGGCATCCCACTCGCCCTGTCCCATCATGGTGCGACTTGCGAAGATCGTTCGATGCTTCGTGAAGGCGTGGTCGGCTCTTGGCATCACG
>JBILDS010000108.1:0-10574 GCA_044352505.1 Phycisphaerales bacterium
AGCGCTGTGCGAGGTTATCGAGTCCTCGGCTCAATCGACGCCCATATTCAGTCGATCACTCCTCCGCTCGGAGTCGGTCTCCGCGTCGCCAGCGTTGTCTTGGGAGTTCGCGATGCCGTTTGGTTTCTTTCGCCCGCAGTGCAGCCCCGTTCTCGCCGACTTCGGCGCGAGCGGTGTCAAATTGCTGCAACTCTCGCGAGGCGAACCTGAGCAGACCGTTGCCGCCGCCACGATTGAGTTTGACGACGCGTTGCGTGGCCAGCCACTCGAGGCACGACTGGCATACGTCGAAACGCAGCTCGCGCAAACACTCCGCACTGCAGGGTTTCGAGGCAAACGCGTCGTTGTCGCGCCATTCACGCAGCACACGCTTGTCCAGCATGTCGCGGTCGCCCCGAGTGATGCAGAGTGCGCCGATGACATCATTCGCACGCGCATTGCCGTTTCGCTCGGATGTGATCCAAGCGAACTTGTGGTGCGAACAAGTGTGGTGACCGAAACTATGCGCGATGGTGAAGTGCGCGTTGAGACAATTGCGTTTGCAATGGCGCGACAGGATGTCATGCGTTATGTCTCGCTGTTCAAGCGGGTTGGGTGGACCGTCGTTGGCGTGCATTCGCACATCGCGGCGCTTGTGCACGCATTCGACGGCGACGCACGCTCCGCCGACACCGCGACCATGTACGCCGATCTCGGCTACGGCGGCACGAAGGTTGCGATCTGTCATGGAAAGGAACTCGTGTTTGCGAAGACCATTCCATTCGCAGGTCGCAGTCTTGATGCGCGCCTCGCGGCGGCGCACGGTGGAGAGGTTGCCGAGATTCGCAATGCCCGCATGGCGGCCGGACTCGCAGCGTGGAATCCTTCAGAGAGCGTTGACTTTGCCGAGGCTGGATGTGCTGTTCTTGGAACTTCAACACGCGCATCCGTTGCGACAGCCGCGCGCGATGCTGTCGACGGACTCGTCGAGGAACTCAGCATGTGTGCGCGCTACCACGGCGCGCTCTTCCCCGAGCAGCCAATCGATCGCGCGGTGTTTGTGGGTGGCGAGTCGCGCGATCAAGGTCTCTGTCGCGCATTGGCAGACACGCTCGGCATACCGGTCGACGTAGGCGATCCGCTTGCATCCACGCTGCGCGGTGGAGTTGACAGTGTGAGCGGGCTTCCCGAACCCAACAGCCCGCATCCAGGCTGGACCGTCGCGTACGGTCTTGCACGCACAACGACAGATCTCTGACGGCGAATCAAACCATGAAGCACGCTGCGAGCTTTCTTCCCGAGGACTTCGTTGTCGAGACGCGTGAGCGTCGGACCGGCGTTCTCGCGGCTGTGCTCTTTCCAGTCATGGTGATAGCCGTGTTCGCTGCGTTCTTGGTCACGAATCAACAGTGGAACGATGTGCGCGCTGCACAGGCGGCGATCGATACCGAAACGGAGCGCGTTGCGCGCGAGATCGCAGAGATGAAGAATCTCGAGCGAATTCGCACCCACATGGACGCGAAGGCGGAGCTTGCACGTGGGTTGCTCGAGCCGGTTCCGCGTTCTGTGTTACTTGCTGTTCTCACCAACACGATGCCCTCGCGTGTCTCTCTGACTTCGTTCGAGCTTCGCACGGAAGTCGTGAAGCCTCCCAAGAGTGACACGACGGCCGCTGGGAAAGCGGGTGCGAAGGCTGGCGCAGGATCCACCAAAGGCGCAAAGTCGGGCGAAGCCGGGCAGCCCATTGCTGCGCCAACTCCACCAGCACCTCTGCGACGCACCAATCTCATCATTGCTGGAGTCGCGCCAAGCTTGCTTGAGGTCGGGCGTTGGATGACTGCGCTTGAGAAGGTGCCAGTCTTCGCGTCGGTGCGACTTGAGTTGATGGAAGAGAAAGTGATCGATGGCCGCGGAATGAGCGAGTTTCGCATGGGAATTCGTATCGACCCAGAGGCTGACATTCGCGCATGGAGCGAGCTTGCACGCGTTCGTGCTGGTGAACTTCCGGCTTCAATTGCGGCCTCGCTTGAAGAGGATCATCCGTTCACGTTTGACAACGCATCCGCAACGAGTCACGCATCCGCAGACAGTCAAGCACTTTCGGAGGATCCGCAATGAGCGATGGGTTCGACATGACCTCATCGCACGGACTTCGCGGGCGAGGCGTGCTCGCGTTCGCGCTTCTCGTCGGACTCGCGGCGGTTCCGTTGGCGGCGAACTTTCTGGTGTTCAAGCCGCGGAATGCAGAGATCGCCCAGGCACGAAGTGAGATCGCGGCCAAGCAGGCGCGACTGACGACCCTCCGTGAGTTGACGGCACGTATTGGGGATCTTGGCCGCGAGATTGACGCGCGCCGCACCGAACTCGCACTGCTCGAGGAGCGACTGCCTGATTCTGAGGGACTTGACGGGCTGCTGAAGGAGATCACACGCATTGCGCAGCGTGTTGCACTTTCGGTGCGCACTGTTCGTGGTGACAAACCTCTGCCAGCGGGAGCCGCGATGGAAGTTCCCCTCGCGCTTGTTGTGGAAGGCGACTTTGCATCGGTGTATGACTTCGTGCTCGCACTCGAGTCACTTCCGCGCATCACACGGATTCAGTCGATGAAGGTCACGCTCCTTGGCGCGGATCCGCATGCAGTCGTTTCTCACACGTCCACTGGCCCGCGACTTCGTGGCGAACTTAGTCTGTCGGTGTACTTCGGAACTGCCCGCCCGCCCGCGGCCGCGGTTGCCTCCGCGAACTCCGGAGGAGAATCGCGATGAAGCAATTCGACGAACTCGGGGATCTTGTTGATCTCAGCGATCTTTCACGCGCACATCGTGACGGCGCAGCGGCAGGTGATCCGCAAGACGCTCTTCCAGAGCACAGCCCGGCCGACGACCTCACACTTGGCGGGGAGGGAAATCGGCGTCGGCGACGATCAGGTGTCATCATCTTCGGAGTTGTTGCGATCGGTGCGTTCGCAAGTCTCTGGTCGATGCGAGCGATCGGTCGCGCCGGTGCAGAAGTCTCCGGAACCTCTGAGGCTGGGCGCGTGGTGGAGTCGTATCTGAGCGAGCGTGCAAAACTGGGCGCAAAGCCGAGTGCTGGTTCCCTCGCGAGCGCGCCGCTTCCTGTTGGGAATACCACCGAACTTCAAGTGGCTCGCGAGCGATTGCATCGGGATCCGTTCGCGCCTCGTTCTGTTGTCTCCATCACGTCGACAGAGTCGGACGATGAGACTTTCATTGATCCAAACCCTGCTGAGGAGCAGGCCGCTCGCGCAGCGCGCGAACGCGAAACACAACGGACTGCGTGGCAACAGGCGGTCGATGCAGGCGCGCGCGACTTCGTGATCGGGTCGGTACTGCTTGCAGCGGATCCGACGCAGTCGATTGTGAGTTTGAACGGCGACGTGTTTCGGGTGGGCGAAAGTGTGATGTTTGCCGATCATGGAATCGCCTACGAGATCGTGGCGGTTCGCACGTCGGGTGTCACACTCCGCGCGGCGAACCGCGAACTGGAGTGTGAGCGATTGATCGAGATTACGTTGGGCGAGCCCGAGTGATGAGGCACGCGCGCACGCACGCACGCGATGCCGTGCACTGTTCGCAACACTCGCCGTGATCTTGCGCACGATCCTGTTCATGACAACAGCGGTCATCGTTGAGTTGAAGGGATACACGCATGGGACAGTTTGATCTCGATGATCTCTTTCACTCCCCCGTTGGGAAGGATGCGCCTGGGAAGACGCCAGTGCCGACGAGTGGTTCGACGCCCGCAGCCGCAACGACTTCGACGCAGGGAGTCTCTGCGAGCGACGCGCTTGCGACCGCACAGGATCGACGCGCGGGTCCGGCACTCGAGCGACTTCTGCTTGAACGCAGCATCGTGACACCAGAGCAGATGTTGGCGGCACGGCGCCTCCAGAAGCAATCGCCGGGGCGCAGACTCTGCGAGATTCTCAAGGAACAGGGCGCCAATGAGCGTGCGGTACAGCGGGTTGTCGCCGAGCTTGCGCGGATGCCGTTTGAGGAGATCGACTCAAAGGCTGTGGGAGCCTGCGACCGCGACACGGTTCTTCGGCTCGGTCTTGATCATTGCCGTACGAATCTCCTTCTGCCACTTCGAACTGAAGGCGGGCGCTTGGTGGTTGCAACGGCCAACCCCGCAGACATCTTTCTTCTGGATGATCTTCGTCGGCGCACCGGAATTGTCGCGTTTCGACACGTACTGGCTGCCGCCGGCGACATTCTGGCGGCACTTCAGACAATTGCCGACGCCGATGCGCGACACCAGTCGGACGACGTGGATCTTGAATCGATTCTTGCGAACGTTGATGACGATGATGTGGCCGTCGAGAAAGACAATGCGAATGAGCGAGATCTCGATGGCGAAGCGGAGAGTTCCCCGATTGTTCGCTACGTGAATCACATCATCCAGTCGGCGGTGAAGGAGGGAGCATCCGACATCCACATTGAGCCCGATGAGAAAGTGATGAAGGTTCGGTTTCGCATCGACGGCGTGCTGTTTGAGATGATGACACCGCCGCGCAAGATGCATGCTGCGCTGACAAGTCGTATCAAGATCATGTCGAATCTTGATATCGCAGAGCGACGGCTTCCACAAGACGGTCGCATTCGCGCGACCGTCCTGGGTCGGCGCCTTGACCTTCGCGTGTCAACCGTTCCTACGCCGAAGGGCGAGAAGACGGTCATGCGAATTCTCGATAGCCGCTCCATCAGCGTGTCACTCGATGACCTCGGCTTTGGCGCGGATTCACTGCGCGCATGGAAGCATGAGATTGAGAAACCGCACGGGATCGTACTTGTGACTGGCCCGACTGGGAGCGGCAAGACCACAACGCTCTACGCATCCATCCGTCAGATGGATACACGGCGGATGAACATCTCAACGGTTGAAGATCCGATCGAATACAACCTTCCCGGCATCACGCAGATTCAAACCCACGAGCGCATCGGAATGACCTTCGCGACTGCGCTCAAAGCGCTGCTGCGACAAGATCCCGACGTTGTGATGCTCGGTGAGATTCGCGATGCGGAAACCGCATCAACGGCGGTACAGGCGGCACTGACCGGTCACCTTGTGCTTTCCACACTACACACGAACGACGCGCCGAGTTCAGTCACGCGTCTCATCAATATCGGGATCGAGCCGTTCCTTGTGGGTGCTGCATTGAACGGTGTTCTCGCGCAGCGGCTTGTTCGCCGCATCTGCGCGAAGTGTGCAGGCGAGCGCCCGATCGAGCCTGAGATGCATGCGTTTCTCGAGGCGCGTGGTATCGACGCAGCCGGTCTTCGAGTTGGCCGGGGCTGTCCGGCGTGTCGGCAAACCGGCTATTCCGGTCGGCTTGGCCTCTACGAGATGCTTGTGCTTGATGATTTCCTGCGCGACAAGATCGCGGCGAGTCCAAACGTGATCGAGTTTCGCAAGCTTTGTGTGGATCGCGGCATGCGCACGCTGCGCGAGGATGGCTTCGACAAGGTTCGCGTTGGAAAGACCACCGTTGAAGAGGTGCTTTCGGCAACGGAGTCCTCAGAGGGGCCGGACGCGTTCAGCGGAACGCCGCGACCGTGAGCATGATCCAAACGCCGACCGCGATCGGGAGTTTGGAGAGCGTGCCAACGACGCGACCGATCACAGCTCCGAGAGCTGGCTTCGCCGAGTCGCGCAGTGACGTGCGGCCGTTCCAGGTTTCGCCGAGAATTGCACCAAGTGCGGTGCCGATGACGGCGCCGATCAGGGTTCCAACAATCGGAATCCAGATGAGGACTGTTCCGAGGAGCGCACCGGCAACACCGCCGATGACGGAGCCGAGCATCCCGCGCTTCGATGCGCCGAACTTCCGCGCACCCGCGGCAGAGAGAAGGAACTCAAGTAACTCGCCAATGAGTCCGAGTAAGACTGCCGCGACGAGTGTCCATGGATGAAATGTCAGTGGTGCGCCTGGTGGAAGCCAGAGCCAGTCAAGGAAGTCGATCACCACGGCTGCACCGATGAGAATCCACGTGCCCGGAAGACCGGCGACCACGAGAAACACGCAGAGCACGCCAAACCCTGCGAACAACGCGCCGATTCCGATTGGAACTTGCTCAAGACCCATCAGTGGCCGTCCTTTCCGGCGCTGGTTGCGCCCTCGCTTCGTGCGATGTGCACCCGCCATGTTGGATCGGCATGTCGTTCGAGTTGCATGCGCCAACCATCCCAACGGCACTCAACCGCGTGCGCAGCGACATGCGCGAACCCCACCGCGCGAGCCACAGGAGAAACCACGCCTCGACCATTGGATAGCACACGTTTGGAAACAAGCTCGAGATATTCCGCGCGATGCGCCGTGAGTTCCACGGCGTGATAAAGGCCGGGTGACGGTTCGCTATCAACCCACGCCGACAGCGGCAGACGGAAGGTGCGCGCAACGCGCGCATCGGCGTTCCATACGTCGTCTCGCAACCATGCGCCGATGAAGAGGTCGAGGTGATCTTCTGCGTCTGGCGATCGTTCATGACGCGCGATCGCAAGACAGACCGGGCCGCTTCCCAAGCCGAATGGAAAGCGGGGGGGCGGCCTGGTGTCGCGGTCTGCACGGGAGGACACGCGGTGATTCTCGCTGATTTCCCAGCTTTTTGCCGCGCGAACTGGACGCCGCGAACACCGTATGATTGCGCCCATGTACCGATCGACGCTCCGCATGACGTTCCGAGTTCTTCCGCTTGCTTCGCTTCTTGCCCTCGCGGCCTGCTCGACGGGTCGACCCATGGTGGCCGCGCGTGTGGAAGCAGACCACGCGTTCAAGCACGGCCAGTTTGAGAAGGCGGCACCGGCCTATCTTGAGATTCTGGAGAAGGCGCCGGGCGATTGGGAGGTTGAGTACCGATACGGAGTGTGTCTTGCGAAGCTCGGAAATCTTCGCGATGCGCGTACGCACGTGGAGACCGCGCACGCGGCCAATCCGACCAGTGAAGAAGTTGCCGCTGGACTGGCGGAGGTGTACTTCCAACTCGGTGAAAAGCAGAAGTTGGTTCAACTGCTCCAAGATCGCGGCAATCTGCAGCGCTCGATTCCGAGCTTCATGCTTTTGGCCGATTACGCGCTCCGAATGGATGACCCAGACACCGCGAACACAGCGGTGCGCGGCGCGATTCTGCTCTCCGACGGAAAGGTTGTTGCGCCGTACCTGAAGGCTGTCGAAGTGGCGGAGCGTCTTGGTGATACGAAGACCGCAGCAATGCGTGTGCGCCAGGCGTACACCGTGGATCCGAAGTCGCCGTCTGTCAACGCGAAGCTTGCGGAGTATGGCATCGCAAGCGAGCCGACAACGGGTCTCCCGCCTGGTCCCTGAGGAGCGCCGCGTGCAGAGACGCTCTGAGCAACCCCCTGCGCGCGACGCACGTTCCGTGATTCCAATGTTCGCGGCGCTGGCCGACGCGCAGCGGGCGCGAATGCTGCGGATTCTTGAGCGGAACGAGCTGGCCGTCGGCGAGATCGCGGGGGCGCTGCAGCTTCCGCAGTCCACGATGAGTCGCCAACTCAAGGCCTTGTTTGAAGCGGGACTCGTGGTGAAGCGCGCAGAAGGAACCGCGACGCTGTACCGACTCGCGCGCGAGTCGCTTCATGACGATGCACGCACGGCGTGGGACATTTTGCGTTCCGGCCTCGGCGAAAGCGAAGGATTTGCAGACGACGATCGGAGACTCGCGGAGGTTTTGGCTGCACGCAGCGTTGATCCGAAGGGATTCTTCGGGCGAGTCGGCGGAGAATGGAGTGGACTGCGTCGAGGTCTCTTTGGTGAACGTTTCGCCTCAGAAGCGCTGTTGGCGCTGGTGCCGTCCGCATGGTCTGTGGCCGACCTTGGGTGCGGAACTGGAGAGGTGGCGGCGGAACTCGCTCCGTTTGTGCGCAAGGTTGTGGCGATCGACCGAGAGCCAGCAATGCTCGATGCAGCGCGGAAGCGCTTGCGCGAGTTTGGAAATGCCGAGGTACGCAAGGGCGATCTCGTCGAACTACCCGCGAAGGCGGGCGAGTTTGATGCATGCGTCCTTTCGCTCGTGCTGCACCACGTCGCGAAGCCCGCGCAGGTTCTTGCGGCCGCGCGCAAAGTGCTTGCGAAGGATGGCGTCGTCATCGTGGTTGATATGGTTTCGCATACTCGCAGCGAGTACCGCACCACCATGGGGCACGAGCATCTTGGATTTGGCGAAGGCGAGATGCGCGAGTTGGCGTCGGCCGCAAAGCTGTCGCTTTCGCTCTACCGACCGCTTCGACCCGCTATTGAGTCAAAGGGTCCGGGCTTGTTTGTTGCGCGGTTCGTGAAGTGACTTCTCACGTCTGAGGCGCAACCCAACCGTCGGGTTTGCGTGCAACAAGCATGAGGCTGTCGCGCGCGCCGGGAAGTGGCGCTGTCAACGCTTTGTACGCGGGACGCGCCCAACTCGGGAGAACCCCGAGCATGTGGTGGCATCCGCGGATCTCAACATCTTGGAGTGCGAGGTGACGCGCAAGGCGCGCAAGATCATCCCAGACGTACTCGCGAACGTGGCCGCGCCACGGGCCATTGCATGAAAAGAGGTCGTCATACGGCGGATAGTTGGTCTTTCCGACGAGTCGATGGAAGCGTTTACGGATGTTCGCGGCGTTTGGAACCGTGATGAGCAGATGTCCGCCATCACGAAGGGTTCGGAGCGCCTCGGAAAGAATGGTGCGCAGCGATTCATGCAAGTGCTCGATGACGTCGCAGACGATCACCGCGTCAAACGCACCGTTCTCGAATGGTATCGTGTCGCCGTTGCGCTCAATGAGTGTGACGCCAACGTTGGCCGCAAACGCGTGAATCTGGGTGCGGTTGTCTGCCTCGTGGTGCCACGGATCGTTGAAATCATCGAAGCCGGTGCAGTGGTAGCCGAGGCAACTCAGCACGGCCGCCTTGTCGGCGGGCCCGCAGCCAAGATCCAATACGCGGCTTCCAGGAGCGAGCCGCGCGCGGATTTCGCGTGCGACGGTCGTGTGCGATTCGAGTCCGGGTGCGAAATAGCCCGGGAATGGAAAGGTCTCCGTGAGAAACACGAGAGCCTCTTCGATGTCCATGGTGTGCATATGCGCTTCTCCGATCCCGATCGCCATGCGCTTCACGGCATGTCGACCACTGTGATCGGAGAGCATGGCGCCCTCGACCCGCCATCGCCGACCGTATCCATCCCCGATTGCGGAGAGGTTTGTGTTGCGCGCACACAGAAACAGCCCCGCGCAAGGCGGGGCTGTTGGAGGCGTTGGATGTTCGCTGGTGCGCTCGGCTTCACTTCACCGCGTCGATCTTCGCGAACGCGGCGGCTGGATCCGACTTGACTCCACCGACGCAGCCTGGGCAGCACACGCGAACGAGTCGGCCTTGAAGGACGACGTCGATGGCGCCATCGCCGAGGACTTTGCCGCTGATCGGGCAGGTGGTGACTTTGTAGTCGGGCTTCTGCGCGGCGATGACTTGCGCTTCGTACTCCTTCGACCACTTCGCAGGGTCTTTCTCGAAGCGATTGACACACTTCTTGCAGCAGAGGCGATACACGCGATTCTGAAAGACCACAGTCTTCGCGTCGGGTTCAAGCGTCTCGTCCTTCATCACGATGCAGTTCTTGAGGGCGTATGGGCCAGCAGCCTTCACGATCGCTTCGTTCATCTTCGCGACATGCTTGGCGGGCTCAGCCTTGAATGCGGCCTCACACTTCGGGCAGCAGAACTTCACTTGGGTGCCGTTGAGCTTGGCGTCTTGCATGCCATCGAGCACGACAGTGACCGCGTCTTTGCCGAGCTTCTCTCCTGAGACAATGCACGTGTCGAGCGGGTAGGCCTCGCCCGAGTAGGTCGAGGCGTTCTGAGGCACGGCGGTGAGCGCGACCCCGGCGATTGCTGCGAGGAGAGCGATTGCGGCTGCGAGGCGTGGTGAGGTCATCATGCGGGGAGCGTACGAGATGAGCGGCGCGGGGGGTGGCGGCAGGGAAGCGCGAGGGGCGAGGAGCGCACGGGGAGTGCGCGAGGAGCACGCGAGGTGTACGCGCGGAGTGGGTGAGGGGTGGCAAACAGGGAGCGAGAGGGCTGGGATGCGTGTTGTGTGGGGGTTTGTGGAGATCTGCGTCCGCAAACTTCAGGCAGCACTTGCCCGCAGCCCGACATCGGGGTATTCTTCCGTTCATCCGGATATACGGATGAAGCGGTGCCTCGTTGGTACCGATTCAATCCAAGGTCCGCCTCGAGTTTCCCCATGCCTTCCACTCCGACCATGAAGAAATCGACTGCCTCCAAGACGAAGTCGTCCTCAACGTCCGAAACCGCCAAGACGTTCATGGACACGGGTCTCGTTCTTCTCTCGAACCCGCCCTACAAGGTCGCGTCGACCGACGCTGAGACTGTGCGCTTCGGTCGTAAGGAGATCGAGCTCGCGGAGCACGAGATGCCTGGTCTCATGGCGCTCCGCGCTGAGTACAAGGGCCGCAAGCCGCTGAAGGGCGCGCGCATCTCCGGCTCGCTCCACATGACGATCCAGACGGCCGTCCTCATCGAGACGCTCGTCGAGCTCGGCGCAGAGGTGCGCTGGGCGTCGTGCA
>JBILDS010000109.1:0-10501 GCA_044352505.1 Phycisphaerales bacterium
TATTGAAAGCCCATCGAATCTGCATATCGCCCTTCAGACCGAGCCGGAAGTTGCCGTCGGCGCTGCCAATGAATGCGCCCTTCGTGGCGTCATAGCCCGCCGTGGCGCCGTCGGCTGCAAGCGATGCACGCGTGTCTGCGTCGCCGAGCGCATCGCGCACAATCGCCCGGATGTCCTGCGCGCGCTGCTCCGTCAGCCAGTCGCCGTCGGCCACGACACGCTCTTCGAGTTGAGCGACCTTCGCAGCGAGTGCGTTGTTCTGGTCACGAAGTGCTGCGATCTCATCGAGCGCGCGGCGAAGATCCGCACCATCGTCGGCCAGTGCGAGACACGGTGATCCAAACAACACAACTGTCGCGACTGAAATCCGTTGCCTCATTGCACTGCTCCTCAATCACGTGCACCGATAGCATCGCGCACCACGTACGGCTTCGCTCCACCAACGGCGTTATTTGCGTCACTCAACAGCTCAAGCACGAAACCCATTGCCAGGAAAAAAAGCGCTGCAAGAAAGAACATGATCGCCACGAGAAACGGAGGTCGCGTGCCCATGTCGACACCAAGGGCAAACTTCTCATAGAGAAGCCACGGCATCACAACGCAGTCAACCAAGAGCAGCGCCACACCAATTCGACCGAAGAGATAGAGCGGTCGTGCCTTGAAACTTGATTGGAACCCAAGCATGACGATGTCGAAGAGAACATCAAACGATCTCGAGATTCCGTAGTGGCTTTTGCCTGCGAATCGCTCGTTTGCCTCCACGAACACTTCACTTGTCGATCCGCCGCGCATGTGCACAAGCGCAGGCAGAAGTCGATGGTGACCTGGGCGCAGTCGAAACGAGCGTGCCATGTCGCCGTCGATTGCCTTGAAGCCGCCCATGTCGCGAATCTCGCATCCTGTCACGGTGCGCAAGAGCTTGTTTGCGATACGACTTGGCAATCGCTTCGACAAGTTCTCGTGGCTTCGATCGCGACGCGAACCAGAGACAAGGGTGTACCCTTCATCCATCTTCGCAATCAGAAGATGAATGTCTTCGGGGCGATGCTGAAGATCGCCATCGGCAACCACAACCACGCGGCCGCGTGCATGTTGGATTCCTGCATACAAGGCGCTGCACTGGCCGACATTTCGCGCAAGAAAGAGCGCGCGAAGTGACGGGTACCGCGTGGTTGCCGCGCGAAGCAGTTCTTCCGTGCGATCGGTTGAGCCATCGGACACGATCACGATCTCATGCGGTCGACCAATCGCGCGCAGCGCGGCGTCGGTGCGGCGGAGAAACTCCTCAACGCACAGCTCCTCGTTGTGCATGGGTGTGACAACGGAGATTGCAATGGCGTTTGCAATCGAAGTGAGGGACTCGGCTGTCGGTGCGGGCGGCATCGGCGGGTTCAACGGGCGTCGGACGAAACAGTGTCGAAACTCACGATTTTCCAGCGGTGTGTTGCCGCCGCCGCAAGCCAAGAGCCGTCACAGAGGCTCGCGAACTCGGGCTTCCACAATTCGTGGACGCGCATCCTACCGAACGACGGGGGCAGATCGGGGTCGCCCGCACGGGGGTCGCCCGGGTGACAGACCACCTCGATCCGACGCGCACCGACACCTGTCAGCGCACGTCCGCAAGCCGCCGCCGTAAACGACGCACCCTGCTCAGCGATTCCCCAGACCGCGTCGGTTGTTTCGGTAGATGGGGTCGTGCGTGCGGACACGCAGAGTGCGCGCAAGATCGCACGGCGAACCGCGGGGCCTCCCGCGCGGAAGTTACCGAACCGCTCATCGCTGCGACGCACCCAGCGGATTCCGTGCTCAGCGGCGACGTCACAAGCAACCGAGAACAACCCGGGCAAACAGTGCGTGTGCTTCTCGCCATCGACGTGCGACAGCGTGAGACCTTTCTCGCGGAGCAACGCGACCTGCCGCGACCACTCAAGCCGAATCTCGTCACGCTTCAGCGCGCCGCACGCCACGCGCCAGGCAAGTTTCGCGGCACTTCCGAGAAAGAGACCATTCTTGTCCACAAGTGATCGAACCTCGTGTGCAGGTGACAGTGGCGCGCCGCGCAAAATGTTGAGATGCGCACCAAGTGAGACTCCGGGAATCGCGCGTACCGCGGCAAGGTCGGGTCCATTCGCCAACACACTCGCGCTCGTCACCGTACCAAGCGACGCGCACATCTCGACAGCTCTGCGCACCGCAGGGTGCAGTCCGAGGTCGTCCACGTTCATGATGATTTCAAGTGCTCGCATCACCAGAACACCTGTCGGCCATCCTCGATCGTGAAGATACGCTCGAGTCGCGTCGAACCATCCTCAACGAGCCAATACAGCGCATCGGATGGCAGCCCCTCGAACACACACTCCAACGCACCTGGCTCATGGCGTCTCACGCTCATCCAGCCGTTGTCACTCCAACGAAACAACTCGTATCCACTCGACGCGTCGATCCGCTCATTCGGCAACATCGCACGTGTATCCGCATCAATCATCGCTGGGCGCGTTGATACCGCATACAACGTCTCAAGGTGCGTGCTTGATCCTCGCAGAGGGCGCATGCATCCATCACGCGTGAGGATGAACGGCACACCCGCCGGCACATCGTGTCCATCGCGGTGGTACATGGGGAGGTAGCAGATATCGCGACCCATCTTGGTAAAGCGCGCACGCCCTTCGTCGATTTTGCCCCACTGGATCGGTCGCCACGCACCACCGTTGAACACCGCGAGATACGCAAAGCGTGCACCGGCCGGCGGCGACGGAAGTTCGACCACCACATCAGTGACTGGCTGGTATTGATCGGTGACATCGACAAAGTGAGGACTCGAAAGCCAGCGCGGAACGACTTCGTCCTCTCGCCTTTGCTTCGCAAGGCTGCATCGCTGCATCGCGAATGTCTTGCGATACACCTTCGCGCAGCGGTGTGACAAGCCGGCACGGCCGCGACCTTCAGAATCGAGCACAACTTCCCAGGCGTGGTTGTTGTCGCGATCGGCCCACCACGGCGTATAGTCGCTTGCACAGAGCGCTGCAACGGAACGCATGCCGAATGCGATCATGTTCGTGATGTCTTCGCAACGGCCAAGCCTGCGGGCACACATCTCGTCGTAACTCTGGTCGGTGGGATGGAGGTAGAAGAGGTTGCTGAAACCGACCCACTGGTGCACAGCGCGACGCACACTTTCGCCAACTGCGCGCACATCGTGCTCACTCCCGTGGGCTTCGACGACTGCGGCAAGCCGCGCTCGTGCTGGCTCGCGCCACAGTCCGAGCGGTTCATTGCTGCCGCGGTACGGAAGAATGAAATCACGGAAGACCTCGAAGCGCACAGACTTCGCCCATGGGTGCATACGCCACGCTGTGAACGCATCCTCAAGATTCGTCGACAGGAAGTCTGCGCTTGCATGCTCAAGATCGCTCGCAAAGCGAACGCGCTTGAATGCTGTTCCAGGGTGCGCACGTTGCAACGCATCGAATGCAGCCTTCGCGGCGCTGAGGTCGGTGTATGCAAGCGCATCGAAACCAAGCGCTGCTCCCTCCGCATCAACGAGTTCGATTGATGCGAAACCATGACCCTCCATGTTGGCGACAAGCCAGCGCGACGCGTCACGCTTCTCGCGGTCGGCACTCTGCGCGTAGCGGTCGAGAAACCGCTCGATCTCAGATCGGTTCGAACCTGCTTTGCGCAACGCATCGGTCAGGCGAACATCCAGACCATCGGCCGAGGCGGCCGCAACAGACGCCCCAAGTGACAACACGAGCGCAGCAGTCCATGCGCGCGGCGAAGTGCATCGAATCGTGAACCAGAGCACACCCATGGCGATATTCTCGCCATCGTTGGAATCGGCTGCAACGCAGGGAGAACGTGCGGCCGATTGGTCGGGCAAGAATGGCGTGCCGCACCGATTGGGAGATCCACAATCGCGCGCCACCTCCGGGATTCGGTCGAGTTCCGACCAATCCTTGCCGATAACGGCAAGGTATGGACGTGGAAGAGCCCAACCCCGATGGTTCGAGCGACGCTGAGCCCGCACCGACCGTGTCGGATGCGGACGGTTCCGATGGCCTCGCCTCGCTCGCACGCGACGTCGACAAGCTCATGTCGGCGCCGCGGCAGGGTTCAACACCGACAGATGGCGGCGATGATGGCGCAGATCAAGTTGAGTTGCTCCTGCGGGAAATCAACGAGATTCTGACGCACGACACCAATGCGCTGCTAAGTTCAACCAACAACCTTCTGGGCCAAGCGCTCGAGACAATCTTCGATCCACAGGCGCTCGCGAAGAAGAACGAGAAGATCGACAAGGCTCTCGCGCAAGCGCTTGCCAAGAGCCGTGGAGCGCCGGGGGCGCCGATCTCCTCAGTCAAGGCACCCGTCACCAACCCAGCGCCGAGGTTTGCTGGCATTTCGCGCCCGATGACCGCGGATTTCGCGAAAGCAAACTTGAAGCCAACTCCGGCTCCGAAGGTTGCGTCGGGACCGCGCGCGCCTCTTCCGACCGAACCGACTGTTGCGCCTGTTGTGAAGATGGGCGACGCGCCGGCAGAGGACAACTCGCCTGTCACCACCAAGTTTGAAGAGAAGGCGCCGGAACCCGAACCAACACCTACCCCGACACCGCAGCCGGAACCCGAAGTGGCCGCAGCGCCGGAGCCCGAACCGACACCCGCGCCAGAGCCCGTGGTGGAGGCACCGAAGCCGGCACCCAAGCCCGTCGAAAAACCGCCGGAAAAACCAAAGGCTGAAGCACCAAAGCCAGAACCGCAGCCCGCCGCAGAGGACGATGGATCGCCGCCGCTTGTGCTCCGAATCCTGGCGATTCCCATGCGCTTCGTGCCGGATTCTGCGAAGTTCGTGGTCAGCGCAGCGGCACTGACGATGCTCTTCTCAATGCCCGTTGCATGGGTGTTGGCACATCGATCCGCAAGCAATTTCGGAATCGGCCCAGTCGACTTCTCGGTTGAAGGTGCGCTTGAAGACGCGGAGCAAGCTGAGAAGGCGCATGCTGCGGCGGAAGCAAAGAAGACAAGCGCTGCAGACGCTGCCGACAAGAGCGGTGGGAAGGCGGCAGAGAAGACCGCAAGTGCTGCGCAGAGCGACGCGAAATAGTCGCGTGACCACGTCCTGCGTACGGAATCTTGGCGTGCTACAGGCTCGTCAAACTTAACTCTGCAAGTCAGTCGGCCCGCGCACCGCGCGCAACGTCGATCAGCGTTGACATCGCCTCATGCGTTTCGCGCGCTGCGCCCGAAAGCATCGCGGCCTGCTCTTCCGCGTGGTAACTCGAACGCACGAGCGGCCCGCTTTCGCAGACCTTGAATCCGCGCGCGAGCGCCTCGCTGCGGTACATCACGAACTGGTCAGGATGCACCCAACGATCGATCGGCAAGTGATTTCGAGTCGGTTGAAGATACTGCCCAACAGTGATGATGTCGGCGTTGCTTGCAGCACGCACATCGTCAAAGAGCTCGAGAATCTCGTCATCGTGCTCGCCGATTCCAGCCATGATGCCTGTCTTCGTCACAAGACCACTCGCCTTGAACTGCCGCAAAACCGCGAGTGAGCGCTCATATTTCGCCTGCGGCCGCACCGCAGGATGCATGCGCCGCACCGTCTCCATGTTGTGCGAGATGATCTCAGGCCTTGCGTCGCACACCACCTGAATGGCCTTCTCATCGCCTTGGAAATCGCCCACGAGGATCTCGACCGACATGTCGGGGCACGCATCGTGCACACGGTGGATTGTCTCCGCCCAGATCGCGGCGCCGCCATCGGGAAGCTCATCGCGGTTGACACTCGTGATCACAACATGCTTGAGCTTCATAAGCGCCAGCGACGCAGCCACGCGGCGCGGCTCATCAAGATCGTAGACCGGCGGCTTTCCCGTCTTCACATTGCAGAACCCACAGGCACGCGTGCAGGTGTCGCCGAGAATCATGATTGTGGCGGTGCCGCGACCCCAGCACTCACCCATGTTCGGGCACGAGGCCTCTTGACACACGGTGTGCAGGCGATGTTCGTCGATGATCTTCTTGAGGCGCTCGTAGCCCTCGCCGCCCGGCACGCGCGCGCGTAGCCACTCGGGTTTACGTTGAATCCGTAAGTGGTGCGCTTCAGCCTCTCGGTTGTTGATGACTTCGCCCGTGAGGCTCAGTCTCGCCGCGCCCGCAGTGCGCTGCGTGTCGCCGCCGAGGGGGCGTGGATGGCGTGCGAGGGTTCGCGCGATCGCCTCAGGCGAAGGAGTCGCTGGAGTCGGCGTCGCGTGGGCGGAATCGTCTGACTTGGGGGCGTCGGACATCGAATCGAGAGTGTAGGCGAAGCGACGACCCGGTTTCATCCCTTCTGCCATGCACAAGCGTCGCTCCCACTACACTTGTCGCCCATGTCCGCAGCAGCCCACGCCATTCAGCACCGCACCGCCCGTCTTCCCAACGGGCTGGAGATTCAAGCGGAGATTGACCCCACCGCGCACACAGCGGCGGTCGGATTCTTTGTGAAGACCGGCGCGCGCGATGAGCCGACCGAACTTATGGGCGTTTCGCACTTCCTTGAGCACATGATGTTCAAAGGAAGCGATCGCAGGACAGCAGAAGACGTGAACCGAGCATTCGACGAACTTGGTGCAAGCCAGAACGCATTCACCACCAACGAACTCACGGCGTACCACGCCCACGTGCTTCCGGAGCGCCTGCCCGCAGCGTTGGAGATCTTGGCCGACATCCTTCGGCCTGCGTTGCGCGAGCAGGACTTCCGCGAGGAAAAGGGTGTGATTCTTGAGGAGATCGCGATGTACGCCGACCAGCCCTTCTGGGTCGGGTATGAGTCGATGATGGATCGGCTGTATGAAGGGCATCCGCTCTCGCACCGTGTGCTCGGCACCGCTGCAAGCATCACCGCGATGACGCGCGATCAGATGAAGCAGTACTTCGATCGTCGGTACTCAGCCGACAACACAGTGCTCGTTGCTGCAGGGCGACTTGACTTCGATGCCCTCGTCCGTGATGCCGAAGTCCTCTGTGGGAACTGGATGCCGACGCGCCCCGCACGTGCGCATCCTTCGTGGAATCCAGGTCGCGCCCAAGCGCTGATCCAGCTGAAAAACACGGCGCGCGCCTACCTTCTCCTGGCAATGCCTGCTCCCGCGATTCAAGACGATCGCCGCTATGCCGCAGGGATCCTCATGCACGTACTTGGTGGTGGAGATGGTTCGCGCTTGCACTGGGCACTTGTTGAAACTGGCCTGGCAGAAGAAGCGAGCGCTGGTTACGACGGCCATGATGGAACCGGCGATTCCATGCTCTTCGCGGTGTGTGATCCCGACAAGATGGATGAGATCGAAGCGGTCCTTCGCCGCGAGCTCGCGTCGCTTGTTGAATCGCTCACGGAAGATGATCTTGTGCGCGCCCGAAGCAAGATTGCAACAGGCGCGGCGGTTGCCTCAGAGCGACCCGCCGGACGCATGATGCGATTGGGAACGCTTTGCGGCTACGGCGCGCCGTACATACCGCTCGCGGAAGAAGTGGACCGAATCTCGCGCATCACGCTTGATGACCTTCGTCGGTGTGCTGCGGACTTTCCGCTCGAACCAACAGTGCGCGTGGCTGTCCTGCCGGATGGAACCACAGCCGAGTCCAACCACGTCGAAGATGCATCCGATTCGTGAGATGCGAGGCGGTAGGTCGAATCTCGCAGACTCCGCGAGACATCTGTACCCAACGCGCACGCACCAAACGGCTCACGCGCCTTCGTACTCTTTGCGCAGTTCACGGCGAAACAGCACCACTTTGTCGTGCTGACGACGCCCGGTTGCAAGCGCCAGCATCGCCGCACTCACGAGTTGATCCGGAGTCGCGATGCCATTTCCTACGCCTCCGATCGGTACGGGTTCATACGACGCCACACCGATACTCACGGTAATCGGAAAGCTCCCACCAGTCGCGCCGCTGAACTCAACGCTTGCCTCAACCACCGCGCGACGCGTGAACTCCGCAACGCGAACAATCTCATCGGACTCTGTTTCTGGGAAAAGCACCGCAAGTTCTGCACCGACGAAGCGATACGCAGAAGCGGTACGCGGAAGCATGAGACGAAGCTTGCTGAGCGTGTGTCGGAGCGCTGCTTCCACACCAGACATGCCGTACGACTGTTGAATGGCGCGCGCGCGGTCGACACCAACGAGCATGACTCCAATCGGACTTCGGCGACTGTCGCGTGCACGTTGGAAGTGCTGGGCGAGGTCTTCGCCGAAAATGTGCGACTCAGGCATCGCGTTGAGATCAAGCAACACATCGCCCGATGCTGAGGTGCCCGACGCGATCTCCGTGGCGTCGCTGAGTTGTTGATCGCGGCGCATTCGATCCGCTTCGGCCAGAATGACGTCAATATCCGGTACCGCGCCGGTTTCAAGGTCAAACGTCTCGGACAACTCGCGCGCCATCTTCACGATGTCGGACAAGAGATCCGTCGCCGCAGACTCTTTGATCTCAAACCACTCCTTGCACTCGGCACGAAACCGCTCAAGATCCGAGGGTGCCGAATTTGGAGCAAGCACCGCCGCAGCGGACGCAGCGAGACCAATCGTCCGGGCGAGTGGCATCGTTTCACCTGTTGCTTCGGTGACTCGGTGGTGACAGCGAATGACCTGCGAGAACGCCTCGGGCAGACGCCAACGCGCAACCATCTCAGCACCGACCTCGGCATGCTCGACATCAAGTGTCCGCTGTTCGATTGCCGCAAGCCTGCCGTGATCGCCCTTCGTAAGATCAATCACCTGCAAGTAACGGTCACCAAACGCACGCCAGAGCGCGATCATGCCCACGTCACGAATGAGTGCGCAGAAGAACGCCTCATCGGGGTCGCAGCGCCGATGTCGATAGGCGATTTCGCGCGCGGCCGCTGCTGAGTAGATCGATCGTCGCCAATAGTCGAGGAAGTCAAACCCCACTTCATCATCATGTTGATCGATGGTGCGCGCGAGCGTAAAGCTCAGTACGAGCGACTTCAGCGAGTGCAACCCGATGTAGACCAGCGCCTGCTGCACAGATCCGCACGGACGTGCAAGTCCGAAGAAACTTGAGTTGACCGTGCGAAGAACTTTCGACGCCAACGCAGGGTCATGCTCAATGACCGATGCAATCTCGCGCACCGAGACGTCACGACATCCCATGAGTTCAAGCACCCGCAGCGCCACCGCTGGAAGCGTTGGCAGGTTCGGCGCTGCAAGGACTCGTTCGATCGCGGCGTTCTGCATGGGATCCTCGCGTGCACCGAGTCAGGGCGACAGGTGAGCCACATGACTCATCCGGCACCTCGACCCAAGGAGAAGCACCATCGTTTCCAGTGCTGTGGCGCATACAACGTCACCGCACTCGAGCATGGCGGTGCCGCCTCTCCGACGACACCCTCTCGTTTCAGGATCGACCGATCAGATCGGCGGGTTCAGCACGCCCGGTGAGATCGGGCGAACTGCGCCTGATCAGGCGCGATTGCTGCGTCTCGGCCTTGGTTCCATGGCCAATTGCAGTGAGCGCAGTTCGCCAGAAACCAAGGTTCCCACGAATGCGCCGAGAAGTCGGATGGCACGGTCAATCGCGTCCGGCTCAAGGTTCTCGGGCGGCTCGCCAACGGCGGCCTGCCGCAGCGCAAACGCCGTCTCAGGTCGCATTCGCCAAGCCTTGGGCGCAAGCGTGTAATCCACGATACGCCCCTCAGCTGGGTCAAACGCCAGGCGCGCCGGAATCACGCCGCGCTCATCAAAGTCGGGCTCGTGACCGGTTTCCTTCAGGAGTACGAGCATGAAGCGCAAGAACACGGGGCTCGGGCGCTCGCCCTCTTCGAATCGCTCAAGCGCTGCAAGCATGGCGTCGAAGAGTCGTTCATACGGCACCGCGGGCGGAAGCATCCTCTGCACGAGATCGGACATTGCCAAACCGAGCAGGTTGACCTCCAGCTCGTCATGCGGGCGACGAAACATCTGCAGGAGCGTCCACTGTGTGAGCGTCTGGAGTTCACGATCGGGCTTGACCACAGCCACAATCTCGCCATAGGCGAGAAGCTCGATTCCGCCCGAGAAACTTCCACGTTCCCGACGCGCACCTTTCGCAAGGCCGCGCATTACGCCGGAACCACGACAAAACAAGCTCACAGTTTGTGAGGTCTCCGACCAGTCCCACTGGCGGATGCAGATTGCCTGATCAACAAGATGCGGCACGTCGGGATTGTGACGTGTCGGCGACAGAACTGCGAGCGAGATGTGAGCGGTCGGCCGAAACCTCACGCCGCAAGCGGCACCGACTCGATGGAGACGCGGTTGCGTCCGCCACGCTTTGCGGTATAGAGCGCCATGTCGGCTCGAGCCAGCAACTCGGCTGCACCCGCGTCTCGAGGAATCATGGTCAGATCGGCCACGCCAAAGCTGGCGGTCAGAACGAGATCCGGTTGGCGACGCCAACGGTGCTCTTCGAACGTTCGCCGGATTCCATCCGCGACTTCTGCCGCCTCACGAACG
>JBILDS010000311.1:0-2967 GCA_044352505.1 Phycisphaerales bacterium
TTGTTGCGGAGTGCGCGATGCGTGCCGGTTGGCGTGTGGTTGCGATTGCCTCGCGTGAAGAACCCACCTCGCTTCGCGCCATCGCGGATTTGCAAGAGGTGGAGTGGATCGGTGATCCCGACGCAGCAGACGCGTTCACGCGAATCGAACGCATTGTTCGTGCGGGCGCAGCGCTGCACGCCGCGGTGGGCGACGCTGCCACACGCGCGCGCTGGTTCGAACGATTCGGGGGAGTTGCGCGCTTTGCGACCGTCATGGACCCGACGGCGGTTGTCTCGACGAGCGCGGTTGTTGAGAGCGGAGCGTTTCTTTCAACGGGGGCCGTGGTTCATGCACGTGCGCGAATCGGCGAAGGTGCGATCGTGAACACGCGCGCTGTTGTCGAGCACGACGCAGTCGTGGGCGCGTTTGCGCACATCTCACCCGGCGCGATTGTGTGCGGCGCGGTTCGCGTGGGCGCACAGACGCAGATCGGCGCGGGCGCTGTTGTGATTCCGGAGCGCACGGTCGGCGCGAGATCGATCATCGGCGCAGGTTCCGTGGTGGTGCGCGACATTCCTGATGGCGTGGTGGCCGTCGGAGTTCCCGCACGCCCGCGAAGCCGCGAGTAGCACACACTGCTGCACGGCACGTGCCGTGCAGCTCGCGCATGTCATGCAAGTCAATTCCTGCAAGGACTTTGTGGCGTGCGTTCGTTGTGCACGGCACGTGCCGTGCACCAAGGGAATCTGTCACGTCATGGACCACACCACCACCCACGCGCCGAAGACGAGTAGGGCGAGGCCGAGCAGCGCGAATCCCGCCGCAAGCAGCGCGTCGCGCGGATGCAGTCGGAGTACTGGCACCGCAATCAGGGCAGCAGCAAGCGGAACACCGAGCACGTTCAACATCTGCTTCACGAAGCGGATGTCAGTCGGGATCAACCAAAGAAGTGCAGCCATACACACAATGGCAAGCGACTTCGCAAAGAGCGTTGCCGGGTCGCCGATCGGCCGCTGATGCAGAAATGCAAGCGCCACCAACCCAAACGCAGCCGCAAGTGTCGCAAGCGGAAGGAAGATGACGGTGCGGGCGAGGCCGTCGATTCGCTCGGCAAACGCGAGTTCCGATGTCACACCTTCTGCGTTCGGAAGCGTGAGTTGCGGCACCCCGGCCAGCCAACTGATCAAGATCAGCGCCGTGCACACACCGGCGATCACGAGCCACGGGAGCGGGGTTCCGGCTCGGACAATCGGCGGTGGAAGCGATGACCCATCATCGCGGCTGTGCACATCCGTGTCGGTGTCCGTGTCGGTGTCGGGTTCGGCGCCCGCGTCCACACCTCTACCCACATCCTCGCGCGCGTCCGCATCGCCACCAACCCGTTGCTGCACACGCGGTCGGTTGACACGATCGGGAGCCGGATCCTCGTCCGCAATGCGATACGGCCCTTGCTCCTCGTCGTGGTTGGGTTTGGTCGGCTCGTCTGGGGCGGTCATGGCAGTTCGGCGTATCTCGCCAACTTCGGCTCAGGTTCGTCGGCTCCTGCATTGTTGACGGCTTGGCCTCACGTCGGTAGTCTATGAACCCTTCCCTGGAGAAAGTTCCTCATGCGCACGTCGTTTTCGCTCGCCTGTATTGTCGCCACCGCCATCGCATCCACGCTCTCAGCAGACGAAGTTCGCTTGGTAGGCGGGGACGTGCTGAAGGGAACCGTCATTTCCGAGACCGATGCCGCTGTGACGCTGGACCACGCGGCCCTTGGCCGGATCGAGATTGCCCGCGACCGGATCGCAGAGGTGATCCGTACCACGACGCCTCAGCCACCTGCGCAAACAGAGGCTGCGGAGTCGGGTGCCGCCCAGTCTGAGCAGACTGAGCCTGCACCCGACGCAACGGTCCCGGTGGCGGTGTTGCCCGCACCCGTGCCGCCAGCGCCGCCCGCACCCGCGAAACCAGACGGATCCTGGAAGTTCTCCATTGCGCTCGGCTTCACCGGCTCTGAGAACGAGTCGCAGTCGAACTGGGACTTCCGCACCGCAGCAAGCGCCCGGCAGGAGAGCGAGGCCGATCGAACCACGATCACCGCCGAGTATTACTTCAAGACGGCGAACAGCGAAAACACCGACAACAACTTGCGCGTGGTCGGCCTCCAAGAATTCCTCTTCAAGGATTCGAAGTGGGAATTCTTCGTACAGGGTGTTTACCAGTACGACGAGTTTCAGGCATGGGAGCAGCGCGCGGGTCTCTACGCAGGTCCCGGCTATCGGCTGTTCGAGGGAGAGCCAATCACGCTGCGACTGCGCGCTGGTGCCGGTGCAAGTTACGAGTTCGCCGACAGCGAGTGGACCCCCGAACTTCTCTTCGGCGACGAGCTTGTCTGGAAGATCGATGAGCGCTCCAAGCTCATTCAGGGTCTTGACGTCTACCCAGATCTTGATGAACTCGGCGAATTCCGTTTGATCGTGCGGCTCGACTATGAGATTGCACTGTCTCCGTCAGGCGATCTCAAGGGAACGGCTGGAGTCCGCAATGAGTACGACTCATTCATTCCGCCGACGGGCGATAGTTCGAACGACTTCAAGATCTACGCGGGTATCAAGGTCGATTTCTGAGCTGCAGGACGGGTCGCAGCCGCGGGCCGCAGTGGTCGGTCCCCCGTGATGAGCCCCCGTGATGAGCCCCCGTGATGAGCCATCACGGTCATCTGCCGCCGCGCACCATAGATCACGGAGACATCCCTCCGTTTCTGCGCTAGACTAAACACACCGCGTCGTATGTTGTTCTCACGCGTGGGTTGGTGTTGTGCGCTGCGCTGTCGCCGGGCGCACGGCGCGTCGGTCAGGCCGCTCATTTCCCCTGCGCGACTCTCAGATCCAGCATCCTCTCTACTCTCTGTCCTGCCACGCAACATCGCGTAGCCCTGCATCGCCGCCAAGGAGTTCGATTGCAAGACGCCCCCTCTGATCAGCCCTCGCTGGTTCTCAA
>JBILDS010000110.1:0-10389 GCA_044352505.1 Phycisphaerales bacterium
GCGTGGTCGATGCTCGAGTCGGCGCCGCCTGAACATCGCAACTGGGAATGGCATGCGCTCGCGCGGCGCGCCGATCCCGCGATTGCGCGCATCGAGTTCGGCCGACAGTTCATTGAAAGCAACCAAAATCCGCGCGGACGACTGAATCAGGTCTACGACCTCGCCTACTCGCTCGACGGCTCGACGCTCTTCATTGCCGCAACCGCGTTTCTCGCGGCGGTCGATGCGAAGACGCTCGAAGACCGCTGGCGGACCGAGCATCCGCCCGAGTTCGCTGCGTGGAGGCACCGGCCTCTCGCAAGCGGTGAGTCTCTCGCGCTTGACCTCGGAGGATCAGTGCTGAGACTCGACGCTTTGGGTCGCGTCGCGCGCACGCGAAAGATCGAGCCACCGCGGTTTCTCGTCACCGATGGACTTCAGCGCCGCGCGTTCATGGCAACCGAAGCGCGCATCGAGGAGCTCGACGTCGACACTCTCGAACCGCTGCGCGTATTCCCGATCGACCCACCGTTCGCGCGACCGATCAGAAGCCTCGCCTGTTCGCACGATGCAGCATGGCTTGCCGCAAGCGATGAAGCCGGAAGCATGATCGTGTGGGACGTCGCGACCGGCCGCGTACGCTGGCGTCGCGCGACGACGCCCGATGCCGCGGAAGTGCGCGCGCTTGTGTTCTCGCGCGACGGAAATCGTCTTGCGACATGCGGTGCCGGATTCGTCAGCATGCTCGCGACGGCGACGGGGCAGCCGCTCTGGAAGGCCGACGCTCCAACGCGCGGGCCGAGCACGATCGAGTTCCTCGCAGACGAGAGCGCCGTCGCCGTTGGCAACTTCGACGAATCGATCGATCTCCGCGACGCAGCGACAGGCGAGCGGATCAGGCGCGTGCACGGCGCGCACAGCCAGGTGTGGTCGCTTGCCGTTTCTCCGGATGGAACCGCGTTCGCAACGGGCTCGTTCAACGCAAACGCAAGCGTCTTTCCCACCGATGCAAACTCCGACATCCTCGCGATTCCGCTCGACGGCTCCGCAGTCCGCGGCGTCTCGCCTGGTCGCCGCACGATGGCGGTGACCGCCGACGGCGGCTTGTTCGAGATCAAGGGAAACACCGCGCACCGAATCGCGCTCAACGGGCGCGCCTCGGCCGTCTGCGAGGCACCCGACGGAGGGATCTTCGTCGGGCTTGACGCGGGGATCGCCTGGATCGATGCGGAAAACCGCGAGATTCGTCGCACGGCGACTGCGTCGCGCGTCGAGGCGATCGGCGTTGTCGACGGCGGCCGAGTCGTTGTCGCGAGACTCATCGATGAAACACACGTCGGCTTCGACGCGAAGAGCGGAGAGGTTCGTTGGTCGCAGGACGGGATGAGGGAACACGCGAACGTCGCGATCGAGACCGCGCAACCGAACCGCCTCCTTCTTACGCGCGGCACGCTGCGCACCGTGCTGCTGGTCGACGCCGAGTCGGGCCTCGCGACGACGCTCGACCACCCCTTCGAATACCCGCGCGTCGCAGCGCTCTCACCCGATCGCCGCACGATTGCGCTCGGCACGATTGAGGCCGATGGGGAAGTCGCGCTCATGGACGCCGCTCGGCTCAAGCCGATCGCGCGTCTCGCGAATCACAGAAGGCCGGTCGACGCGATCGCATGGTCGCCCGACGGCGCGCGCATCGCGTCGGCGAGCCTCGACAACACGGTCCGCATCTGGCACGCAGAGCGCCGCGTCGAGCTCCTCACCGTCTGGCGCGGCGAGTGCAACGACCTCGCGTTCGACGCGCGTGGCTGCCTGTGGCTTGCATGCGCAGACGGCATGCTCCGCGTGATCGATGGAAGTTCAAAAGAGACGCTCACCGTGAAGAAGATCGCCGACGGAACGCTCACCGCGTTGCCGCGTCCATGAGCCACGCGAGTTCGTCGTCGACGTCTTCGGCGGCAATACCTTCTTCGGCGAGGGTCTCGCGCAGCGCGCGGTCGAAGCGTTGCGCGGCGCGGGCGGCGTGCGCGCGAGCTTCGGCGGTCGTGATGCCGCGTTCGCGCGCGAGTTCCCTGGTTTCGGCGCCTTCAAGCGCGGTGCGGCGGTAGATCTCCCACGCGTCGGCGTCGTTCTCCGCGTGCGACGCGCGCGCCGCGCGCTGCGACGCTTCGGCGATTCCCGCGCACGCCCACGCGCGCTCAAACGCCTCGAACGCTTGCGGGTCAAGCGGCGTCTCACACGGCTCCTTGCAGTCGCAGCCGCTGCAGGCACCCGACGACTGACGCGCCTCACGCGCGGCCGCAAGCAGTGCGCGCACCACGCCGCGTCGAAAGGGAAGCGAATCGTCGCTCCGCGCGCGCCCAACGGCGCCGCTTGCTACGAACCGCTCCGCGAAGGCATCGACATCGGCGATCCACGCAAGCCGCGCGCACGCGAGATAGGCGCGCACGGGCTCCTTCGCGCGCGCCGCGAGCGCGTCGATCGACGCCGCTGTCATCGCACGCTCCCGACCGCCGCGACCGCGAGGTCGACAAGCCGCGCGTTCGGCTCGACCGTGCCGCGGAAGCGATCAAGCCCCGGCTCGATCACGAGGTCGAGGATCATGCCCTTCTCAAGCGACTCCGCGTGGCGCGCGCCGTCCCACCACTGGATACGGAGGAAGCTGTCGCGCCCGAAGCGTGGTTGGCTGACCACGAGTTCAAGATGGCGAACCGCCCCCGCCTTCCCAAACGGGCGAATCTGCGTGAGTTTCGCCGACTCAAGAAGGAGCGCGGGCTTTCGGTTCTCGCGACCAAAGGGCGCGAGTTGATCGATTGCTTGGACGGTCGCGATGTCAAGTTCCCCAATCTCACATGACGCATCAATTCCAAGCGGCGGCCGCTGCTCTTCGGCGGGCGGCAAGAGCGCGTCGACCTCGCGCGTGAATGCGTCCGTGAAGCGATCGATCTGATCGAGATCTGCTGCAGACATGCCCGCTGCCATTGCGTGGCCACCGAACCCGACGAGGTGATCCGCACACGCTGCAAGCACCGAATGGAGTTCGACCCCCGCCACGCTGCGACCCGAACCCTTGTACACGTCTTTGTTGCGCGTGAAGAGAATCGCAGGGCACGCAAAGCGGTCGACAAGCCGTGAGCAAACGATTCCCACCACACCAAGATTCCACGTTTCATCGGCAAGCACAATGCCACGCGGCCTGTTTCCAGCACCAAAGCGCGCCTCGACCCGGGCAAGTGCTTCTTCGAAGATCCGGTTCTCCTCGGTCTTGCGATCGGCGTTGAGATCCTCGAGTTTGGCCACGATCTCAGCTGCGCGACGACGATCTGCGGTTGTGAGAAGTTCGACCGCTTCTTCAGGGTGACCCATGCGTCCACACGCGTTCAATCTCGGCGCCACGCGAAACGCAATCTGTTCCGCGTCGACCACATCCGCTGCACGCGCCGCCTCGAGCAACGCGTCAAGACCAGAAATTCCCGTCGAGCGTGCAAGAGTGAGCCCGCGCGCCACGATCACACGATTTTCTCCGAGAAGTGGCACAACATCCGCGACCGTTCCAATCGCGGCAAGAGGAAGCAGCGAGAGCAATCGATCCGCGAACACCTTCGGGAGACGATCCGAACCGCACCAGCGCTCTGCAATCATCCACGCCAGTTTCCACGCAACACCAGCTCCACAAAGATCTCCAAACGTTTGCGCGCCACCAAGGCGCGGATGCACGACGGCGCGCGCGATCGGAACTTCGTGCGACGAATGGAGCTCGTGGTGATCGGTGATGATCAGCTCAAGACCAATCGCCCGCGCGTGCTTCGCTTCGTCGATTGCGGACACGCCGCAATCCACCGTGATGATGGTGTCAATGCCATCGGCTCGCAGCGCACTGAGCGCCTCCCGATTGAGTCCATATCCCTCTTCGATACGATGAGGCACGTACGTTCGTACAGGTGTGGTCGGTGCGATCACCTTCAGCATGTGCCACAACGTGGCCGTGGCCATGATTCCATCGACGTCGTAGTCGCCATAAATCGCAATGCGCTTCCCCGCGCGTAACCCCTCGCAGATGGCGTCGGCGGCCGCGGTCATGCCGTGCATCGCCTCAGGTTCTTGCAACTGCTTGAGGTTCGGTCGACAGAACGCCTCACGCGCTTCCATCGAGCACAGCCCGCGCGCCTCGAACAACCTGTCAAGCAACAACTCCGCGTGCGCACGCGGCCTCGGCCGGATCCATCTCTTCGCGGGGAACTCCATGCGCCGAGTGTACCGCCCGCGCAGAACCTGCCTTTCCCAGCTGAGCCCGGCGGACACCGCACGCAACCACCACGTGCAGCGTCAGATTTTCCCTTTTTCACTCGTGCGCCCGCCCCCGTCTGCCGATGCCCGGTCTACTCTCCGCGCACGCCATCGGGCTTCGTCGAAATCGGGAGCGTCCTTATGTCAGACACGGCAAACCCACCGCGGAAGTTCAAGACCGTCCTGCTCTTCGGCGCGCCTGGTGCCGGCAAGGGCACCCAAGGCAAGATCCTCGGAAAGGTCCCCGGGTTCTTCCATCTCGCGTGCGGCGATGTGTTCCGTTCACTCGACATGTCGTCTGAGCTTGGGCAAAAGTTCATGGCCTACTCGTCGCGCGGCGAGTTGGTTCCCGATGAGCTCACGATCGAAATGTGGCGGCAGAACATGCACGCGCAGACAGTGCTGTCGATCTACAAGCCGAACGTCGATCTCCTTGTGCTCGATGGCATTCCGCGCAACGTGACGCAAGCGAAGACGGTGGACAAGTACCTTGAAGTGCTCGCCGTTCTGCACCTCATCTGCCCCGATATTGAAGCGATGGTGACGCGCATGCGTCGTCGCGCACTGAAGGAAAACCGCATTGACGACGCGGATGAAAAAGTCATTCGCAAGCGCTTTGAGGTGTACGAACGCGAGACACGGCCCGTACTTGCGTGCTATCCGAACGAGATCGTGCACGAAGTGAACGCGATGGGGTCGCCCGCCGAGGTGCTCCAGCACGTGCTTGAGGTGATTGTTCCTATCCAGAACGAGCACTTCCGCAATCCGCTCTCTTGATTCGTGTGCGGAGTGGTGCGCGGAGTGGCGCGGCTGCAGTCGTCGCGACATGCGTTGAGGTTTGACATGCGAGACACGGCGCCTCTGCTGTGGGTCTGCATCAAACGGCTGCACCGAACGAATCGCGCGAACGCGTCAACACTCACGAGCCGCGAATACGACGGATCTCGACGGCAAGTGCCTCGAGTTCGGCCTGTGCGCTTGATCGCTGCGCGTGATCGGAGCTACCTCGCAAGGTCTTGTCGGCCAAATCAACACGCGCGCGCAGCGGGCGCAGCAACTCAGGGTCGACGCCAGCAAGTTGCATCGCGGCAAGTTGCCGACGCAAGAGCTCAACGCTGACGGCTGATTTCTTCGGCGCCTCCTCCTCGCGCGCGGGAAACGCCACCGTCGCTGCAGCTGGAAGAAAGCGCCGTTGCGCCTCGGCCACCTGCGCCGCGCGCTCTGCGACAAGCGGATTCGCCACGTTCCCGGCCGGCTCCCCGTCTGTCTCAAGATCGTCGGTCGACCCAAGGCGAACCCGAACGCGAAGATCGTCGGTGAGTTCGGCACCGTCCGGACCCGTGAGTACGCGGCCTTCCGCGTCACGACGAACGCGGCGCACAAGCAATTGCACCTCAACCCCGGGCGCAAGCGACTGCACGGTGCGGATGAGTTCCGTGCGATCAATGAGCGGCTTGCCCTCGATCTCGCGAAGAAGATCGCCGGGCTGCAGAACGCGCTCTGCTGGCATTCCCGGCACAAGCGCGGTGACACGTACGCCAGGCGTCTCGCGCATCAACGGGCCGTCCATGCGAATCCCAAGCGCGCCTCGCGGCGCATGCATGATCGCGTCGGAAAGCAGCGTGACGAGCGCATGACGCGCATCAAGCGAGAGGTCTTTCCGCAGCAGAATCGCCATGAGTTCAAGGCTGCTTGGAGATCGCGCTGCAATGGCGTCGCGCGCGCTCGCCCGTTCTGCAAATGAGTCGGAGTCGAACGCACGAACAAGTCTCAGCAAATCTGGCTGAATCTGCACGCGCGCGATGTCGGCGTCGGTTGGCAGTGGCGCAGGAGTCGGCGGCGCAAGTTGGAGGTCTTGCCGACCGTTCAGGACGATGGGCTGATCGATCGGCCGATCAACAGGCCGCCGCACGGCGCGGTCGCCTTGCATACCACGACCAGGCGTGCTCCTTGGACTGGTCTCCGCGGGAGCATCTTGGGCAAGAAGGAGAAGCGCGATTCCGGCTTTGGCGAGCGCCGACATGCACGAAGAGTAGCACGGGTTCGATGCGATGCACCCACGAGGCTGATTTCGCGGGAAAATCGCGGAGCGGACCGGCGCAGATGCGCGTGCGGGCGTGTGGGCGGAGGCACGAAAGCAGCGTTACGAGGCCTCTTGCTCAACCACGGCCGAAATTGCTCGGGTGCGTTGCGCGATCCACTCCACCAATGCGTTCGTGACAAAGAGGAATGGTTCCGGTGGAATCCCCGCGAAGTCTCCGTCACGCGCGATAGGCGACGTGGCTTCCGCAATGATCGAGGACATCATGAGCCATGGGATCAGCGGCGCGATCTCGCGCATGTCGATCGCAGCAGCGGCTGAGTAGCCCGCGATGAATGACCTGAGATTGTCGGGATCGAGCCCCACGGGCCACTGCCGCGGGTCATCGCCTGTGCGATGGCACACCGAGAATTGCAGCGCTGCGTTGGCAATTTCCGCGGCGACAGACTCCTGCCGCGCGCTGTCGAAATCGATCACAGCTCCAAGCGAATCGCCGTACCACAGCGTGTTACCGGGATGAAAGTCACCGTGACAAATGGCGTTTCGCTGCAGCGGAAGACCTTTGAGCGTGAGCTTCGACTCAATTCGGTCGAGGTGCCGAACCATCGTGTCGATATGGCCATCGATGGCGGCGCGAAGCGAAGCGTCGGAGCGCTCGCACGCACGCGCGTGGGCCGTGGCGAGCATGGCGCGCACCGAGTCCGATTCGCTGAAACCTCCGAGCGGGAGTTCCTCGAGGAGCTCGACTCCGCTGAATGCGCCATGCATGCGCGCGAGCGCGATGCCTGCGGCGCGGGCCTGACCTTGCAGGCGGTTGTAGCGTTCGCCCGGAATCCATGCGAAGAGTTCGTAGAGACGCCCGTCGAGATGGAGCAGCGTGCCGCCGCCGCGCAGCGGCATGAGGCTCGCCACCGGTACTCCACCGCGCGAGGCGATCTGCTGGAGCTTGTGGCTGGCCGACGCGCGGCTGCGATCGCCGTGCGGCGTTCGACCGATCGCTCGGCGCTTCAAGAGAAACTCGCCACGCTCCGCAACGAGCTTTAGCTTCGCCGCTCGACGCGAACCACGTCGATACTCGCGGATTTCGCGAATCACGCCAATGTCGTAGTGCGACAGAACCTGCCCGATCTCTTGCACGGTGTATCGCTCGCGCTGTGCCGAGCGGCGCGCGGCGGGAGATGAGGTCGAGTCGGTGGGTGCAGCTGGGGCTGCGCCGGGGGATGCGCCGGGGGATGCGCCGGGGGATGCGCCTGTCGGTGCACCTCGAGAGTGAGACGCACGATTCGATTCGTCGGTATCGCGCTCGCGGGAGGCATGGAAGTGGTTGTCAATATCGGATTCGTCGCCAGACAAACGCAACCTCCTTCCGATTGCGCGGCGTGCTACTCGGCGTTGGCGGCCTGTTCTTTGATGCGATCAATCGCGGTCTTCATCTCCACCACTTTGCGCGCGATCTCGACATCCTGCGACTTGCTGGCGATGGTGTTCGCCTCGCGGAGCATTTCCTGCGAGAGGAAGTCAAGCGTTCGCCCAGCAGGTTCGCTGTGGTTGGGCGCAATCACCTGATCGAACTGCACGAGATGCCCAGAGAGCCGCGCCACTTCTTCGGCCACGTCGGATCGCTCTGCGAACACTGCGACTTCGCGGAGGAGATCGGTCTCAGCCGCGACTGCGCCGACCTCCGCAAGGAGCGCGTTCATTCGGTTGCGCAGACGATCTTGGTAGGCGCTCGTGGCATTGGGGGCTCTGTCGGCCACATCGCGAAGTGCCTCGCGAATTGTGGTTCCGTGGCGTGCAAGTTCGCGTGCGAGTGCTTCCCCTTCGCGCGTGCGCATCTCGAGCACGCGCGTGCACGCATCCTCAAGCAATCGGAGCACAATCGGTCGCGCGAATTCTGCCAAGCGTTCAACGCCGTCTGAGCGCAGCACACCGGGCACCGCAAGGAGCGCGCCGAGATCAACGGTGGCGCGGTCGCGGAGTTCGGCTGGGAGCGCGGCGAGGAGTGCCGTCAGCGCGCTGCGCGCCGCGTCGGGATTCACCTCTGTCGCTGCGACCGCGCCGCCAGGCACAAATCGAACGAGCACCATGACGCTGCCCCGGCCGAGACGCCGCGCGACTGCGGCCTCAATCTCTGACTCAAGGAGCGAGAGTTCTTCCGGCACTCGCACGGTTGCCTTGAAGAAGCGATTGTTGACGCTCTTCACTTCAACCGAAAAGCGACATCCGTCGGCTTCAGCCGTTGCGGATCCGAAGCCCGTCATCGACCGGATCATGGCGGAGTGTCATCCTTCTGCGGAAGGCGCAGGCGCGGGAGTTGGCTCGCCTGCTGCTGGCGCTTCGGTGGTCGCGGGCGCAGGTGCGTCGGTCGACGCGGGCGCAGGTGCGTCGGTCGACGCGGGCGCAGGTGCGTCGGTCGTCGCGGGCGCAGGTGCGTCGGTCGACGCGGGCGCAGGTGCGTCGGTCGACGCGGGCGCAGGCGTTTCATTCGACGCGGGGATTGCCTGCTCAGCGGGCGCATTTCGCATGACGTTGCCCGTGATGTTGAGTCCGATCGCAACAAGCAGATAAATCGAGAACGCCGTGATCGTGGCCACGGTGAGGGCGTCACCGGTGCGGCCACCGAACGCTGTGTCGGTTCCGCCACCACCGCCGAATGCGCCGGTGAGGCCACCACCCTGCGGGCGCTGCACCAAAATGATGAGAACCAGCGCAAGCGACACAAAGATGAACAGGACGGTGAGAGCTCCGAAGAGGTATTCCATGGTCGATCCGGGTCTTGTTCCGACGCGAGAACAGCGTCGGGTTGAGCGGTCGGTTGAACCGTCTCTGGCTTCGTCAATAGTTTCGCCCCGCGCACAGGGCGCGGGAGTCATGCACTCCGCGAAGCTGCGGCGGCAATGATGGCGCCGAAGTCGGCCGCGTTGAGTGACGCGCCTCCAACGAGACCACCGTCGATCTCCTCTCGTGAGAAGAGCTCGGCCGCGTTCTTCGCGTTCACCGAGCCGCCGTAGATGACACGGACCCGCTCGGAGAATCGAGCACTATACATGGAGGCCAGTGTCTTCCGCACCGTCCGGTGGGCTTCGGCAGCGTCGTCCGGGGTGGCGGTGCGACCGGTGCCGATGGCCCAGACCGGCTCATACGCGACAACGAGGGTGCCGAGCGCGTCCTCGGAATGTCCCGCGAGCGAGCCGCGAAGCTGGGTTTCGATGACAACGTGGGCGTTGCCAGCCTCGCGTTCGGCGAGGGTTTCGCCGACGCAAAGGACAGGCATGACGCGGGCTTCAAGCGCGCGGGCGACTTTCCTGGTGAGCAGGGAGTCGATCTCACGTAGGCCGTGGCGACGCTCAGAGTGGCCAATAAGTGTTGCGTGGCAGCCGATGTCGCGGAGCATGGCGGCACTGACCTGCCCCGTGAAGGCACCTTGTGACTCAGCCGAGCAGTCTTGCGCGCCAACACGCATGTCGGCGGTTTCGATGGCGATTGTGTCGGTGAGGTACACAAACGGCGGGAACACAACGCACTCAACGCGGCGGCCGGCAGCGGCCTGCGCGGTGGCACGCGCGAGCGCGGAGGCCTCGGCGCGGGTGAGGTTCATCTTCCAGTTGCCGCCGACGAAGGGGGTGCGGGTCACGCAGGAAACCATGCGCGCAGCCTAGCCAGAATTGGTGCACGGCACGTGCCGTGCAGATTTCTGAACGATCGCCGCGCGAAGCCCTGCTCGGGCTTCTACCGCGCTCCCACTGACGCGACCTGACCACTGCGAGCTGCACGGCACGTGCCGCTCTGTGCCAGGCACTGCACGGCACGTGCCGTGCAGCGGCCTGGGCTCACCCGCAAGGTACCGGGGACCGTATCCTCCCCGTCCCAATGTCGCGACCCACCACCGCCGCCGAGATCCGCAAGGCCTTCATCGACTTCTTCGTCGAGAAGGCGGGCCACACCTTCGCCCCGTCGAGCGCCGTCGTCCCCCACGACGACCCGACCCTGCTGTTCACGAACGCAGGCATGAACCAGTTCAAGGATGTCTTCCTCGGACGCGGCAAGCGCCCCTACACCCGCGCGGTCAACACCCAGAAGTGCATTCG
>JBILDS010000111.1:0-10376 GCA_044352505.1 Phycisphaerales bacterium
CGTTTCCGCATCTGAAGCCACCCAGCTTTTCGGTGAGCGATCAGACTCCGACGAGCCTCACACTCCACTATCGATCAGAGCGCGCAGGGCTTGCGCCGCTCGTGATCGGCCTACTGAAGGGACTCGGCGAGCGATTCGGACTTGAGCTCTCCATCGAGGCGCAACGAACCACCGGTGAGAAGCCGCACGACATCTTTCACGTGCATTGGGTGGAGGCGCGCCGGTGACGGCGAACCTATCGGCGTCGTCGTCTGAGAGTGCAGAGGTTCTGCGCGCGCTCTTCCCATTCTTCATTGAGTGCGACGCCAACGGACGCATCGACGCGGTGGGTAATCGATGGGGCGCGATCGCGCCGTCGGTCGCCGTTGGGGCGCAGATACTCGATGTCATCGAGATCGAGCGCCCCGTGGGTATTGACAACGTCAGCGATCTCGGTGCGCGACCAAACGACATCTTCGTGGTGGCACTCCGAACGCGAAGTGAGTTCAAGTTGCGCGGACAGTTTGTCACACATCGCGCGGGCGATGGTGTGAAGCGCGCACTTTTCGTCGGAAGCCCGTGGCTCAATCGCATTGGTGACCTTGCAACCCTCGGACTCACACTTGCCGACTTTCCGCCGCACGACTCTCGTGGCGACTTCCTGATTCTCCTTCAATCGCAAGAGTCGACGCTTGCCGACATGCAACTGTTGACGCAGCGCCTTCGTGCAACCGCCGATGCACTCGAATCGCGAAACCGCGATATGGAGCACGAACTCGAACTGCGCTCTCAACTTGAATCGCAGCTCCGGCAAAGTCAGAAGATGGAGGCGGTGGGGCGTCTCGCAGGGGGGATTGCGCACGATTTCAACAACATCCTCATGGCGATCCATGGATATGCAGCGCTTGCGCTCTCGCGGCTTGGCGCGGGCGACCCTGTGCGTGGATGGGTTGAGGAGATTCGGAGAGCATCAGATCGCGCGGCGTCCCTCACGCGGCAGTTGCTTGCATTCAGCCGCCAACAAGTCTTGCGACCTGCGTCGCTTGATCTCATCAAGGAAGTGCGCGAAGTAGAGGGATTGCTGAGGCCGCTGATCGGAGAGCGGATTACGGTGACCGTCACCGCCGATCGAGAGCTCGGGCGGGTGTGGGCCGATCCGACAGCGATTCAGCAAATCGTGATGAATCTGGCGCTCAACGCGCGCGACGCCATGCCGAGCGGTGGAACGCTCGAGATTCAATTGCGGAATGAAGTTGCGGATGCTCGCTCGACGAAGGTTGACGCGACGAACGTTGGGGTTGATACGTCGGCTCCAAGCGCGCAGGTCGATCGTGATGGATACGTCGTGCTCAGCGTGCGCGACAGCGGAAGTGGCATGGATGAGGCCACAAAGGCGCGCATTTTCGAGCCATTCTTTACCACCAAGGATGTTGGGAAGGGCAGTGGGCTGGGATTGGCAACCGTGTACGGTTTGGTTGAGCAGTGCGGCGGTCGCGTCGACGTGGAGTCTGCGCCCGGTGCCGGGTCGACGTTTCGCGTGCGACTTCCTAGGCTTCATGCGCAATCCGCGGCAACGGTCGCAACGCCGTCGATCGCTGCGGTGGGCGGTCGTGGCGAGCGTGTACTGCTCGTCGAAGACGAACCACTTGTTCGCCGACTCCTTGAACAGCTTCTCACGCGTGCGGGATATCAAACCGTCGCGGCGGCCGATGCAGCCGAGGCGCTCTTGCGCGTTGAACGCGAGCATGCATTCGACCTCATCATCAGCGATGTGGTGATGGCCGCGATGAGCGGACCTGAGATGGTCGCACGCATTGAGTCGCAACGAGGCTCCATTCCCACGATCTTCATGTCAGGTCACACCGAAGACGTCGCGCTGCGCGCGGGAACCCTCGCGCGACACCATCGGTTCATTCCGAAGCCATTCGCGCCAACTGAGTTACTCGCTCTTGCACGCGAATTGGTGGCAACGCGCGAGTCGTGACGGGGACGTGATGGAATTGGGCACGTGCTGCGCGCGCGACGTGCGCGTGACGTGCGCGTGACGTGCGCGTGGACAATCGCGCGTGAATGGGCTGGCCCGCCGCAGAACTGAGTCTCGGGCTGGAGTTCGTGCTGCGTATTCATGATGCTCAGACCATTCCCATCAGACCATGACCCTCAGGCGTGCGAACATCAGTTCTCCGAACAAGATGTTGCCTCGAGAAATGGAGGCTGGCAGGCAGCGTGAGGAACCGAGAAAAGTCTCTGTATTTTTGTAGGTCTTTCCGGAAGGCGCATTTTGCCGTGGTAGGTTCGCCACACACAAGGGGAGAAAGGAGCAGCTATGTCCTGGTTCGGGTGGATAGAGAGATGGTTCTGCCGTCGTCGATTGCAGACGAGACTTGGTACGCGAACGCACCCGCCCGCTGAGGCGGTCAATCGTCTTTCGGCTTCGTTGGAGGCTGAGGCACCGACCTCTTCGCGTTACACGAGAGATTTCGCCGTCGTCGCGATTTCGTCTCTCTCAGACGCGAGCACTTCAATGCAGTGCACCAGGAGAGACTCGCGTTCCGATTCGCGCGATCGGCGCATTCGCACGGTTCGAACGCGCCTGTGCGCACACGAGATGAGATCGCGGCTTCAGTTGTTGTCTCGCCCGCGTGCGAGCGAAGGGGCTCGCGCCCGAAACCGTGCGCCAAACCGTGCGCCAAACCGTGCGCCAAACCGTGCGTCAAACCAAACACCGTACCGCGCATCGCACCGCACACGAGACCGATTGCAGCCCGGTCGCACCACGCGCACAAGATTCAATGTTGCGTCGAGGGCCTGTGATCACGCCAACCACGATGGCCACAACCTTGGTGGAAGGTTCGCCAGTCGCCATCGCTGCAAGCCTCACGTCTTCACTGCCCGTCGTTCCAGTCGACATCCGGTTGATGGAAGTCACTTCGGTCAGAGCCAGTTTCCTCGGAGTGCCTTCGATCCGAGCCCATCTCGTGCGAGGCGCATTGGTCGAACACCCTTTGATCACGCCTTTGACGCGCCTGCCTCGCTGACTCAGCTTTCGCCGAATCGAGGCTTGCCGAATCGAGGCTTGCCGAATCGAGGCTTGCCGAATCGAGGCTTACGAGATCGAGGCTTGCAGACGCAAGTCTCGAAAGCACCAGTCTCGAAAGCACCAGTCTCGAAGGCGCAAGGCTTGAAGGCGCAAGGCTTGAAGGTGCAAGGCTTGAAGGCGCAAGGCTTGAAGGTGCAAGGCTTGAAGGTGAAAGGCTTGAAGGTGCAAGGCTTGAAGATGCAAGGCTTGAAGGTGCAAGGCTTGAAGATGCAAGGCTTGAAGATGCAAGGCTCGAAGGCGCAAGGCTTGAAGGCGCAATCCTGTCCCGGTTTGCAGTCGCGCGTCCGCAGACCCAAATTCGCGTTCTTGGCCATGCCACGGGGCATGATCTGGCTCGTAACGTTATTCATGATCTGGTTCATGCAGACGTCGCAAGGCACCGTATGGGGAGCGGTGCATGTCCCTTCTTCACAGGGTCTACCCGGTGTCATCTTGCATGCGACCCCACACGAGACTCAGGTTGGTGGGTCCGTTCAACGCCTCGAGCGCCTTGCAGAGCAACTGGCGCGCGGGGCGGTCGACTCGCTCACCGTTGCGGCATGGATCGGTGGGATATCACCAGTGCTTTCGATCGATCCGGAGCTGGCTGAGGAGATTGACGCGGCAACTGCGCTCGAGCTGCTCTTGCACGGACATCGCGCGCGCCCCCGTGCAACATGGCTTGCGCTGCGACAAGCTCGCGCGCACGACGCACTCGCAGAGCCCGATTGGAAAAATCAGCGGGATAGTTTGCGACCTATCGACCTGCCCATTCTCAATCACCAGACGCATCCGCCCAAACTCGCGGACACGGCCAGGATTGGCGCACTTCGATATCCGTGGAGCGACAGCGATCTTGAGCGGGCATGTGCACTCCTTGTTCGTGAAGCACTGCTTACTCGGATCGGCACAGATGCCCGGCTGCCAGTAGGAGCAGTTCGCGACTTTCTTGTTGCGTATCCACTGCCGCTCTCGAACCCGGGTTCAGACCCCGAGCTGCATCGTCGGGTCAAAAGACTCGAGGATTCGGGGCGACTCACACTGAGCACCAGAGAACACGCGCGGAAACTCATCGGCGAGTTTGAACTGCTCCGTACATGTGCCGAGAGCTGGCGATTGCGACATGAGCGGATGATGCTCCACGTTGCAGCACTTGCCGATGGCGATGAGGCTCGTGCCCTCGTTGATGTTGCAATGCGTGAATCTCTCACACGAGCAGGCTGGCCCCCACCGGCGCCGCGAACGCTCACTGGGCGACTCTCACAGGCAGCAGAGCCACCAGATCCAGTGCTCGCGAGCATTCGAAAGGCTCGATCCGAGGGCTCGCCTTGCCAACTCCTTGTCGAGGCGCTTCTCAGCCTGCGCCCGATTGAGGTTGAACGCATTGACTCTATCGTCATCAGTGCCGACTCACGACTTCGCGTTGCCTGGAGTCGAGCTGTCCTCTCCGCGCGCACCATCGACTCCTGGCATCGAGCGATTGACTCCAGCGGAAAGCTGAAGTCACCAGAGACGCGAAGGCCGAGAGGCTCGGGTTCGCGGTCTTCGAATCTGCGGCGTTTCAGACATCAGTCGTCGCCATCACTGCTGACACGGTCACGGCTGACACCGTCACCATCAAGTCAACCACGGTCGAGTCGGTCGCCGCCGCCGTGTTCGCCAGCGACTCATTCACGGCCGCCACAGTCACGGTCGACGTGGTCACTGCTGACACGGTTATGGCTGAAACAGTTACGGCCGACACCCCCACGGCCGACTTGGTCACATGCGTCTCAGTCACGGCAGATGTGGTGGACCGGCAGCGGTCGCGAGGGCAGGGTTTGGGATCATCCACTCCGCTCCCCTGATCGACCCCACGGCATATCGCGCCCGCCGCGTCATGGCCACGGCGCGCTACGCTTCCGTCGATGCAGGGATCCGACAGCCGTTACCTAAGGCAGATGCAGCTTCCGCGGTTTGGTGCTGAGGGACAGCAACGACTGCGTCAAGCACGCATTCTGCTCGCTGGCTGCGGTGCGCTTGGGAGCGTTGCTGCGGAGCAACTCGCCCGAGCCGGAGTCGGCACGCTTGTCGTCGTCGATCGAGATCTCGTCGAGTTGTCGAATCTGCAGCGGCAGACACTCTTCACAGAGAGTGATGCTCGAAGAAGGGTTCCGAAGGCGGAAGCCGCGAAAGCAAGACTCGCGCAGGTTCATGCGCCGACTTCAGTAAGGGCTTTCGTTGACGATCTCGCGCCAGCGAGCGTACATCGTTATGTCGAGGACGTCGATCTCATCATCGATTGCCTCGACAACTTCGAGACTCGCTACCTCCTGAACGATTGTTCCGTCAAGTACGGAAAGCCGCTTGTCTATGGCGGAGCTGTAGGGCTTCGCGGAATGGCCGCGCTCTTCCTGCCCGTTTCTGGCGCCGATCGGAGCGGGCTGGTCGAGTGGCCGCTGTCACGAGCAACGCCGTGCCTCCGATGTGTGGCACCCGAGCCGCCGCTGCCGGGCGAGGTCGAGACGTGCGAGACCGCTGGCGTACTGGCGGCCACCGCGGGGGTTGTCGCATCGATCGAGGCTGCACTCGCCATTCGAGCTGTCGCTGAAGGCACGCTTCATGTGCCCTCCACGATCACCAGGATCGACCTCGAAGCAATGCGATTTGAGTCGGCTTCGCTTGAAGGCGCACGCGATCCGGCCTGCCCGTGCTGCGGTGCCGGACGCTTCGAGTTTCTCCACCCGGCAGGCGATGCCGATGCCTCTCGCACACGCGCGCTGTGCGGTCGGAATGCCGTGGAGATCTCGCTCTGCGGAAGGCTCGACGACGCTGCATTTGCTCGAGTCGCTGCTCGGCTTGGCGTACACGGCGCGCTTCGCTGCGAACGACACGGCGAAACGCGTGCGCTCGCTATTGAGCTCCCAAGCGAAGCCGAAGTCGTACGCGAAGCCGAAGTCGCACGCGAAGCCGAAGTCGCACGCGAAGCCGAAGTCGCACGTGAAGCCGAAGTCGCACGCGAAGCCGAAGTCGCACGCGAAGCCGAAGTCCCACGCGAAGCCGAACTTTCACACACACCCGCATTCCCGCGCGCATCTCACGACTCGAGCCAAGTGCTCCTACTGACACTGCTTGCGGGCGAGGTCGCCACGCTCGCCATCGTCTCCGGAACCACCGACACCGAACGCGCCCGCGCATTGGTCGCGCGCTTCGTCGGAATCTAGTGGTCTGAGCCCGAATTCCGCCGACACTCAGCGGTCCTCGTCGCCGCTGGCGGCGTTGCCGCGCCTTGAGGTATCTCCTTGAGGTATCTCCTTGAGGTAATTCTGGGGATACCCCATCGGCACGGCGCCTTGCCATCGACGACGATGCCTCGCTGATTGTCAGCGTTCTTCCGACTCAGACCACTCGGTTCTGTCAGACCATACCGAACGCTCCGACACACCGACTCTCAGGGATATTCGCCGCGCGAACCACCCCTGATCGGAATGAACCAACCCCGATTCGTACGACTCTCTTCGTAATCTCGCGCCGCACTTGGCATCGTGTCAGGTCAAGCTACACTCTTTAGAACGTTCCGCGTGCTCGGTTGGTGATCCTGCGGAATCAGAATATGGGTCGAAACCGGTTCGGAGGTGAGCACATGGCCATGACGTTTGCCGAACTTGTTGGGCGCATTGCGGAAATCGGGGTGGACTTCCGCGCATCGCGGGATCACAACGAGATCGTCGTTGCAGTCCCCACCCAGCATTACATCGACCCCCACGATGGCGAGAAGAGCATGCTTCTCCACGTCATGCTGCAAGAAGAGGGGCGCATGATGCGAATCTGTGTCCCTGAGGTTTATGCGGTGAACACGTTCGCGCACAAGGGATCCATGTGCGAGGCCATGCTCTCTGCGAACTGGCGTGTCCGGGTCGCCAGTTACGTACTCGATGATTCCGATGGCGAAGTTCGGGTGGTCTGCGATGTCCCGCTCGAAGATGGCACAGTCACAAGCGCGCAGACCTCACGCATGCTGACACTGGTTGCATGGACTGTTGACCAGTTCGATCCTGTAATCCGGAAGGCAGGAACCGACGGCGTTGTGGACTTCACGTCGATCGACGAACTCGTCCTCAAGGAGGCACCGGAGCCTCGGCGTCGAAAGAGCCGTTCCCGCCGAGAGCGCCGCGAGCTCGCCGACCTGATCAAGGCTGCAGGCGGAGTCGAAGGTCTGCGAAAGTTGCTTGAAGAGCATGGACTCTGATTGCTGAGATGTCTGTGCGTCATCAGTCAGAATGCGCGAATTCGCATCAACGCGCGACTTCAACGCTCGACCTCAACATGCGAACTGAACGCGCGACCTCAACACGCGCCGTCACCGTTTGAGGCACCGCGTTTGAGCTTCGGAACGCCCGCGATCTCTTGGCGTACACCCGCGATTCGTCCTACCTGAACCCGCGCCCAATCAGGGGGCGTGCTCCCGAGGCTCTCAAGCTGAAGCACATTCAGGCTTCGCGTTGTGCCGTCCGCATCTCGGCGTGGGCTAGGCTCTGTCTGACGGATCCCCGGACGTCGAATCGCGCGGCATCCCGGCTGGCCATGATCCAACATCGTCGGCTTCAACTCGCTGTATCGCGTCTATGGATCATGGGATACAGCTTCGTTTCGCCTCCTTGCCATCCGGGCGCCGCACGCTTCTTTGGTCTTCGGGGATCCGTCAGACAGAAGCTCGAGCGCTGGGCTACACTCGCCGCATGACCACAACCGCAACGAGCTCCTCTTCATCTGTCGCGATCAACTCAGGCACCGGCGCACTGATCGCTTCAAGCTTGGCTCTCTCGATTCGCTACGCGGAAGATCTCATCCAGACGATCCCAGCGGATCGCTTCTGCGAGATGCCCACCAAGGACATGAACCACCCTGCGTTCTGCGTCGGGCACCTCGCGATCTACGCCAACCGCGTCCTTGAGATGATCGGTCGCGCCGACCTCAAGATCGATATGCCTTTTGGCGACGAGCACTTCAAGAATGGCGCGCCGTGCGTCGCCCAGGATGGCCGCTATCCGTCCAAGGACGTGATCTGCGACACCTTCTTCAAGGGTTGGCGTACCGTGCTCGCAGCCCTTCCTTCTGCCGATGACGCTGCCTTCCGCCGCGAGAACCCCGCTGAAGGCCGCTTCAAGGAGATGTTCCCCACCGTCGGTGGCGCCGTGAACTTCCTCGCTGGCGGCCACAACATGATGCATCTTGGGCAGATCTCGACGTGGCGCCGGTCTGCGGGCCTCGGTTCGGCGCACTGACGCGCGACCGTGCTCGACACCGCGTGTGTGAGTCCGAGATCGGTAGAGCCTGATTGCGAAGTGCTCGATTGGCACGGCGTCGCTGTTCGCCGCCCGGCCAGTTGTTGCACACCCGCGGAACTCCCCGTCACATCGGGGGATCGCGCCACCAACGCATCGACGCGGGTCAAAATCCCGCAGTCCGAGTTTCATTCGGCGCCGTTCCAGCGGTCAGATCCAAGCCGTTCGTGGTCTCAGGTGGTCTCAGGTGGTCTCAGCTGGTTCCATCTCGTGTCGGTGGCGGGTAGGCTGCACATTCCATCCGCCGACAGTTGCACGACCGAAAGGACCGCTTATGCAGATCCGATCCCGGACCCGTCTTGTCCCCGGCCCGCTCGCCACAGCAGTTGCCACGCTGCTCGCGCTTGTTTCCATGCTCTTCGTCGCGGCACCCGCGGCTGCGCAGGTCGCCGAACTCGTCGGTTCGCCACTCACCACCAAGCGGCTTGAGCGGCTCCTCCGGATCTACGTCGATCCGACGCCTGCCGAGGCGACGGCAATCGACAGTATCCACGAGGCATACCTCGATCGGTTCCGCGCGGAGCTCGACCCTGAGATCAAGCAGGTCGGCCAGTCGATCAATAGCTCGATGCCTTCGCGACCGGAGTTCGAGAAGTTCCTCCGCGACATGGATCGCATCCAGCAGCGTATCGCCGAGATCGACAAGGCTTTCTTCGACAGCGCGGTTGCGCTGGTCGCGCCTGAGCGTCGCGCCGGCATTGAGCGCATTCGATCTGCGCGCGAGCGTCAGCGCGAACTCAGCGGATTCTCGCGCATGGGTTCGACGATGTTTGGTGGCGGCGCAAGTTTCGTTGATCTTCCCAACATGCTTGCGCGCGAGCGATACCTCGATTTGATTGCGCCCGAGATGCGGGCGCAGTTCGACGCGCTTCTCTTGGAGCAAGAGCGGCGTACCCTCACGCAGGCAAGAAGCTACAGCGCTGGCGTTCGAAAGTCGATGACGAAGGTCTGGGAAGCCGCAGCCGCGATGGAAGCAGAGGGGCCAGGCGGAGGCGATGGCAGAGATGCGGGCGACGATCCAGCCGCTGCCGCCGCCGCGCAGATGCAGAGGATGTCTGCCATGGTGCAGGCCATGCGCGAGGCGGGCGAGGAGCCGCGCAAGGTTGTCAACCAGAACTTCCAAGCAAATCGCGCTGCAACGCGACAGTTCGCGGCCGTGCTTCCCGAGATCGAGGTTCTTCGCCTTCGCGAGGACGTGGCGAAGAAGTCGGCAGGAATGCTCGGCGGGATGATGGCAATGTCTGGCGGCTCCTTCTCGATGGGCGGCGATGCTGGCGATGTTCTCCGTCGCGTACGGCGCGATCCGGCGGTTGCGCCTGAAATCAAGGCCGCACTCGCGCCGATCGAACTCACGTGGCGGCGCGAACGCGCAGACTCATCGGAGAAACTCGTTGACATCTCGTTGTCGCTCGACATCACGGCCATGATGATGGAAGGTATGAATGGCGGCGGGGGTGAAGGCGGAGGCGCACGAGCAGATCTCGAAGCTGAGTCGAAGCGCCGCGCTCTGATCGACCAACGCGCCCTCAACGCCATCGCGGCGCTGCTTGGTGACGAGACGTCCACCCGCTTTCTTGCCAAGCGTTCATTCGCCCAGGGCGGCGGCGATGATTCCCAGTGGGTTGTGATTCCGAATCCGGCCGCTGCGGAAGATGAGGATGCCGACGTCGTCGCGTGGCGCCCCAGCTTCACCTCATCGGCCGAACTTCCAGCGCCCATTTCTGTGCCGGACGTCATTTCCAAACTGCGACTCTGTGGCGTCGATGTGCCGGCGCCCGAGCTTTTGGAAGCGGTGGTCGAAGGCTGGAAGTCACGCGAGTGGGAGGCGAAGGTCGTACCGCTCAGTGTGCAGTTGCGCGAGGCCCGTAGGAACCTCTACCCGCGTGCCGATAGCGGCGACTTCACGCCCGATCCGACTGCGCGTGCCACAGAGCGCAGCACGCTCCGGGCGATTGCTGAGGCGGTCGTGGCTGCCGATCGTGCGCTCTGCATTG
>JBILDS010000112.1:0-10290 GCA_044352505.1 Phycisphaerales bacterium
CCGAGTCCCTTCAGTAGGCCGATCACGAGCGGCGCAAGCCCTGCGCGCTCTGATCGATAGTGGAGTGTGAGGCTCGTCGGAGTCTGATCGCTCACCGAAAAGCTGGGTGGCTTCAGATGCGGAAACGAAAGCTGAACCCGCGTGTGCATCTGATCGAGGTTGGCAAGGAACTCCGGCAGCGTGCGCCCTGCGGTCTGCATGAGCTCGCCGTAGCCCGCCTCTGCCGTATATCGAATCCAGTAGAGACCGAACTGCTCAAGAACCACATGTGGGGGCGCCCCAAGTTCTGCGCTCGCGGCCTCGACGAGGTCAAAGGTGACCTTGTCGTCGTACTGCTCCATGGAAAGAAACGGCTCGTCGGGCAAACCGGCACGCGAACGAACCCTGTCCCAAATCGCGTCACCGAAACGACTGCGCACCAAACCTTCGACGGCCTTGTTGATGAGTCCGTACATGCCGGTGCAGCGTACAGGACGCAGCCTTACCCACGGGGCGCGGCGACATAGGACAGTTCTCGCGAAAGCCGCGAACCCGCCTCACTTCAACCGAAGAGGTTCAGCGCGAACCGAATCCGGGCGGACGGGGTGGCTTGATCGGGTTGCTGGTTGGCTTGCGGCGTCCAGGCGAGTTGCCGCCACTTCCGCCGGGCGAGATTCCCGTGGTCTCATTCTCAACCACATCGGGCTCGTCTGTGAAGTCGGTTTGCGGAACTTCGATCACTGCATCCGGCTCATCGGCGCGGGCGAGTTCGAGACGAAGAATCTCAAACCACGCAGCGATCCAATTGTCGCCACTCAACTTCGACATGATGCCTGGAGGAGTGGCCACGGAATCAAACTCCGCAGCATCGCCCGTGGTGTAGACCCACAACTGCGGCTCGAAGTCTTCGCCAACGTGGAAGACGGCGAGTGCGCAGTCGCTTGAGTCATGCGGCCCGCAACGGACGTCAACGCGCGTGATGTCGCTTGTGACCTTCGCGAAGATGCCGCCCTCGACCATGCCGTCGAACTGCAATTGATCGGGGGCCGAAAGCATCGGACGAAGTGCCGAACCATTGCCGCGCACAAAGGCGTCAAAGAACTTGAGCACCGCGATGCGCTTCGAGTCAGAGTCGGGCGCCTTGTCCTCTGGAAGGTTCACGCGCCGATCGATGTCGTACTGCGCCATCAGATCCTTGATCGAGGTGAGCGGCGGCGGCGGCGGCGCGGTGTTGACGGGCTTCGAGACAACCGGCGGTGGCGGCGGCGGGTCACCGCCACATCCAACCAAGGCGGCGCACGCGGCAACCGCGGCAACTCGGGAGACGACGGGGAGGAAGTTACGGTGCGTCATGGGTGATGACCTCGCAAGTCTTGTCGATCCGGCGCATGAGTCCCTTGAGCACGCTACCGGGGGCGAGCTCGTGAAGTTGGACGGAGGCACGCGTGTCGTCTGCGGCCATCGCCGCTAGGAGACCCGCGCAACTCTGGCTCCATCGTACCGGGGAAACCAGTTGTTCCACCAGCAGCCGACGCAGAAGATCGGGATTTGCGGACTCGTGCGGCCTCGCAGTCACGTTCGACCACACCTCCGAGCGGAGCGGGGTGATGGCGACGTTGGTGAGCACTTCTCCCATTTTGTCCGCCGCAGGCTGCATGAGGGGGCTGTGGAACGCACCCGCGACTTGCAGCTTTGTGGCTCGAACGCCGACATCGCCTGAGACGGCGACCGCTCGGTCACACGCTTCAAGAGAGCCGGAGAGGACGATTTGACCCGGTGCGTTGAAGTTCGCGGGAACCAAAACGCCGCCTTCAAGGGTCGCCCGCGCGCAAACGTCGTTCGCCTGGACCTCGTCGGCTCCGATAAGTGCCACCATACCCCCGCGTGATTGTTCCGCTGCCTGCTGCATGAGCTGACCACGGCGCATCACCAGACGGAGCCCGTCTTCAAAACTGAACGCGCCCGCGAGGTGGAGCGCGGTGTACTCGCCGAGCGAGAGACCGGCGACGGCGCGAACGCTGCGCGCGCGAAGGTCGCCGGGCAAGCCGTGGTAACACGCGACCGCTGCGGTGAAGAGCGCTGGCTGCGAAACGTCGGTGCGGTTGAGCGTCTCTTGCGGTCCGTTGAACGCGATGTCTGAGAGCGATCGGCCATCGGGACCTGCCCCGAAAATGCGGTCAGCCTCGTCGAAGATTGCGCGCGCCGACGGGCTTGCTTCACACCAAGCCTTCGCCATCCCGACAGCTTGTGCTCCTTGCCCTGGACAGAGATAGACGATGTTGCTCATGGTTGATGTCCCGTTGTGTGCGTACCGTGCTTTGTGAAATGTCGTCCGCACACGCGTCTTGTTCGAAACTGGGTGGCTCGCATGCCCCCGATGCACCGGGCGCCTGATGGCGCTGCGTTGAACCCCTAGACCATCGCATCGGGCGGGGCGTCTTCTACGTGTTCCACACCGATGAGGCCCGCCTACGTGTTCCACACCGATGAGGCCCGCTTACGTGTTCCACACCGATGAGGCCCGCCTAGGTGTTCCACACCGATGAGGCCCGCCTAGGTGTTCCACACCGATGAGGCCCACGTAAGACCGCCGCCGAACGCGACCATCATGAAGGGTTTCCCTTTCGTGATCTTGCCGGCGCGCCACAACTCGTCGAGGCACAGCGGCACACTGCCTGCGCTTGAGTTTCCATATCGATCAATGTTCACGTAGATCTTCGATGGATCAATATTCAGCTTCTCACGCGCGGCATCGATGATGCGCACATTCGACTGATGGCAAATCACTTGGCTCACATCATTCGGCGTAAGGCCTGTCTTCGCGAACGCATCCTCCATCACCTCTTTGAACTTCGTCACTGCGAAGCGGAAGACTTCTTTCCCGTTCATGCGCAGGTAACCCAATCGGATCGGATTGTCGGCGTCTTCGCTCGGCACGTCGCGCTCATGGCGCGGAATATAGAGCGCATGCAGGCCAGAGCCGTCTGCGCCCATGTGCTGATAGATGCAGCCCTTCGACTGGTCGCTGTCGGCGCGGATGATCGCGCAGCCTGCGGCGTCGCCAAAGAGAATCGACACCGTGCGGTCGGTGTAATCGAGGATCGAGCTCATCGCCTCTGCGCCGATCACAGCAACAGTCTTCACGCGGCCAGCGCGAATCATGGCTTCTGCGGTGTTGATCCCGTACACGAAGCCACTGCACGCGGCTGCGAGATCAAACGCTGCAGCGCCCTTCGCGCCTACACCCGCCGCAATTCGGCATGCAACCGACGGGCACGTCATCTCCATCGTGACGGTCGCCACAATGACGAGGTCAAGTTCTTCTGCTTTGACGCCCGAGTTCTCAAGCGCCCGCTCGAGTGCACGCTGCGCCAACGTCGAGCAGCCCTCAGTGCGCAGATCGAGCACACGGCGCTCCTTGATGCCCGTGCGCTGCGTAATCCACTCGTCGGTCGTATCCATCATGCGCGCGAAATCGTCGTTGGTCAGGCGACGATCGGGCACGGCAGACCCGGTGCCAAGAATGCGCACGCCGCAGGCGCCGCTTGGGAGTGATCCCATCATTGAGGCGGGCTCCTTCTGTGGGCGCGGTCGGAAATCGCGCTCACTGCGCGGGCTCTTGAATCGTCTCGAGCCGCGCGTTAATGACTTCGTTCATTCCGCTCAGTACGAACTGACGCGCGCGAAGCACCGCGTTCATCATGGTGCGCGCCACGCTGGATCCGTGCGAGATGAGGCAGGTGCCGTTCACGCCGAGAAGCGGCGCACCACCGTACTCGTGGTAGTCGTGCTTGGCGTAGATCGCCTTCACAACCGGCTCGAGTCGAACTGCAAGCTCGGGATCGGTCTCAAGTACCTGCTGCGCGATCGCCTGGAAGAGACCCTTCGACAGACCTTCCGCGAGCTTCAGCATGACGTTGCCTACCACACCGTCGGTCACGACCACGTCGGCGTCGCCGTCAAACACGCCGCGCCCCTCGACGTACCCGATGAAGTTCAGATTTTCCGCACCTCGAAGAAGCTCGCGCGCGTGCTTCATCTCCGCGGTGCCCTTCTGCTCTTCGCCACCAACATTCATCAGCGCAACGCGCGGATTCTTGATGCCGAGAATGCCGCGGGCGTAGGCATCGCCCATCACGCCGTACTGCGCCAGATGCACGGGCTTCGGCTCGATGTTCGCGCCCACGTCGATGAGGACGATCGGGCCTGCGAAGGTCGGTACCGTGACGGCGATACCGGGGCGGATCACGTTCGGCAGGCGCCGCATGTACATCTGGCTCGCGGTGACGCATGCGCCAGTGTTGCCGGCGCTGATCCACGCATCGCAGCGGTTCGGATGCTTCGGCCCCGAATACTCAGCCGCACGAGAGATCGAGCTGTCGCGCTTCGAACGTACCGCCTCGACAGGCGGGTCATGCATCTCGATCACTTCGCTGCAGTGGACGATCTCAATCTTGGCGCCAGGGCCATCTTTCGCGAGGCCTCGATCCTTGATCGCCTCCTCGATGATGTCGCCCTTTCCGAAGAGAACGAGCGTGTCATCCGCCGGAACCTTTCCAAGCGCTGCAAAGCAACCCTTGAGGATCTCGTCGGGGGCGTTGTCGCCTCCCATGACATCGATGCCGATTCGCATGACGTGGGGCTTCCTACAGACAAAGAACGCGGGACTCTGGGCTACACGGATCAACGGATTGATCCGCACGTTTTTACGCGAGGTTCACAGTTTACGGGATTCTTCCCGGTTCGTGCCGCCACGTCACCGCGTCGGCCCCGAGAGAGAACAACGGCGCGCCGATGGGCACGCCGCTGGGAAGGACTCAGGACGAGCGCGTTGCGCGCAGTCGCGCACGAACTCCATCACGTCGCCTGCGTTCAGGCGGTCGTGTCCTTGTTAATGATCTTGATCTGGAGGCCAGGTCGAACATATCCACAGCTCGAGCACGCAGTGTGCGAGCGCTTGGCGGCGCCGCAGTTTGGGCAGAGCGTGGTGTGCACGGCCTTGATGGCCTGATGTGCGCGACGACGACGAGTACGGCCGGGAGAGCAGCGGAACGGAGGAACCATGGTCGATCTCGATTCGAAAGTGCCGACGCACGAAACGTCGGCGAGGTGCTGAGAGACGGAACAGTCTAGAGAAACCCCGGGTTGTGTCAAGGTTGCACGTCGCAGTTGCGCGGCGCGCGTCAGATAACCCACAGACGTGATTCGCGCACTTCACAGACCCGCGACGCGTGGCGCGCACGCGCGGCACACGCGAATCGGCCTTTGAAGCGGGTACGCTTCGCGCCATGCATTCTGAAGTGACGCGAAACCCTCGCACGCGCCTGTCCACGTTCGATGCCGAACTCTTCACCGATGGCGCCTGTTCGGGGAACCCCGGCCCGGGCGGATGGGGCTACATCTTGCGGAAAGACGGCCAAGAACACGAGGGTTCTGGCGGCGAGGCTCGAACCACCAACAACCGCATGGAGTTGCTGGGCGCGATCGAGGGCCTGAAGTTACTGGAGCGACCAAGCCGTGTGCGGCTCGTGAGCGATTCGCAGTATCTCGTGAAGGGTCTCAACGAGTGGATCGATGGCTGGAAGAAGCGCGGTTGGCGCAGAAAGGACGGTCCCGTCCTGAACGTCGAGCTCTGGCAGGAGCTTGATCGCCTTCGCCTCACCCACGCCATCCACGCGGAGTGGGTGCGAGGCCACGTTGGGCATCCTGAGAACGAACGGTGTGATCGACTGGCGGTCGCGGTTATTGACCAATTTCGCTGACGACGCGCTTCCTGCGGATTTTCCCGGGGTTCCGTGATGTGTGCGCCGAAGCCGCTTGCGTGTAGCACCCCGCTCCGTTACGCTTGTCGATCCCACTTCAAGAGTCACCGATGCCCACGATCAATCAGCTCGTTCGTAAGCCCCGCGTTGTCCAGGCCTCCAAGTCGAAGGTCAAGGACCTTGCCGCATGCCCGCAACGTCGCGGCGTGTGTCTGCAGGTTCGTACCGTCACCCCGAAGAAGCCGAACTCGGCGCTTCGTAAGGTCTGCCGCGTGCGTCTGACGAACGGCAAGGAAGTCACGGCATACATCGGTGGCGAAGGCCACAACCTGCAGGAGCACTCGATCGTGCTCGTGCGCGGCGGCCGTGTGCGCGACCTTCCTGGTGTGCGCTACCACGTTGTGCGCGGCGCGCTCGACTGCCTCGGCGTCGATGGCCGCAAGAAGGGTCGCTCGCAGTACGGCGTGAAGAAGAAGGCCGCTGCAGCCGCCAAGAAGAAGTGACCTGAATCGAACGACATAGCCCGGATGTGGCTCTCAACGGCAACGCCGTCGGAAGAGCCGGGCGACTGAGTAATCGCGGATTCGAACCTTCGGGAATGCCCATCTCCCGTCCGCGGTGAAGAGCGGTCGAAAGCCATTCGGCTCAAGACCATCAGCCACAGGAGTGTTCACATGGCCCGTCATTTCAAGCGTCCCGACGATGTGTGGTTGAAGCCCGACCCGCGCTTCCAGGATAAGACCCTTTCGAAGTTCATCAACTGCGTGATGATGGGCGGCGAGAAGGCCACCGCGCAGCGCGTGGTCTACGGCGCGCTCGACGCGATCCAATCGCGCCTCGACAAGGAGAAGAGCGAGACCATGCCGCGCTCGGCGATCGAGCTCTTCCACGTTGCGCTTGAGAACGTGCGTCCGGCTGTTGAAGTCCGCTCGAAGCGCGTTGGTGGTGCGAACTACCAGGTTCCGATGCAACTCAACCGGCGTCGCCAGCAGTCGCTGTCGTTCCGCTGGGTGATCGACGCAGCGCGCTCTGAGAAGGGCAAGCCCATGCACCTCCGCCTTGCGAAGGAACTGTGGGACGCGGCGAAGAACGAAGGCTCCGCTGTGACGACGAAGGAAAACACGCACCGCATGGCGGATGCGAACAAGGCCTTCGCGCACTTCGCGTGGTGATCTGCCGTCGCCTTTCCGAACCAAACGCAGACGCGCGCCGAAATCCGGCGCGCGTTTGTGTTTTTGCGGAACACGCCCGCGGCTGGACGAACACGCCCGCGGCCTGACGAACACGCCCGCGGCCTGACGAACACGCCCGCGGCCTGACGAACACGCCCGCGGCCTGACGAACACGCCCGCGGCTACTCGATTCCCATGATCTCGCGGCAGAGCACCGTTGCGAACGCGCCCTTCGGGAGATCGAATGCGAGGCGGATGTAGCCGCCATGCTCGTCGACGCCCGCGTCGACCGCCCAGTCACGCATCGTGATGCGGAACGGCCTACGTGCGCCGTCACCTTCAAGCCTCGGCGGTACGAAGAGCGACTCCTCTGCGCCGAACGCAGCGAGTGCCGCGCGCTCGTACTCGAGCGGCTTTCCCGAGGCCGCCATCATGCGCGGGCCGTGAATCGGCCCCGATGGCGAGAGATCGAGCGCCGCGCACCGGGCGCGCAGTTCCGAAAGCTCCGACTCAGACGCCTCGCACGCCACCGGAAACATCGACGCCTTGCCCGCAAGCACCGCGACGTCGCCAGGCAGAATCGTGTCGAAGTTGCCCTCGGCCACACGTGCGCCGAGCGTGGCGTTGTAGACCGCGCCCTGCAGCGCGCTCAGCCAGAAGTTCTTGATGTGCTGCGGAATCGCGCGCACCGCGCCTTCATGGTCTCGACCCTTTGCAAGTGCGCGCAGCGCAATGCGCTCCGCTGGATCGTTGTGGCCCCACATGTCAGCCGCAATGTCGTACTCGCCCGCTTCGTAACTCTCTCGCGCCGCGCGCTGGTGCGGCGGAAATGGCGTGCCATGCGCGCCGAGCAACTCATCGAGAATCGACTTCCACGCACCGTGCGCGAAGTGGATGCCGAGCACCTGGTTGTTCACCCGATAGCCGAAGCGCTGCTCACCGAAATAGTCGGGAATCCCACTCACAGCGAGTTCTTCCATGCGACGCTTCACCACGCGCACCTGCATGGGATCGACGTTTCGAATGCGGATGACGAAGCGATTTCCGCGTAGATGGCCGCGTCGAAGCTTGTTGGTGTGCCGGCGCGCCCACATCACGACGAGGCGGTCGTGCTTGAGTTCGCCAATGGGCTTCTGTTGCGGAAGATGCACCGAAATCGTCTGGTGTGTGACAGCGACGCGATCCTTCATGCCCGCGAAGCCGATTGCACTCTCGTCGACGCCGAAGTGGCCGCCGATGAGTCCGAGCATCTCGGTGTGCGGCATGTTGGTCTTCTGAACGCCAAGGTAGATGTGCTCGCCCTCGCCCGAAGGGTCATAGGCGGGGATCTCCTCGACGATGAAGTCCTCAGGTCGCTGCTTGAGCGCGCCGCCGATTCCCGGCTCGCGCGCGGCGCGTGGCCCCGGCCGTGGATCGGGTCGCATGCGTGGAGCGCCAAGCGAGATCCAGTCGGACGGAAGCAGAAGCCCACACGCAGGATGAATCGTAATCGGCGCCTGCACCCGCTCTCTTCGCTCCGGCACATCGGTGTCGATACCTTCAGACATCTTCGTCTTCCTCGCCTGACTCAATCGGTGGAAGGATGTCGGGACGCTCGTCGCTTGCTTCTTGCACCACGTCTTCGTCGACCTCGATCGGCGTGCGATGCGCAACCGCCAGTGCAAGCGCGTCACTCGGGCGTGCGTCAACCTCCACCAACTCGCCACGCTGGCGAATCTGAAGCGTTGCGAAGAACGTTCCGCGCTCGAGCGAGTGGATGAGGATGCGCTCGAGTTCGCCGCCGAGCGCGCGAATCGTGCTGTCGAGGAGCTCGTGCGTCTGCGGACGCGGAGGGATATCGCCACGCAATCGACGCTCGATGGCGATCGCCTCAGCGGTGCCGATCTTGATCGCGAAACTTCGCGAACCACCCTTCTCCGCGAGCGTGACAAACTGCTCAGGACTCGAGTCGAGTATCAGCACGCGGGAAAGTTCCATTGGGACGGGCATGGCGCACTCGAACCGCAATGAGGATAGCAGCGGTGCGAACCGCATGTTTCTGTTCTCAACCACGTCTTGCTTCACCACGCCGACAGCAGTTGGGCGAGATCCTGCGGCCCAACCGCGCAGTCGCCCGTGAGATCGGCCACGCACGCGTCACAATCAACACATGGGCCCCATGCAGAAAGAAGTATTGCGACATCTGCGCCGTTGACGAATCCATCGCCGTTCAGGTCTTCTGGTACCGGCGGGAAGAGCAGCGCGAACGATGCCGCCGCGTCGATTCGACCGAATCCGTACAAGTCGTCGCGCCCGAGTGCACCGAGATCCTTCGCCCCTTGCTCGATCAGTGCGCGAACCTCGAGATGCGTGAGCGACGGCTGCGCGCTCCACAAAAGCGCCGCCAAACCAGCCACGTGCGGCGCGGCCATGCTGGTGCCAGATTTGTACGTGTAGTTGTTGGCCGGACCAAGCGACCACACATTGACACCGGGTGCGCTCACATCGGTTTCTGCGCCAAAGTTCGAGGTCGACGCGCGCAGATCACGATTGTCAGTCGATGCGACCGCAATGGTCTGGCTCCAACGCGCGGGCGCCGCAATGACGGCGTTGCCGTTGTTGCCCGTGGCTGCAGTCATGATCGCGCCCTGCTCGTGCGCGTACTCAACCGCCAACCGAAGAGGCGTGCCGCCGAGATAGAACTGAAGGCTCATGTTGATGATCTTGGCGCCTTGATCGGCGGCCCAGATCAGACCCGTCGCAACATCTGCCTCAAATCCGCTGCAGCCATTCACAATCACCACGGGCAGCAGCTGCGCGTTCCATGTCATACCCGCAACGCCAACTCCATCATTGCCCGCAGCCGCCAATATGCCGGCAACATGCGTGCCGTGGCCGCTGCATTCGTCTGCGGTGTTCGTGTTGGCGTCGGGCACGTTGATTCCGGGCAGGATGCGGCCAGCAAGTTGTGGATGTGGCGCGATACCGGAGTCAAGCACCGCGATCACGAGATTGGGGTTTCCGGTTGTCACGCTCCACGCCGCTGTCACACCGACATCGGCGCCCGGGGTTCCGCTGATGCCGCCGACAGACTGACCAGTGTTGCGCATGTTCCACTGCAGATTGAACGAGGGATCGTTGGGAACGTCGGCAAGCGTGCCATGCCCATCAAACTCGACGCGGGCCACGAGTCCCTTGAGCGCCGCAAGTCGCGCGCGCGCCGCAACCACGTCTGCCGTCGGCGCCAACGTGACGCGATGCCACCGGTCAAGCCCGAGTCTTCGTGCAAGCGCGGCATCTTTCGGCGGCGCAATCAGAAGCGGCTTCGATGACTCGACCCCCGCGGCCCCAAATGCGGCGCGCGAGGAGCGCTCCGCGCGGGGGAGTTTGGCGGCGCG
>JBILDS010000312.1:0-2933 GCA_044352505.1 Phycisphaerales bacterium
TCGCAACTTTTTTCGCGACTTTTTTCGCAGCGGTTTTCGCAGTGGTCTTCGCAGCGGTCTTCGTCGCACCAACCTTCTTCGTGGGCGTGGGTTCCGATGCAGCATCGCGTGCTGGCTTGGGAGAAACTTTCGTCGCCGTCTTCTTGGCGGCGGCTTTTTTTGTCACGGTCTTCTTTGCGGCCATTGGTGGAAACCAGAGGTGGACTGTTGGATGTCCACGTTCACGCGCGGATCAATCCCCGACGGCCTCGCAACGCGAGAGCGGTCGGCATGCAGTCGATGATGTGCAGGGCGATGGGACGCGGACAATCCGAGCGGGAGACCGATCCAAACGCAAGGCACCGTGCGGTGCTGCGGGTCTCCTCGGCAAGGTCATCGGCGTCGGGGCTGCGGATGCGCCGAAGCCCGCGACCTTTGTAGTCAAACAGGCTTGCGCCGCGGTGTCAAGTCGCAGACCGCGCAATGGCCACACGCGCACCGACTCGGGCGTTGTGAATGAGCACCGCGATGTTCGTTGCAAGCGACGCGCCACCCGTGGCGTTGGCGACGGCGGCCAGCAAAACCGGCGTGATTTCTGGGCCTCGCGCACCAAGGCGGGAGCACTCCTCAAGTCCGGCGCGGATCGCGGACTCCATTGTGTCCGGGTCGAGCGCGAACTCTTGCGGCGGCGGGACACAGAGCAGCATGCCGCGATCGGGGCAGAGTTCGAGATGTGTTGCCAAGATGGCGGCGGCGTCACGTGCGTCGTGTGCCTCGATGTTGACACAAAGTTCATGCGTGCCAGCGCAGAGAAATCGAGGAAAGTAGGGGGTACCCAGGCCAACCAGCGGCACACCGAGGGTGTCGAGCATCTCAACGGTTGCGGGGAGATCGAGAATCGACTTCGCACCCGCGGTGACAACGAGGGTTGCGGTGTGTCGAATCGCGTGAAGGTCGGCTGAAACATCGGGTCTCTCTGCGAAGCCGCGATGGACGCCGCCGATACCGCCAGTTGCGAACACACGAATCGGCGCGGGTTCCGCGCGCGCGCACGCGAGCAACGTGCCTGCCACGGTTGTGCCGCCCGACTCGCCGCGTAGAGCGGCGAGTGGAACGTCGCGTGCGCTGAGTTTGCGCGCGTCGCGCATTGCAGCGAGTTCGTCGAGTTCGGCGGGCGTGAGCCCGATCACAAGTTCGCCGCGCAACACGCCGACGGTTGCGGGAATTGCGCCTTCCGCACGCACCGCTGCCGCGAGTGCGTGGCCAAGTGCCCGGTTTGCGTCGACGTCTGGCGCGAAACAGTCGCGCACTTCCGCCGGTGTTGCGGCGTCGACGAGACAGGGCGGCAGCGTCACAAGCGGCGCGCGCGGAAGCCCGTGCGTGACCGCAGCGGTTTCAAGCGCGACGACAGGGTCGCCCGACGCCAACGCGTCGCGAACCTCAGGTGCAATGCGAATGCCGCGCGGCATGCGTGGATCTCAGCGTCGGTTCGTGCGAGCCCGCCCGCCGAGCCGGCGACCCGGAAGAGCCGTTGGCACGATGCCATCGGGGAACATGTTCGGGTCGACTGCGGTGATGGGCGGAACCTCAGGACCAGCGTTTCGATTGCGCGAGTGCTGCGCGTCCTCGCGCCGCTTTGCTTCGTGCTCGCGCAGCGCCGCAACTTCAGCAGGGATCGGCCCCGGCTGGAAGTCGTCGTAGCCCACGGTTGGGATCTCGATGTTCGCGAGCATCTCAATGTTCGTGAGCAACTCCCCTTGATCGGGCGCGACGAAACTCCACGCGATACCCGCGCGTCCAGCGCGCGCGGTGCGACCGATGCGGTGGATGTAGACCTCGGGATCCTCGGGCATGTCGTAGTTCACGACATGGGTGATGTCATCGACATCGAGCCCGCGCGCGGCAAGGTCGCTGGCAACAAGCACAGAGAGATCACCCTCACGCAACTTGCCCATGACCGCGTCGCGCTTCTTCTGGTACATGTCGCCGTGCATCGCGTGCGCGTCGATCTTGTTCTTGTTGAGGAAGAGCGTGACTTCATCGACCGCGCGCTTGGTGCGGCAAAAGACGACGGTGAGTCCCGGCTTTTCCTTCTTCAGAAGGTGGAGCAGCAGGCGCTTCTTGTCCCAGCGCTCGACTGCGAAGTAACTCTGCTTGACCTGCGCAACCGTCAGGCTCTTCTCAAAGGTGACGATCTTCTCCGGCTCCTTCATGTAGCTGCGCGCAAGTTTCTCAATGTCGGGCGAGATGGTTGCCGACACGAAGATCGTCTGCGGAACTTTCTTCAACTTGCCGAGGATCTTGCGGATGTCATCGCGGAAGCCGATGTCGAGCATTCGGTCGACTTCGTCAAGAATTGCGAAGCGGAAGTCAGAGAATGGCAGGAGCCCGCGCTCGGCGAGATCCATCACGCGGCCGGGCGTGCCGACCACAATTGGCGGACCCTTCGCAAGGAGCGGTTGCTGCTTGGTGATCGGCTGGCCGCCATAGACCGCAACGGTTTGCACCTTCGCGAAGGCGCCGAGCTCTTGGAGTTCCTTTGCCACCTGGATTGCGAGTTCGCGCGTGGGAACCAAGACGAGCGCTGAAAATGCCGCGCTTGGATCGAGGTGTTGCAGCAGGGGAAGCCCGAACGCAGCGGTCTTCCCGGTACCGGTCTTCGCTTGGCCAATGACGTCTTTCCCGGAAAGGGCGACCGGAATGAGCGCCGCTTGGATGCGGGTCGGGTGCTTGAACCCGCGCTTCGTCAGGCCTTCGAGCACGGCCGGCTTCAGGCCAAGGTCTGCGAAGGTCTTGTCGGTGACAAAGGTTTCGGGCGAGTGGGTCGCGGACGTGCTAGACGCGGGGGAGGTGTTTGCGGTGGGGGGCTGAGCCATGAACGCTTTCTGCCAGATGCGGATCGATTCCGCGGTGTTCGTTGCGGGCGTTGATGGTAGAGGGTTTGGGAAGTCGAT
>JBILDS010000313.1:0-2928 GCA_044352505.1 Phycisphaerales bacterium
ACTGTCCAGCACCAGAGGGAGCGGCCGCAGCCGCGACCGCCCTATATCGTTCCGAAGATGCGGTCGCCCGCGTCGCCGAGACCTGGCACGATGTAGAAGCGCTCGTTGAGTCGCTCGTCGATTGCCGCGACATGGATGGGAAGTTCGGGGTGCGCTGCGCACAGCGCGCCGATGCCCTCGGGTGCTGCGACGAGGCACATCATGCGGATGTCGCGGACGCCGCGTTCCTTGAGGATGTCGACCGCGTGCGCGGCGCTGCCGCCGGTCGCGAGCATCGGGTCGACCACGATCGCCGGGCCGTCGGCGATGTCGGGCGGGAGCTTTGCGTAATACGTCACAGGTTTTGCTGTTTGCTCGTCGCGGTAGATCCCGATGTGGCCGACGCGCGCTTCGGGAAAGAGCGCGAGCAGCCCGTCCATCATCGCAAGCCCCGCGCGCAGGATGGGCACGATCGTTGTGGGTGACGCGAGTTCGGTTCCCACGGTGCGCGCGACGGGCGTCTCGACCTCGAGCGTGCGCACGGGCAGGTTGCGGCTCACCTCGAAAGCCATCAGTCCCGCGATCTGGTTGAGCAGCACGCGGAACTGCTCGTGTCCCGTGCGGCGGTCGCGCAGGATCGTGAGCTTGTGCTGGATCAGCGGATGGTTGTAGACCTTGACGGTCGGAAAGCGATCGCTCGTCGACGGCATCGCCGCAGCGTACACGCGCGGCGCGTTCGCGGTGCTCGGGCTGCATGAACCGTTTCCGTGACTGTAATCGACGGATTTATATCTTGACTGTTCACGTTGTTCGGTTAGATTTCGTCGGCTGCGATCTGTCTCTCGCCTGCGTCCTCGTCCAACACTTCCGCTGGAGATTCATGTGGCTACGTGGTTCCTTCTTGACGACAGCAGCGGCACGCCCACCCCGAAGGGGCCGTTCGACCTTGACACCATGCGCTCGATGGCGCAGGTCGGAACGCTGCGATTCGGATCGCAGGTGGCGCGGCCCGGTGCTGGCGAGTGGGGTGACGCGGGGCTCGACCCCGATCTCTCGGGGCTGTTTGTCGTCGTCGCAGCGAAGCCTGCCGCGCGTACATCATCGCGCGGTGCGGGCGCATCGACCGCGGCGCCGATCGCGATGGCGAGCGAGTACTCCTTCGGTGCGGCGTTCTCGATGACCGTTGCATTGATCCGCGCGCAGCCTATTCCCATTCTGATTGCCGGCATCATCTTCTTCGGCCTGTCGGCTGTGGTGGGGTTGCCGGCATTCATCAGCGGGCTGATGACGCCGCTGGATGCCCCGCCCGCCCTTGGCCCGCGCGCGGATCCTGGATCCTTCATCTCGAACATCCTCTTCGTCCTGATCGGCGTTCCTGCCTACGCCGGCGCGTGCTACGCCGGTGCGCAGGCTGTGCGCGGCGAGCTGAAGCCGCTCGACATCTTCGAGCCGTTCAAGCGATACCACATGGCGCTGCTCGCGTCGGTTCTCGTGACAGTGTTCTACGTCTTGCTTCTTGTTCTCTCAGCGCTCCCCGCTGCGGCGTGCCTCGCGATCGCGTATCGCCATATGGAGGGCGGCTTCCCCGCGCTCGCGCTTCTCGTGACCGGTGTTCTCGTGTCGATCACGGCATGGGTCTACTTCCTAGCTCGATATCTCGCACCGTTCTTCTTCCTTCCTGCCGTCATCACCGATCCGAAGCTCGGCCCTCCTGGGCTCAACGATGCCGTCCGGATGATCTGGGACGAAACACGAGAATCCCGTGCATCACTCTTCGGTTTCCTGATCGTCATGACACTTCTCGCCGGATTGACGATCATGCTTCTATGCATCGGCTTCCCGCTCATCGGCGCGCCGCTGCTGGTCGCTGCGTATGGATCGGCGTATGCGCTCTTCTTCCGCCAGCGACGGCGTCAGGACGGCTTTCGCCGTCGTTGAATGCGCGATGCGTTGCGGTTCATCCGGCGCGTACCGCTACATCCGTTCGGGCGCGACGATGCCGTAGAGCGAGAGGCCGTCTGCGAGCACCGCGCGCGCGACCGCGCAGAGGCGCAGGCGCGCGAGGCGCGTCGTCGCGTCGTCGGCCTTCAGCACGGGGCATGACTGGTAGAACGCGTTGAAGAGTTCCGCCAGCGTGCGCAGGTAGAGCCCGACGCGGTTCGTCTCGAGCGAGCGGCCGACATCGAGCACCATCTGCGGATAGCGCAGGATGTGGAGCGCGAGCGCGCGTTCGGCGGGCTCTGCGACGGCGAGCGGTGCGCGCGCCACGGCGTTCGCCGATTCGCCAGATTTCGACAGGATCGACGCGATGCGCGCGTGCGCGTACTGGAGGTACGGGCCCGTGTCGCCTTCGAACGCGATCATGCGGTCGAGGTCGAAGACGTAGTCCTTGGTGAGATCGCCCGAGAGATCGGCGTACTTCACAGCGGCGATGCCGACGGCCGCGCCGATCGCGCGCAGTTCGCCCTCGGAGATGCCGTGCGTCGGCGCGTTTGGGTCCGCCGCGCGGCGCATCACTTCCGCGGCGCCACGTTCGCATGCTTCGTCAAGCAGGTCTTTCAGCGTGAAGTTTTCGCCCGATCGCGTCTTGAGCGGCTTCTTGTCGGCGCCAAGCACGGCGCCGAACCCGAGGTGGACGAGCGTCGACTCGGCGCCATCCTTCGTCTTGTTCCAGCCGATCAAGCGCGCTGCATCGAAGACATCGCGGAAGTGGTCGCGCTGCCGCGCGTCGACGACGTAGACGACGAGGTCGCCATCGAGTTCGTAGGTGCGGAAGCGCACGGCCGCGAGATCGGTGGTGGCGTAGAGGAATCCGCCGTCCGACTTCTGGATGAGAAGCGGTCGCTCGCGGTCTGCGAACGGCACGATCATCGCCCCCTTGTCGCTCTTCGCAAGACCCGACGACTTGAATGCGTCGACGACGCCCGCGAGCCGGTCGCGGAAGAAGCT
>JBILDS010000004.1:0-32206 GCA_044352505.1 Phycisphaerales bacterium
CGCGTGGTTCGGCATCCGAATCAATACGCAGGCGAACTCGCGCACGGCCTTCGCGTCGCTGAAGGGCTATCCGCTGCCCGTGATCGGCATCCCGCTCAAGTCCGGCATGTCGATCGGCATGCTGCTTGTGTCGGTCGAGCTCTTCTTCATGATCTGCATCCTGTGCTTCCTGCCTGCGGATCTCGTGGGGCCGTCGTTCATCGGCTTCGCCATCGGCGAGTCGCTCGGCGCGTCGGCGCTGCGCATCTGCGGCGGCATCTTCACGAAGATCGCCGACATCGGCGCCGACCTCATGAAGATCGTCTTCAAGCTTCCTGAGGACGACCCGAAGAACCCGGGCGTCATCGCCGACTGCACGGGCGACAACGCGGGCGACTCGGTCGGCCCGACCGCGGACGGCTTCGAGACCTACGGCGTCACCGGCGTCGCGCTCATCGTGTTCATCGCGCTCACGCTCGGCATTTCGGGCGTCGAGGGCGAGTTCGGCGCCAAGCTCATCGTGTGGCTCTTCGCCATGCGCGCGCTCATGATCGTCACCTCGCTCTTGTCCTACTTCATCAACGAGGCGATCTCGAAGGCGAAGTATGAGACGGCGAAGGACTTCCACGAGGAGGCTCCCCTCACCTGGCTCGTCTGGATCACCTCGATCCTCTCGATCGTGGTCACCTTCGCAGCGAGCTACTTCCTCCTCGCTGGGATCAAGGTGGGCGACACCGAGATGCCGAACCTGTGGTGGGCTCTCAGCGTCATCATCAGCTGCGGCACCATCGCCGGCGCCGTCATCCCCGAGTTCACCAAGGTCTTCACCTCGACGACCTCGGGCCATGTCAAGGAAGTCGTCACCGCGTCCGCGCAGGGCGGCGCGTCGCTCAACATCCTCTCTGGCTTCGTCGCAGGCAACTTCTCTGCGTTCTGGAAGGGCCTCGTCATCGCGGGCCTCATGGGCATCGGCTGGTGGGCCTCGACCCTCTCCGGTGCGGACGATGTGATCGCGAAGACCTACACCTTCGCTGGCCCGATTTTCGCGTTCGGCCTCATCGCGTTCGGCTTCCTCGGCATGGGTCCGGTCACCATCGCGGTCGACAGCTTCGGCCCGGTGACCGACAACGCCCAGTCGGTGTACGAGCTCTCGCGCATCGAAGCGCAGCCCGGCATCAAGGAGGAGATCAGGCGCGACTTCGGGTTCGACCCCGACTTCGAGACCGCGAAGCACACCCTTGAGAAGGCAGACGGCGCAGGCAACACCTTCAAGGCCACCGCGAAGCCCGTGCTCATCGGCACGGCTGTCGTCGGAGCGACCACGATGGTGTTCAGCATCATCCTCGAGCTGATCAAGGCGAACAGCCAGAAGCTGACAGACCTCGCTCCTGAGGTCGCGATCGCCCAGGCGTCGAAGGCCGTCGTCGAGAAGCTCTCGATCGTCGAGCCCGCGATCCTCCTTGGTCTCCTCATCGGCGGTTCTGTGATCTACTGGTTCACGGGCGCGGCCACCCAGGCCGTCGTCACGGGCGCCTATGGCGCGGTGGTGTTCATCAAGAAGAACATCGACCTCACCAAGGCTGAGGCGAGCATCGCCGACGCGAAGGAAGTCGTCCGCATCTGCACGGTGTATGCGCAGAAGGGCATGACGAACATCTTCATGGTGGTCTTCTTCTTCGCGCTGGGCCTGCCGTTCTTCGATCCGTACTTCTTCGTCGGTTATCTCATCGCGATCTCGTTCTTCGGCCTCTTCCAGGCCATCTTCATGGCGAACGCAGGCGGCGCATGGGACAATGCCAAGAAGATCGTCGAGGTCGAGATGCGCATGAAGGGCACCGACCTCCATGCCGCGACCGTCGTCGGCGACACCGTCGGCGACCCGTTCAAGGACACCTCGTCGGTGGCGCTCAACCCCGTCATCAAGTTCACGACGCTCTTCGGCCTGCTGGCCGTCGCGATCGCGATCAAGATGGAGAACAGCGACTTCCGCATCCCGATCGGCATCGCGTGCTCGCTGATCGCCTGCTTCTTCGTGTGGCGCAGCTTCTACGGCATGCGCATTCCCGTCGACGCGAAGAAGTGACATTGTCGTTCGACCGTGACTCCGCAGGCCGCCCGAAAGGGCGGCCTGTTTCGTTTCACCCACCGGGCATGAGGGATTCGTGCGTGAGCCCAGTTTCCCGCGCGAGCTCAAGAAACTTTCGGCTTGGAGGCGCAACAGCCTCGACGCGTCCGCCCGACGGATGCTCGAACGCAAGGCGCGACGCGTGAAGGCCGAGCGTTCGATCATCAGACTTTCCGGTCGGACTGATGCGTGCACCGACTGTGTAGAGCGGATCGCCTGCGACGGGAAAGCCGAGGTGCGCCATGTGCACTCGGATCTGGTGCAGCCGCCCGCTGTGCAGCCTGCAGGCGACGAGCGTGTGCGTCGCGCTTGTCGCGAGCGTCTCGATATCCGTTCGAGCGGGCTTCCCATCCTTGGATACCACGCTCACAAGCCGAGTGCCCTCGTTCGATGAAACGCGTCGCTCGTCGAGATTGCGCTCGACCGTCTGCGTGCCCGCGCGCATTCGTCCCTTCAGTATGGCGAGGTAGGTCTTCTCCACGCTGCGCGCCTCGAACTGGGCGCGAACATGGTCGTAGGCCTCGGGGTCGAGCGCGACCGCCACGCAGCCGCTCGTCTGACGGTCGAGGCGATGCAGAAGCCCATAGTCGCGGCGCTCACCGAGTTGCAGCAGCTTGCCGCCGAAACGGGACACGAGGGCGTTCAGCAGGCTGTCGGTGGCGTGGGACTTCCCTGGCTCGGTCACGAGGCCAGGCGCCTTGTTCGCGACGGCGATGCGTCCGTCCTCATGCACGAGTTCGAGCCTGATGCGGGGATTCGGTGTCGGCTGCGGCACGCGCGCACTCTACCGCTCGCGCGCCGCACGGTACGATCGCGGTATGCGCACCCTCGGCGTGAACTCCCGTCTGAAGCCCTTCGGAGCCACCATCTTCGCGGAGATGACCGCACTCGCGGTGAAGCACGGCGCCGTCAACCTCGGACAGGGCGCTCCCGACTTCGATGGCCCTGAGTTCGTGAAGGAAGCCGCTGTGAAGGCGATCCGCGATGGCCGCGCGCAGTACGCGCGGATGACGGGACTCCCGGAACTCACAGCTGCAATCGCAACGCGATTCGAGAAGACGAGCGGCCTCAAGGTCGACTCAGAGCGCGACATTGTCGTGACATGCGGTGCGACGGAGGCGATTCTGGATTGCATGCTCGGCCTGCTCGAGCCGGGTGATGAGGTGGTGCTGTTTGAGCCGTTTTATGACTCGTACCTCGCGAGTGTGGCGATGGCCGCGGGTGTGGCAAAGGTTGTCACGCTCGAAGCGCCCCATTTCCGGATTGAAGAGTCGGCACTGCGCGCGGCAATCACGCCGAAGACGCGCGTGTTGCTCGTGAACAGTCCCCACAACCCGAGCGGTCGCATTCTTGATGAGATCGAACGTGCCGCGGTCGTTCGCGTTGCGACCGAGTTCGATCTCATCGTGATCAGTGACGAGGTGTACGAGGAACTCTGGTACGAGACACCCCATCGAACTCTTGCGGTTGAGCGCGGCATGCAGGAGCGAACCATTGTGCTCGGCAGTCTTGGGAAGAGCTTCAGTTTGACGGGGTGGAAGGTGGGTTGGGCGATCGCGCCTGCGCCGCTTGCGCAAGCGGTTCGAAGTGCTCATCAGTTCGCATCGTTCTGCGCACCAACGCCGCTGCAAGTGGCTGCGGCAACAGCACTCTCTGCGCCCGACACGTATTTCTCTGAGTTTCGAACTGAGTATCAGTCGCGTCGCGACATGATGGTGTCCGGTCTTCGCGAGTGCGGATTCACGTGCGAGGTTCCACAGGGGAGTTACTTCGTCCTCGCGAATCACGCTGCGTTTGGCTTTGCGGACGACTTTGCGTTCTGTCGCCATCTCGTCGAGCATGGGCGTGTTGCGGCGATCCCGCCGGGCGCGTTTTACGTCAACAAAGCGAAGGCACAGTCATTGGTGCGGTTTGCGTTCTGCAAGAAGACTGAGACGATCGCAGCGGCGCTCGAGCGGCTTTCGGTCTATCAGTCACAGTGCGCAGCCGGTGCATTCGCGGCTCACCAGTTTGCGCAAACGAGTTAGTGTCGGTTGATTGAGGAAACCATGAACCTCAGCTTTGACCCAACTCCCGTCTCTGCCTGGATTGAGGCCGGTCGACTGGATCGCGCACTGCGTGTTCTCTCCGATCCGCGACTCGCGCCTCACGCGATCGGAAGCGATGATGCGCGCACGCGCCGAGCCTTGGCGGAACGCTTTGGGCTTGAGCCATTCGATGATCTTCGTCGCCTCGCAGTCGCGAGTGAGCGTGTGCTTTGGATTGATCGAACCTCACCTCTCGATGAGCGCGAACGTGAGATCTTGGTTCATGAGGACATCGCGCTTGTCGCTGGCGCTGGCACGCTCTCGTTCCTCCTCGCGTTTCCGCACTGTGAGACCGCGCCGAGCTTTCGCCGGATGGCTGTGGGTCGGACGCTGCTTGGGATTGTGGAGGTGTTCGGCCGAGTAGAGCTCATGCAGTCGACCGTTGCGGTTGAGTGCGAGTCCCGACTGGCTGAGGGGCTTCGGCTTGCCGCCGCTTCGGCGCTTGCCGTTCTTGGGCCGATCGATCAAGTCACGGCGCTCGGCGCACGGGCTGGCACCATGACGGCGACCGTGATTGGGGATCGCGGATTCGGAACCCTTGCGGTTGGGGTCGGAAGTGACGCCGCCAGTTTCACCGTGGTTGGAGAAGGTGGCATCGCGACGGTCATGCCAAGTTTCGTTGGTTGGCGCCGCAGAGATGGATCATGGATCGACGAGAACAACATCCAGGCCGACGGCGATGAGCCTGTGATCCAGACGCTCCGCGAGGCGGAGAAGCCTGGCGTCGGCACGCGCCTCGACAGCGATGCAAATCGGCGTATGCGTCTTCGAATCGCCGCGCTTGCCGACACGATCCGCTTGTCGGCTCGAACAGGTCACAGCGAGAGCGTCGAAGCGATGCTGCGAAGTTTCGGAATCGACCCCGTCAGCCTGACGCCAACCGGTTGATTCCTCCACAGAGCCGATGCAGGCACAAGCACACCGCGCCGTGACGACATCACAGCGCCACGGCGATGCAACGAACTGCATCTACTCCGATCGAGCCGAGACTTCTTCCCCAGACACCATCGACACGTTCACTCAGTCATCAACTCAACCGTTGATCGAAAGAACTTCGATTCGGGTGTAGTGCTGACGGTGACCAATTGTCTTGCGATATCCCTTGCGGCGCTTGTACTTTCCGACAAGAACCTTCGGGCCATCGGCTTCCCCGAGAACCTTGGCGGTCACGGTTGCGCCCGAGAGATAGGGCATGCCGATCTTCGCAGCGGAATCGCCCGCAACGTCGCCGACGGCGAGCACCTTGTCGAAGGTGATGGTGGCGCCATCCTCAACCTCGCGGAGGTCGATGTCCACAAGATCGCCCTTCTGAACCTTGATCTGGGTGCCGCTGTCTTCAATGATCGCGTACATGTCGTTGTTCCGTCCTTCGGGAACCCCGGGCGCTCCGGGGGAGGCGACAATGATAGCCAAATCCGCAAAATCCTCAACCCCCGCGCATGCGCCGAAGCGTATCCGGCGCGGGCGCGTACACTTCCAATGCATCAGGCGGCCGCTCGGCGTGCGCAGGCCCTTTCGGGTCGAGGCGCGTCGGGAGGAAAGTCCGAGCACGATAGGGCGAAGGTGGTGGGTAACGCCCACCGACCCGCTGCCGGGTCAGGGAAAGTGCCACAGAGAACAGACCGCCTCCGATGGGCCATAAACCCTCGGCGGTAAGGGTGAAACGGTGCGGTAAGAGCGCACCGCCCGACGGGTGACCGTCGGGGCACGGCAAACCCCACCTCGTGCAAGTGCAAGCAGTTCCCGCTTCCTTGGTCTTCGGGCCAGGAAGCCCCCGCGGCCCGTGGGGTTGGGAACGGGTCGCGCGCTCGAGCCAGCAGGTAACTGTTGGCCTAGAGAAATGGTCGCCACCGTTGGGCTCTGCCTAGCGGTACAGAACTCGGCTTATCGATGCATGCAGCAATGGGCGACCCATCCGAGAGGGTGGGTCGCCCGCCTATTGGCAGATATCGCGGGGTCGATGGCGTCTCTCCATACCCGCACAGGCCGATAGCGGCGCTCTTGTGGACCGCTTCTCGCAGGAAGTTTGCGGATTCCTCTTGTCTTTCGCCGCGAACCCGTAAAGATATCGCCTTGCGCGAGGGTCGAGCCGGGTTGGTTCGATTCACGGGCAACGCCGGAGCATCGCACAACGCGCGCTTCGGGCGGGAGGATGGCGAGATATGGTCATCGATGTGATGCGGCCTCAAGGCGCGCATTCCCGTTGATCTTCGCATCTGTGCCATCCGGAGTGTGCTCGATGGTGTCCGTTCGGAGTGCTTTGAGAGAGTGAGACACCTGATCTCGTGCAATCAAGATTCCCGCAATGAAGGTCCCCGCAATGAAATGCCTCCGGTGATCGCCCACACCGCTGGCGCCTGGCGTCGGGGCCGGAGCAGTGAACCGAAACCGAGTGTGAACTGAGTCTTCAAATCAAGGCCACGCCAAGGCTGGCATCGTCGACGAGAGTCGGCATCAGATTGTGCAGGAAGCTATGCAGAACGATCATTCGAACGGAAATCACAAGAGAGCCCAAGCAGGGCGCGCAGCACAAGACGACCGCGGTTCGAGCGCGTCCTCTCGTCCGCAGTCGCGTGCGGGTTCGATCAACGGATCCGACGCGCCAAACGAGTTGCGATCATCCCGCACCCCAGATTCGGGGGACGCGATTCGCAGTGAACAGCATGATTCGGGCTTCACGCCCTCCGGCGCTTCCTCGCTCCACGCGGGAAGCGTTGACCTCAAGCCGGGCGCATCCGCCCAAGGTGGAGCCGCCATGTCGAAAGTCACAAGTCTTCAGAGTTACCACATGCTCGCCTTCCGCAAAGCTCTCCATCCCGAGTTCTTCGGGATCGAGGGTCGGCAGCGGGTGCAGCACGGCGACTACGAAACCGAAGCCTGGATCTTCCGCGGCGGGCACAGCCTGCGCTTCCAACTGAACGGCTTCTGCATGTCCGAAGTCGTGGTTGAGCACATCGACCAGATCCCCGACCGGGGACTGATCGCTGCGCTTCCCTGTGCGGGCGAGCGTGATTTCGAAGAGAAGGTCGCCGAGAATCTCGTCTATATGACCACCATGCAGACAGAGACGCTGTCGGATCACCTGTATCTCGGCACCTACAAGGAGATGATGCAGCACGCACGCGAAAACGACTCGCTCTTCGCGGCGTGGACCGACGCCGCAGGCAAGCCGAATCTGTCGCTGATCGATGTGCAGCACTTCCGAACGGAAGCGCACGTGCAGGGCTACCATCTGCGCTCAGATTGCGGTCTTGTGCTCCGCACGCAGTCGCTTGTGCAGATCGTGACTCCCAAGCCTTCCAAGGGTGCGAAAGTCAACGACACGCGACGACCGGTGCGCGACGGACAACCGCGCAAGCGCTGACGGCGACGCGATGGCCCAAGCTCCACATCAGCTGAGACCTGGCTCGCTCGAAGTCGAGCTTGATGTGCTCTTGGGCGTGACCGATGTCTTGCTCGCGCCCATGTCGAGCGTGGCTGGCGCGGGTGCGGCAGATCCCACCGATGCGCACGCGTCGGGCGTGGCAGAGGAAGGTCCAACAGTCGGCGCCACAGGAGTTGCGCGGACGTCTCGTTTTGAGGCGGATTTGTTCGCTCCGAAAAGGTCTGCGGCGGCTCCTTTGATGGATGACGCTGTGGGGATGGATGACGCTGTGGGATCGAGTGGGGGGGATGTCGGGAGCCGGCGCGCTGCGCCATCGATCCGGAATCAAGCCCACAGTGTCGCCGCTCCACAATCGGTCGATGCAGCTGTCGCGGCTCGGGGTGTGTCGGCTGCGCCTATCTCAGATCTGGTGGTTGCGCCGGACGCAGCAACCAAAGCAGACCGACTTGCGAAGCTGGCTGCACTGCACGCAGCCCAGTGTCCGCACTGCACGCAGGCAACAGGTTGGCGAAACATCGTCTTTGGCGAGGGAAGCCCTGATGCGGAATTCGTCTTCATTGGCGAAGCGCCTGGCGAAAGCGAGGACGAGTCGGGTCGGCCCTTTGTAGGGCCAGCCGGCGACAAACTGAACGGGATGATCGCGGCGATGGGTCTTGAACGGAGCGCCGTGTACATCGCGAACGTGTTGAAGACGCGGCCGCCGGGGAATCGAACTCCACTGACTGCTGAAATCGAGCGCTGCGGCCCGTACCTCTTGGCGCAATTGGCGGTCATCCGCCCAAAGGTGATCGTGACCCTCGGTGGCCCAGCCACAAAGTTGCTGCTTGCAAGCGACCTCGGCATCACGAGGTTGCGTGGCGTGGCCGCGCACGTCACCATCGGAACCGCAGAGGGCGCACCGCTCGAAGTCCCAGTGATGCCAACATTTCATCCGGCGTACTTGCTTCGGAACTACACGGTCGAAACACGTGCGCAGGTTTGGAGTGATCTTCAAGCCGCGCTCCGCCTTGCAGGGCGGACGCCGCCTGTGCGCGCTCCGCTCACTCGGCCGGAGGAACGCTGACGATCAGGGTCACTGGACCATCGTTCACAAGTTCCACCGCCATCTCAGTGCGGAAACGTCCTGTCTCAACGTGCGCCCCGGCAGATCGCAGCCCTTCTACGACTGCTGAAACCAAAGGCTCCGCAATCTCTGGCCGAGCGGCATTCGTGAAGCTTGGACGATTTCCGCCCGCGCAGTCACCAGCCAACGTGAACTGACTCACGACGAGATAGGTTCCGCCGACATCACTCGTCGACAGGTTCATCTTCCCCGAAGCGTCGTTGAACACCCGGAGTTTGAAGAGCTTCTCCGCCATCTTCCGCGCTTCGATGGCGGAATCCCCAACTTCAACTCCAAGGAGGACCGCCAGACCTCCACGCACGCCAAGCGCGCCAACGCGCGCGCCACTGACGCGCACTTCCGCACGGGAACATCGTTGCACGACCGCAATCATCAACGTCCGGCGACCCACCGCGACCCGATCTCATGCCGGGCGTTCGACCAACAGACAGCATCAAGACGCAAGAAGCGCCATCGACGCACCGGAGACGAGACCATTTCCTTGCTCGTCGACGGCTTGACGGTAGTCGATCAACTCGATCGAGGATGGCTTCGCAAGACGTGCGGCGGCATACAGCGCACCCACCGACGTCCAACGTGTGGGGTTCTTGAGTTCGCGCATCTTTGCCACGAACCCGCCTGCCTCTGCGATGTACGCATGCATCAGATTGCGGTCGAGCGCCTCAACATCCTTGCGACGCTTCGCATCAATCGTGGTCGGCTCACCAAATGCTGGTCCCGCATGCGAGAGATCCGCGCTTGCGATCACCAACGTATCCCCGCCTTCCGCAGCGAGCGCTGCGGCGAGAAGCGAGATGAAGTCGTCGGCGCCCATGCGAGCGCCATCCTCTGCGAACAGTCCGACGTTCGGGTCGGGAACAAGCGCAGCGACAACTGGGACGTCGCCAAAGAGGTGCTGGATCCACGGCAACTGGAGCTGGATTGAGTGCTCTGGAATGTGGTCGAGGATGTCCTTGAAGAGTTTGTCTCCTGACGCTGCGCGCAGACGCTCGATGATGGCAGTATCAGCCGGAACCCGCCCAAGCGGCGTTTCGAAGCCGAGATCAGACACAACGGATCCGTCGCCGAGACCGAAGTGGTTGCTACCGAGAAGCACAACTCGACTGGGCTTCGCGCGCTTGGCGATTGCGCGGTAACTCGCTGCGTACACCGGATGCCCGCGCGCGTAGTCGAGGTGGCAGGTCACGATGCCCGCGATCGGGGAGTCAATCTCTGCGTCTTCCGCATCATCGAGCCACTTCTCAAGTTGTGAACGGATGACGGCGGCGTCCTCGCCCAACATGCGTGTGGCGGCGGCGGGGAACGCACCGGCTGCGTACAACTCGGCCTTCTTCCGCTCTTCGAGTGCCTCACACGTCGGCCCCCAGATCAGTCCGAACTCGTTGAGTTTCGCGATCAAATCCTGAAGCGGCTTTGGGTCCTCGGCACCGATCGTCTTGCAAATCTCCTCCAGCGACCGCTCACCGTTGAAGAGCTGCATGACTTGAAATGCTGGCGGGGGTACCACCATCATCTGGCCCTGCAGCATCAGCGGGTCTTGAAGCCCAATGAACACCTGATTGTCCTTCTGCAGAGGAACCGGATGAATCCGGCGAAGGGCGGGGCGGACAAGGTGCTCTGGTTGCGTGGTGCTCGACATGGTTGCGGTTGATGCTAGTGGAAGTTTGAATGAGGCGAACCGAACGTTTCGATCGGCTAGGTTCTGTCTGACGGATCCCCGGACGTCGATCCGCGCGGCATCCCGGCTGGCCGCGTCGGCTTCAACTCGCTGTATCGCTGCGGATACAGCTTCGTTTCGCCTCCTTGCCAGCCGGGCGCCGCTCGGATCTTTGGTCTTCGGGCATCCGTCAAACAGAACCTAGGCGAAAGATGCATGGGCTCGACGTCGGGACAGTATCTCGCGAATCGTGCAAGCTGGTGAGACTGCCAGCCGTCGTTCCACTCGAAATATCGGAACTTTCGACAACCGAAACGCGCCGAAACTGCGGAGCGCGCCCGTTTGGCGAAGCGACAAGTGTATCCAAGCGCGTCCGTTGGTGCGCCTGCTTCTCAGAGATCTTCACCGGATTGAAATCTCGCAACTGCCCTCAAACATCAACGGTATGCCGCCCGATACAGTCGCAACCCCGTAGTGCCTCTGCCGGCGCTGCGGGGTGTCGTCTTTGCGTCACGTTCAGGCGAGACCAAGTTCTCTCGTGAGACCTCGTTTGAGCCGTTTGAGTGTAAGCCATCATCATTTGCTTGACAGTTCGATGGACGAACAACAGCCTGCGGCACGCCGCGCAGGCAAGACCGACGAGCGAACCTCCGGTCTTCGAAGGTCAACTCCACGAAGGAAAACCAGTATGCAATCTGCCCGCTCCCGTTCGATTTTGCGCTCCGCATCATGGCTCGTGCTTCCCGCGTTGCTTGCGGTGCAGTCTTCCGCACTCGCGCAGTCGGCGCCAACACCCGCTCCAGCCGCCAAGCCCGAACCGGCAACCCAGTCACCCCCAAAGGGTGAGCAAAGGCCGGAGAAGGTTGCTCCATCGAACAACTCGGGAGTTTCGCTCGGTTCAACGCCGGGCGCGCGCCCCGCTCCGCAGGGAGCTGCGGGTATCTCTTCGAAGGCTCCGGCGCCAGTCGCCTCGGCCGACGAGAAGCAGGTCATCGAGTTCGATCCGCCGATGGCAGATCTTGGCGACGTTCCCGTCGGATCGAGCCAATCGATGACGATCAAGATCAAGAACATCCACAGTGAGCCGATTCGCATCACGCAAGCCGTGCCCGGCTGCGGATGTACGACCCCGGTTTGGCCGCGAGAGCCGATTGCTCCTGGCGCGACGGCAGACTGTGAAATCACCATGCGACCGGGTGACAAGGGTGGCATCACCCTGAACAAGAAGGTCACGTTTGTGATCGAGAATCATCCGTCCGCAGTCCTCGACGTGCGCGCGAAGGCCGTTGCGTTCATCCAGATGACGCCGGACATTCTCGACCAGCCCGCAGACATGGCGTTGGCGCAGCCGACCACCCTCACCGTTGAATCACTCGACGGTGTTGCATTCAAGATCACTGAAGTCATGCCTGCAGTGGTTCGCAAGGTTCCGAATGAAGCCGCGACCAAGCATGTGTTGGAAGTTGATTGGGCGAACTGGGAGGAAACCGGTCGCCAGAAGCGCGTCATGGTGAAGACCGACCACCCCAAGGGTTCGCAACTCACCACGCTGGTGCGGCGTGCGATCAACGCGGCAGACCCCACGCAACCGACCGCACCGAATGCCCCGCGTGCGGCATCAGGCCCTGGCACAACCGACCTCATCACGGCTGTCCGTGCGAATGACCTTTCGAAGATGGATGCGCTTCTTGCTGGTGGCGCAGACGTGAACGAGCAGGATCGCGCCGGTGCGCGCACGGCGCTGCACTGGGCGGCGAAGGGCGGCAACAAGGTTGCGCTTGAGAAGCTCATTGCTGCGAAGGCTGATCCGAATCTGAAGGATCGGCAGGGACGCACTGCGATTTGGGGCGCGGTCGAAACCAATGCTGAGCTCGTCCGTTACCTCGTTGACAACGGCGCGGACATCAACATCCGCGACCAGATCAACTCGACGCCTCTCCTCTGGGCTGCCGGTTTCGGTCGTCCAGACACGGTTGCGCTGCTCCTCGAGCGCGACGCGGACGTGAAGGCGGTCGACGACAATGGTTGGACGGCGCTCATCTGGGCAGCCGGTCTTGGTCAGCCGCAAACGGTGGAAACCCTTGTGAAGGCCGGCGCCGACCTCAAAGCAGCGGATCGTCAGACAGGCGACACGCCGCTTCTCCGTGCGGCCCGCACAGGCAAGCCGGAAAGCATCAAGATTCTTCTCGACGCAGGCGCTGAACTTAGCGCTCGCAACAAGCTTCAGATGACCGCGCTTCACCTCGCCGCGCAGAGCGGTTCGGCTGAGAAGGTTGCGCTGCTTCTGGCATCGAAGGCAGATCCGGCCGCGGTTGACAGCCGAAACTTCACGGCACTCGATCACGCCATGGCGCGAACGACGGGCGACAAGACGAAGTTGATTGAGATTCTGAAGCCGGTCAGCCCGGCGTCGAAGCCCGCGACTCCTTGAGTTGCGTTGCACGGCGACGGGAGTTTCCCGTCGAAAGACACAAGTACCACTCAAAATCACCGGCGCATCCCTTCTGGGTGCGCCGGTTTTTCTTTCCCGTGCTCTACACTCCGTCCCGAAGCTTCCCTGTTCTGAGGAGTCCACGCATGACCACACTCGCCTCTTCAACCGTTGAGTCGCTCGTTCGCCACATCGAGGAAACCGCACTGCTTGCGAGTTCAAACTCCATCCTCGATTGGGATCAGGAAACAATGATGCCCGCAGGTGGGCTCGAATGGCGCGCGCGCCAACAGGCGCTGATCGCTCGATTGGTGCATGAGCGTGCGAGTTCGCTTGAACGTGGCGATCTGATCGAGGCGGTGGAAGGCGACACAGGTGCAATGGCCGACGCACAAACTGCGGCATTGGTGCGCGAGGCTCGCCGCGACTATGACAAGGCGACAAAGTTGCCGTCATCTCTTGTGGAAGAACTGGCCCGCATCTCAAGTATCGCCAAGCATGAGTGGGCGCAGGCGCGGGCCGCGAGCGACTTCTCAATGTTCGCGCCGTGGCTTGAGAAGTTGGTTGGACTTCTTCGCGCGCAGGCCGACTGCTATGGCTTTGCGGAAGGCGGTGAGCGCTGGGATGCGCTCGCCGATCTCTACGAGCCGGGGTGCACCGCCAAGGGTGTTTCGGCGGTGTTTGATCCGCTTCGGCCGCGCCTGCAGCGTTTGGTGGCCGACCTCACTGGTGCTTCTACGAAGCCGTCGAACGCGTTCAATGACTTCCACGTTCCAATTCTCGAGCAGGAAGCGTTGTCTCGCTTTGTCGCGGAGCGGATCGGGTTCGATTTCGGACGCGGTCGCCTCGACCGTTCGACGCACCCGTTCTGCTCCGGTTCGCACTGCAACGACGTGCGACTGACCACGCGGTACAACGAGCGGTGTGTCAACGATGCGCTCGGCTCAACCATGCATGAAGCTGGTCACGGAATCTACGAGCAAGGCCTGCCATTCGCGCGCGTGGGCACGCCGCTTGGCGAGTCTGTGTCGCTTGGAATCCACGAGAGTCAGAGCCGCATGTGGGAGAATCAGGTCGGTCGCAGCCGAGCGTTCTGGGCATGGCTGAGAGGCGAACTTCCCAGGATCATTGGACAGGATTGTGCGCGCTTCTCGCTTGATGATCTTTACGGCGCCGCGAACGTGGTCGAACCAGGCTTCATTCGCGTGGAGAGTGACGAAGCAACCTACAACCTGCACATCATGGTTCGCTTCGAAATCGAGCGTGCCATCATCGGTGGCAGTCTTGAAGTCGCTGGGATTCCAAGCGTCTGGAACAAACTCTACAAGGACTATCTTGGACTCGACGTACCCGACGATCGCCGCGGGTGCCTGCAGGACATCCACTGGTCGATGGGCGCCATGGGCTACTTCCCGACGTATACGCTGGGAAATCTCTACGCATCGCAGTTCTTTGAGGCGGCGTGCACTGAGATTCCCGGGCTTGTCGATGGATTTGCGCGCGGCGAGTTCGCGCCGCTGAAGGCGTGGCTCAACTCCAATATCCACGCGCACGGTCGTCGCTTCACGCCATCTGAACTCGTGACGCGGGTCACCGGAAAGCCGCTCTCGGCTGAGCCGCTTATGCGGCATCTTGAGGGCAAGTTACGGCCGCTGTACGGCATCTGATTGAACGAACATCTCGGAGATCGCCTTGCTGCGTGCGATTGCGGCGGGGGTCTTGCTACACTTGTGATCTTTCCTCATTTCGGGGAACACGATCCAAATGCCTGACAAGTATCTCCGCAACATCGCGATCATCGCCCACGTCGACCACGGCAAGACCACGCTCGTGGACGCCATGCTTTCTCAGTCCGGCGTGGTGTCGCTCGGTGACGGAGGTGATGTCTGCGTCATGGACTCGAACCCGCTTGAGCGCGAGCGCGGGATCACGATCTTGGCGAAGAACTGTGCCGTGACCTACACGATCCGTGAGGGGAAGCATCGCGGCGAGGTGTACCGAGTGAACATTCTCGATACGCCAGGCCACGCCGACTTCGGAGGTGAAGTTGAGCGCGTGCTTCGAATGGCCGATGGTTGCCTGCTTCTGGTCGATGCGCTCGAAGGGCCGATGCCGCAGACGCGCTTTGTTCTTTCGAAGGCGCTTGAGCTTGGCCTCAAACCCATCGTCGTCATCAACAAGTGCGACAAGCCCGAGGCGCGCGTGCAAGGCGTTGTCAACGAGGTGTTCGACCTCCTCGTTGATCTCGGCGCAGATGACCATGCGCTTGACTTTCCGATCATTTATGCATCGGGCCGCAACGGCTGGGCTGCACGCGACATCAATACGCGCGACAAAGGGGTTGATGAACTTTTCCAAGAGATCGTTGAGCGCGTGCCGCCGCCGAACGCAGATGAGAGCGCGCCGCTGCAGATGCTTGTGACGAACCTCGCATGGAGCGACTACGTCGGCCGCATCGCGATCGGTCGCGTCTATGCCGGTGTACTCAAGGGCGGCTCGCAGGTCTCGATTTGCTGTGCGGACGGCAGCGTGCGCAAGGCGCGCGTGCTGAAGGTGAATCGCTTCGAGGGACTCGCGCGCCGCGAGGCGCCGGAGATCAAGGCAGGGGATCTCTGCGCGGTCGAGGGTCTTGGCAAGATTGATATCGGCGACACCATCTGCGACCCCGACAACCCCCAACCCATGGCCCGCGTGAAGGTCGACGAACCAACGCTTCACATGGTGTTCCGCATCAATGACGGTCCGTTCGGCGGCAAAGAGGGCAAGTTCGTCACAAGCCGACAGATCTCAGAGCGACTCGATCGCGAGCTTGAGACCAACGTCGCGCTTCGCGTGGCACCCGGCGACAGCGCCGACGAGTTCCATGTGTCCGGCCGCGGCTTGCTGCACCTCGGCGTGTTGCTTGAGAACATGCGTCGCGAGGGCTTTGAGCTGACGGTCGGTAAGCCCGAGGTCATTGAGCGCGAGATCGACGGCGTTCGATGTGAGCCCTATGAGCGTCTCTCGCTCGATGTCGGGCCGGACGGCCTCGGCGGCTCGCTTGAGTTGCTTGGCTCGCGCGGAGCTGAGATTCACAAGATGGAAGAGCGAGCCGGTCGTATGCACGTCGAGGCAGAGATTCCGGCGCGCGGCCTCATCGGTCTCCGCACTCGAATTCTGAACGCGTCAGGTGGCGAGGCTGTGATGCACCACACGTTCTCCGGGTACAAGCCGCTTCGTGGGACAGAGCAAAAGCGAAAGAACGGCGTCATGATGTCGCTTGAGACCGGGCGCGTGACGGCCTACGCGGTCGAAGGGCTCGCGGATCGCGGTGTGATGTGCGTGCGCCCGGGTGACCAGGTGTACGCCGGCCAGATCGTTGGCGAGCACAACCGTGACAACGATCTTGTGATCAATATCACGCGGATGAAGCCGCTCACCAACTTCCGCGAGACGAGCAAGGATCAAACCGTCGTCCTTCGGGGAGCCCGCGACTATTCGCTCGAAGCCGCACTCGAGTACATCGAGAACGACGAGCTCGTTGAGATCACGCCATCGTCGATCCGAATGCGGAAAAAGATCCTGGACGAAAGCGCCCGCAAGCGCGCTGAGCGTGCGGAGCGCGATCGCATGGCGGCGTCGGAGGCTTGACGCGAGCGCCACACAGCGCCACGCGGTTTCGCTACAGTCCGTGCGCACTATGGCGACTTTCGTTCAGAAGTTTGGCGGTACGTCTGTGGGCGATCCAGCTCGGATCGCACGCTGTGCTGCGCGCATCAAAGAGCGCCGCGACGAGGGTCACAGGGTGGTGGTCGTGGTCAGCGCAATGGGCCACACAACAGATGAACTGATCGACCTCGCCTCGCGCGTGTCGCGCTCGCCGTCGCGGCGTGAACTTGACATGCTCATGGCAACGGGCGAGCAGATATCTGTGGCTCTCGTTGCGATGGCACTCGAGGCGATTGGCGTGCCGGCGACGAGCCTGACCGGCGCACAAGTTGGGATCACGACAGATGGCGCGTACGGCAGGGCTCGTGTGACCGGCGTTGCTCGCGCTCGGCTCGACGAGGAACTCGGGCTCGGTCGCGTGCCTGTTGTGTGCGGTTTTCAAGGTATCTCAGGGGCGGGTGAGATCACCACGCTCGGCCGCGGCGGGTCTGACACAACGGCTGTCGCACTCGCAAGCGCACTGCGGGTTGCTGAGACTGGCGGCGTCTGCGAAATATTCACCGACGTCGATGGGGTTTACACTTCCGATCCAAGGCTGGTTCCGACTGCTTCAAAGCTCGCGCGCATCAGTTACGAAGAGATGCTCGAACTCGCGCTCCTTGGCGCACAGGTCATGCACCCGCGTGCGGTGCTCTTTGGCGAGCGCTATGGAGTTCCAATTCACGTTCGTCACAGCCAGCGGCCTGATGAAGGCACGCTGATTTGTCGGGAGACCCACGAGATGGAAGATGTCATGGTGGTCGGTGCCGCGTTGAAGCCTGATCTTGGTCGCGTGAGTTTGCGGCGCATTCCCAACAACCCCGGTGTGCAGGGCATGCTCTTCGAGGCTGTGGCGAAGGCTGGGATTCTTGTCGACGACATCGTGCAGACCGAGTTTGGCGAGATCGCGTCGATCTCGTTCACGGTCGACCATGGCGATCTCGCCGACGTCAAAATCGCCGCGTCGCAGGTGCTTGACCGGGTTGGTACCGGCGAACTGGCGATCGAGATCGGCCTTGCCAAGATTTCCGTCGTTGGCACGGGTATGAAGAGTCATGTGGGCGTTGCAAGCCGAATGTTCACGGCGCTCGGTGCAGCAGGTATTGCGATTCACAACATCACGACAAGTGAGATCAAGATCTCGTGCATCGTGGCAAAGCAAGATGCGCAACGTGCGCTCGGGATTACCCACGAAGCGTTTGGACTCGACAAACTCGGCGCGCTGCAGGCTGCGGCTACGGCCGGCTGAGAAGGGTTCTCTTGCGGCGCGGTTTCGAACGGTTGCTTGACGCAGTGAATGGCGGCGCCGGCGGTGAGATGCGTTCAAGCCGTCTCTATGCGGCGCGAGCTTTCCAAAGAGAAGCCAATCGACACCCGAACGGATGCAGCGGCTGCGAGGAAACCCCACTTAACAGAATACATATTATCGGACTTCAAAGGGGAGCAGGCAGTGGTTGGCAAGCGTCAGCGCTGATCGATCGCCGCAGCTCGGAGTGATCGGCGATCGATCCTGGTGACGTTGAATGTTGCGTTGGCGAACGATCCACGCCTGACGGGTCACGTCTGACGCGCCACGCACCCGCGCGACGTCTCATCAGCCAACTCCCACTACGATCGCACGCGTGGCACGCAGAACTGAGCAGCATGGATCGAGTGGCTCGCAGCCGAACCGGGCGCGCGCAGCAGCCGGCAATCGAGGCTCGCCAAGCGATGCCGGTGGCAATACGCGCGCGACTACGGCGGGCGATCCGTTCGTTGTTCCGCGCGTTGATGGAACCGCTGCACCGACCGCTGAGGCCGTCGAAGTCGATCGCGCCCCCGCCGTCGCAGCATTTGTTCCATTGTGCGCTGTGTTTCGACGATTTCTGAAGAGCAGGGATTTGAAGTACACCCAAGAGCGCGCCGACGTCCTTGATGCGATCATTGCGCGTGACGGAGCGTTTGAAGCAGAAGAGCTGCTGCTTGACCTGAGGGCGCGCGGACACGACGTTTCCAAGGCGACCGTGTACCGCACCATCCGCCTTCTCCTTGATGCGGGGATCATCACGCAGTCACTGTTTGACGCCAAGCAATCGCACTACGAGTTGATTTATGGGCGTGAGCCACGCGACTTCATGGTGTGCATGAAAACTGGTCGACGCGTTGAGTTTCGCAACAACGAACTCACCGCACTGCGAAATCGAATCTGCATGGAACTCGGCTGGAAGCCGGTTGGTCATCGGTTTCAGATCTTTGCGATTGCGCCGTGAACCACGCGCGCACGTTCGCCGTCGTCACGACTCGTCGATTTCCGGTGTCTCAGATCCTGCGATCCGATGGCGCATCAAGAGCCAGTCGCCGAGGTCGGCCATGCGGCAGCGCGCAGAGCAAAACGGGTGCTCAGCCGGATCGGCGGTGTCGGAGAGAATGGAAGCTCCACAGCGCGGACAGACCGGCGCTGCAACGCGGGGCGCGCGCACGAGAAGGGTAAGCGCGTCTGCAATCCGACGCGCGACTGCATCTGGAAGCCCAGAAGCGGAAATTGTCGCGATGCGGGTCGGTTGGGCGGATTCTGTATTCGTCAATATGGACAATTCATACAACTTGTTCGCGAGACTTCCGTCGTGCGATTGATCGAGGTTCGCAGTGTCGCCTGCTTCTTCATCGCCACGCGAGAAGTTTGCGTGCTCAAGTCGAATACGCATGTGCGTGGTCGGCAATGCACGTTCGATTCGCTCTGGCCACTCGACTGCGACCACCGCATCCGAAGCAAGTGCCTCGTCGAGGCCGACCGATTCGACATCATGTTCTTGCATGCGCCATGCGTCGATATGAACGAGCGGGCGCGATCCCGGGTGATCCATGCGAATGGTGAACGTTGGACTCGCGACGGCGTCGCTCTCTGCACCGAGCCCGCGCGCAAGGCCGCGAACAAAGGTCGTCTTCCCGGATCCGAGATCCCCGGACAAGAGAAGCGTGCGCGCCGGGCGGGGCGCGGGTTCGCTTCCGAGAACGTCGCCGAGAACCTCGCCAAGCTGCTCGGTTGCGTCGGCATCACGAAGATGAAACGAGAGTGGGAGAGTGGGGCGTGTGTCGCTCATCGCACCTCCCCGCTGCCACCTCGAAGATCCTCGCCGCGGGTCGTGCCATCGTGCTCAAAACCTGATGTGGATGCGTCGATCCATGCATCCTCGAATTGCGCCCGTACGGTACCGCGACCCGCGATCACCGAACCAATCCGAGTGACCGCGACCCCGTCGATCTCCTTGGGCACCTCGCCGCGCGCCGTGAACGCGAGTTCGTAGTCTTCGCCTTGTCCGAGCGCGCGGCGCGGGTTGATGCCGGGCGCGACGGGCAGCATCGCAAGATCAATCTCGATGGCGACATTCGATTGAACGGCGATGTGGCCGAGGTCGCGACCAAGACCGTCACTCACGTCGATCATCGCGCCGAGTCGCTCGCCGAGAGTCGCCGCAAGTTTCTGCGCAGCGGCGATGCGCGGCGTGAAGTTCAGGTGACGGCCGAGGCCGGTCGATGCGTCCCATGCGCCACCGATGACACCGGTGACATACACCCCATCGCCGGGGCGTGCGTCGGCGCGCGTTGTGATTCGCGCTGTGGGCGAAAGAGGAACTGCCAAGATGGTGACGCTTGCGATGATGGGCGCGCCTTCCACTGAGGCGGGCATTGTTGCGATATCGCCACCAACCAACGGTGCCCCCCAGCTGGCGGCCGTCTCTCGCAATCCCTCCGCAAGGCGCCACGCGCGCGACTCCTCAGTGCCCGTTGGAAACACGGCGCAAGCCACCGTAGCCACCGGTCGCACCGCGCCCATTGCCGCCACGTCGCTCAGGTTCCGGAGCATGGCTTTGCATCCGATCAGGTACGGGTCACAGCCGAACGGCGTGTGTCGACCTTCGATTGCGCTGTCGGCAGCAATGAGAACGCGCGTTTGATCTCCGAGTGACACCAACGCCATGTCGTCGCCCGGCGGAATGACAACCGAGCTTGGGAGCTCAGCGTTTCGCGCGAAGACACGATGGAGCAGTGCAAACTCGCGCATTGCATCACCAGAGACTGCGAACGATCAACTGCGTCGCGACCATCGCATAGAGTCCAGCAACGAGATCATCGATCAAGATCCCGAGGCCGCCCTCCAGTCGTTGCCAGCCCCGAGCCGGCGGCGGCTTGATGATGTCGAACACGCGGAACATGAAGAAGGCGATCGCGCAAGTCGCAATCACGCGTGCGTTGTTGGTGGTACTCCAAGGAAGCCACATGAGCGCGAGGGACTGTCCGGCAATCTCGTCGGCGACCACGGCGCCAGGATCTTTCTTGCCGTAGCGAGCCTCTGCCTGGCGCCCCCAGACAAGACAACCGAGTCCGAACACGAGCCCAAGCGCCGCCAGCGCCATGTCGATGTGCCGGGGGTTCGTCTCCGCGAGCGCCAGCACCATCGCGAGCACAACCGGAGGAAGCGAACCCCACGTTCCCGGAGCCGGGCGGAGATGCCCTAGACCCATTCCGGTGGCAATCCAATTGCCGAAACCTGGCCGCGGCGTCATTCAGTACCCCGATTCTCAGTCGGCATTCGGATCGCCCGATGGATGTAGGTCACAGAGCTCAAGAGTGTGAGCACGATTGTCGCCCAAGTTGAGCCATCTCGGAGGTAGACCATCCACGCTGGCGGATCGATTCGTGTGGCCACGAACACGCAGCAGCCGACGCAGAACGATTGGACGAACATTTTCGCCTTTCCCGACCAGTCCGCGGGAAACGCGACCCCGCGTGACTCGATCAGCGCCCGAATTCCAGAAACCAGCATCTCGCGCAGGAGGAGCACCACCACCATCCACGGCGCGATTCCAGACCCAATCATTTGGTAGTCGGCGTTCGGCGCAAAGATTGGCGACGCGAGGTAAATGAAGCCGCCAAGGATCAAGATCTTGTCGACCAACGGGTCCATGAGGCGCCCAAACACGCTCACGACGCCCCAACGCCGGGCGAGATAGCCGTCCAGAATGTCGCTCAGCGCGGCAACGATGAAGAGCGCCATAGCCCACGCCCCCACCGCCGCGATCGATTCGGCTTGGTCGGCGCGGTCGATTCCCTGCAGAAGCAGAAAAAAGACCGCCGCGAGGCCAAGTCGGGCGATGGTGATTGCATTTGGAAGGGCTCGCCTCAGCGGCGATGGCATAAGGGGTGGATCGTAGCGAGCGAGGGCCGCACAGACTTTGCGCTTGGTTGCGGGAATGACGTGCGAGCCATACATTCCCGACCTTGCGCCCGGTTCGTGGGCGCATCGGCGGCGAGGCCGACTCTCGCCGACGCGTTCGCGTGCGTCGCACGCGACCGAGAACCAGACCGAGAACCTACGAGCACGAGGCTTCGAGCACGAGGCATGGACTTCTCCACCTTCCCCACCTTCCGGCCGCCGAGCGGAGCAACGTTTTTGGATTCTCTTCACGCGCTACTCGCGCAGGACGTTTCCACACCAGTTGCTTCCCCGGCACTCACGCTCACTATCGCAAGTGCGATCAGTGCGATTGCGCTGGCGCTGTTGATGCGTCCGGGGCCGCGCGGCCTGCGCCTCGCGGCGACTGTTGGCGGAATCGCCGGTTTTGCGATTTTGGTCGTCGAAGCCTTGAAGCGCGCGGGTACCGATGGAACGCCAGAGACGGCGCTTCCAATGATCTTTCCCGTCGTGTTTGCCTGCATCGGTGTTGCGGGTGCCGTTCGCATGATCACGCACCCGCGACCCGTGTTCGCGGCGCTGTACTTCATCCTGGTTGTGATCGCGACAGCGGGACTCTTCTTGCTCCTTGGCGCGGAATTCATGGCATTCGCGCTGATCATTGTGTACGCCGGCGCGATTCTGATTACCTACATGTTCGTGCTGATGCTTGCGCAGCAATCGCCCTCCGAACAGGACGGAAGCGCGTGGTACGACCGCGTGCCCCGCGAGGCGGGAAGTGCCGTGCTGCTCGGATTCGTCATGCTGGCGACGCTCTCAGAAGCGTACTTCTCGAAATCGGCGCAGTCCTTTCGCGATGACGTCTCGGAGCGGACGGCCGCCATCGGTGAGCGCGAAGCGTGGCAGCGCCTCGATGCCATGCCAAAGTTGATGCGTGAGACTGCGCAGACAGCGTTGACGGCGAACTGGAAAGCTCGAGGAGCGGAAGGTGTCTCGCCGACGGTGACCGAAGTCGTCCGCAACGGCGCAGGCTCTGCACTGCGCATGAGCGGAGATTCAGTCGCGGTCGAAGTTCGGGTGTCAGACGCAGAGACCCCCGAACTCGTCACACTCACCCCTGATTTGCTTCCCGACAACGGACGACAGGTTGGTGTCGACCTTGTGTCGAAGTACCCAGCCGGACTCGAGATCGCAGGTGTGGTCTTGTTGATGGCGTTGTTTGGCGCGGTCATCTTGGCACGCAAGCAGATCGAACTCGGTGAAGACGAAAGGCGAAGCCTCGCAGGAATGCGTCGACTCACCGTTGATGGCGAAGCTGGTGGCGCGGGAGGTGCGCGATGACGTTTGATTTCGAACAACTGGTCGTGCCAGTGCACGCATCTCTTGTTGCATCGGCTGATGCGGGGCGCGTCAATATTGCGCTGCTCGTAAGTGCCCTGCTCTTCACGTGCGGCCTTGTGGGCTTCCTCTCACGCAGAAACATGATCATCATGTTCTTGGGCACGGAACTCATGTTTCAGGCCGCAGCGCTTGCGATGATTGCGTTTGGCGCCGTCCACCACGACGTGTCGGGGCAGGTCTTCGTGATCTTCATTCTGACAGTCGCAGCTGCCGAAGCGGCATTGGCGCTTGGCCTCATCGTCCTCCTCTACCGTCGTCGCGAAACACTCGATTCCGAGGCGTGGTCGGAACTGAAGGAAGCCTGAGCGTAGGACGCGCCGGCGTCGGACGAATCGCAAGACACAACGAGCCAAAGACATGATTGAATTCGCCAGCACTCAGGTTGCAGCCGGAATCCCGGCGATTCTCGGCGCAGACGCGGCAATTCCAGCCGCAGTCGCTGCGCCGGAACTCGCGTGGGCCGGACTGATCCTGCTCCTTCCCGCCGTTTCCGCCATTCTTTGCGGCCTGTGCGCCATCATGGGTGTGCGCGGAAAGCTGCCAGGGGTCATCACAGCCATCTCGCTCATCGGCGCGTTTGCTGTGACCTTCATGCTGTTCCGATCTTGCCCGAGCGATGCTGCTCGCACCATCCACCTCTTCGATTGGGTGGCATTCTCTTGGGGTGACGACGCATCGGCACGCTGGCACTCTTTCCTTGCGCCGTTTGCGCTCTATGTCGACTCGCTGACCCTGCTGTGGATGCTCTTCGTGACGGGACTTGGATCCCTCATCGCGATCTACGCGACGGAGTACATGGAGGGCGACGTTGGCAAGGGCTATGCGCGTTTCTTCGGCTCAGTCAGCATCTTCCTCTTCGCGATGGGTGCACTCGTCATGGGCGGGAACCTCATCCTGCTCTACCTCGGTTGGGAAGGCGTGGGTCTCGCGAGCTATCTGCTGATTGGCTACCACTACTCAAAGCCCAGTGCAGTCGCGGCCGCCAAGAAGGCGTTCATTGTGAACCGCATCGGCGACCTTGGGCTTGCGCTCGGCATCTTCTTGATCTGGTGGAACTACGACTCGGTTTCCTACGACGCGCTCTTCCAAGCGCTTGCGAGTGACGTCTCTGCGTCGGCGGGGTCAAGCGACTGGTCGAAGGCGCTGATCCCGTACTGCTTGATGCTCGGTGCGTTCGGCAAGAGCGCCCAGGTTCCTCTCTACGTCTGGCTACCCGACGCCATGGAAGGCCCGACCCCAGTGTCGGCGCTTATCCACGCGGCGACGATGGTGACCGCAGGCGTCTATCTCATCGCGCGACTTTTCCCGTTCTTCGAGCTCCATCCGGCAGCGCTTCCAACCGTGGCTTGGATTGGGTGCGCGACGGCGCTGCTGGCCGCCACAATCGGCATGGCGCAATACGACATCAAGCGTGTCATGGCCTATTCAACGGTCTCGCAGCTTGGGTACATGTTCCTCGGCCTCGGCGTGGGAACAACATTCGGTGCGGTGTATCACGTCTTTACCCATGCCTTCTTCAAAGCGCTTCTCTTCCTCTGCTGCGGCGCAATCATGCACGGCATGGCGGGGCAACTCGATCTGCGGAAGCTCTCCGGTCTGCGCAATGTGAAGGGTTTCGGCATCATCAGTTGGACGTTCCTGATCGGGTGCCTCTGCCTCGCAGGGTTCCCATTCACGGCCGGATTCTTCTCGAAGGATTCAATCATTGCCGAAGCGTTTGCAAGCAGCACCCCAGGTGCAGCGGCACTCGGTTGGATCGCGCTGTTTACAGCGTTCCTGACGGCCTACTACACCTTCCGCGTGTGGTTCCGCGTTTGCGGCGGCCCAACGAAGTACGAGCCCGGCGATGAAATCCACGGTCATGGCGGTGACGATCACGCTCATGGTCATGGTCACGGTCATGCCGATTCGCACGATGCAGCGCACGGTCACGGTGCAGCGCACGGCCACGCGTGGCATCCTCATGGACCGCGCTTGGCGATCAACGGCGTCCTACTGCTGATCTGCGTGGGCGCGCTCCTCGCCGCGGTTCCCGCTTACATGGCGATGCGCGGCGAAGCGAACTGGGTTCAAACCATGGTGACGAACTCGACCGCGGTCGCGGGCGCCGCTGGGCATCACGCGGAAGACGGTGCGCATGCCCATCACGCGCTGATGTTCACAGGTATCGAAGATGTGCATAAGGCAACAAGTGTGGTTGCGAGTGTTGTCGGCATCGCAGGAATCTTGCTCGCGCTCTTCCTTCACCTGCTCAATCGGGCAGCCGCCGACCGTCTCCGCGCGGCGCTTCTCTCGAATGGACTCACACGCTGGCTCCCGCTCCTTCTTGAGAACAAGTGGTATGTCGACGAGATCTACCACGTGCTCATTCGAATGCCTGCTGCGTTTGCAGGGCACTTCCTACAACTCGTCGATCGCTACGTGATCGACGGCGCACTTGTCGACGGAACTGCACGGCTCCCAAGGCTGCTTGGTCGAACGTTCCAGCCTCTCTACAACGGCGCACTCCAGGGCTACGCAGCCACGATGGCGATCGGAATCGCGTTGATCACCGCGTGCATCTTCTGGCTCTGGATCAACGGCGGATGACGCCATCTGATTGCAGCCGGACTTTGTTCGCTCTTCAATCGAATCCGACAGTTTCCTTGCCCGCCGACACAACCCGATCGAAACCAGTCACGACACCCAATCAGTCACGGAACGGCCGATGCTCCCGACCCTCACTTCACTCTTGATCCTTGGACCGCTGCTCGCAGCGGCGCTGATCGCGCTTGCTCCGACGCGGCTCGCGCGGTGGATCGCAACGTTCGGCTCCCTTGCTGTGTTTGCCGTGTCGCTCGTCCTTGCATGGGAGTTTCCCGGCTGGTCTGACGGATCGATCGCTCCAAACTCCGCCGGCCTCGCTGTCATGCCGTCGCTTGGAATCAATCTGACGCTCGGAACCGACAGCGTCGGCATGATGCTTGTCTTGCTCACGACATTCCTGATGCCGTTGGCGATGATCGGCTCATTCACGGCGGTCAAGGAGCGCGAGAAGGAGTACTACGGCTGGTTCATGCTGCTGTTGGCGGCAATGCTCGGCGTGTTCTTGGCGCGCGATGCGATCGTCTTCTACACCGCGTACGAGTTCACGCTTGTACCGATGTACTTCCTGATCGCGATTTATGGCGGAGCCGAGCGGCGCGCAGCCAGTGTCAAGTTCTTCCTCTACACATTCTTCGGCTCGATGCTCACGCTCGCGGGTGTGATCTACATTGCCGCCCAACACGCCGCGGTGAAGGGTGCATGGACGTTTGACCTCGCGAGTCTCACCGCATTCGCAAGCACTGAGTTCAGCGCCTCACAGCAATTCTGGGTCTTCATCCTGCTGATGGCTGGATTTGCAGTGAAGGTTCCGTTCTTCCCCGTTCATACATGGCTCCCACTCGCCCATGATCAAGCGCCGACCGCAGGCTCTGTGATTCTGGCAGGAACGCTGCTCAAACTCGGCACCTACGGCGTGTATCGCATCGCGCTGCCTGCGACTCCGGTAGGTGTGATCGAACTCGATCAGTTCATCGCTGTGCTCTGCATCATCGGCATCGTGGGCACTGCCCTCATTTGCTGGGTGCAGCGCGACGCCAAGAAACTCGTGGCGTACAGCTCGGTGAGCCACCTCGGCTTCTGCATGCTTGGCCTGTTCTCACTGAACTCGCTCGGTGCGACCGGTTCGGTCATGTACATGATCAACCACGGACTCTCGACTGGCGCGCTGTTCCTCTGTATTGGCATGATGTACGAGCGCTACCACACGAAGGACATGGACCAAGTCGGAGGATTGTTCCGGGTGATGCCGGTGTGGAGTTTCTTCATGGTGTTCTTCACACTGGCCAGTCTCGGACTTCCGGGGCTCAACGGATTCATCGGGGAGTTCCTCTGTCTGATGGGGTGCTTCACGGCAGAGCCGGGGGCGACCACCGGGTATCCGGGTCTGCTTGGTCCATGGTGGGCGCTCGTCGCGGGGCTAGGCCTTGTGCTGGCTGCGATGTACCTGCTGTTGATGTTGGGCAAGCTCGTCTGGGGCCCGCTGAAAGAACCAACGGGTCATGGTCATGCAAGTGCGCATGCGCACGACGCTGGGCACGGAGATCGACAAGGCGGGCACGATCATGCAAGCGATGGCGGCCGAGGTCACGGCGCATTGCCTCGCGACCTCTCTGGTCGCGAAATCGGAATCCTTGCGCCACTCGCCTTGATCTGTCTCGCGATCGGCTTCTATCCACGCCCAATGCTCGAATCAATCGCCCCCAGTGTCGACAAGGTTCTCGAGAAGTATCCCGCGCTCGTTGAGCAGTACGCCCGTGAAGGTTCTCTCCTGAGCCCAAATGGCGGCACGTCGCAAGGAATGGCTCGCGTGGGCGAGACCCTCGATCAGCTTGTGCCGAAGAGCACGCGTTGAGTTGGATCCGACTGGATTGAGTACTACACCGATGGAACCACTTCTTTCCACGCTCCTGGCCTCCGCTCCGATGACGGCAAAGCTCACGCTCATCGCGCCTGAGATCGTCCTCTTCGTTGGGGCAGTGATCGTTGCTGTCCTCGGGCTTTCGCGCTCCGCAAGTGTGCGAAAGTCCGTCCCGCTGATCACGATCCTCTTCCTTGTCGCGGCGATTGCGGCATCGATGTTCGTCTATCGAACCGATGCGGTCGCGGGAAGCGGGCTCATTCTGCCGATGCTCGGAGGGTTCGCAAAGCCACTGATCGCAGCGATCGCGATTCCTCTCGTTATGGTTGCGAGTTTTTCGATCGACCGAAAGCTTGAGGAGGCGTTTGAATCCGGACACGCAGCGTTTGATCCAATTCGCGTGATGCGAGGAGAGTTCTTTGCGTTCTTCTTGCTTGCGATCGCAGGCACGATGCTGATCGCGAACGCGTCCGACCTCATCTGGCTCTTCCTTGCGCTTGAACTCGCGAGTCTGCCCACGTACGTCATGGTGGCCGTGAGTCGGGGAACTCGACGCGCGCAAGAGGCTGCCGTGAAGTACTTCTTCCTCGGAGCGCTCTCGGCTGCAACGTTCCTCTATGGTTTTGCCCTGTTGTACGGCGCAACGGGCACGCTCGAGTTGGCAGCGATGCGTGATTCGCTCGCTGCGGCTGCGGCCACCGGCGGTATCCCACCACTGGCATTGGTTGGCGGGATCCTCGCGATCCTGGGCATCGCGTTCAAGTTGGCGGCGGTTCCGATGCACTTCTATGCACCCGACGTGTATGAAGGTGCTGGAGCCGGAACCACAGCGTTCCTTGGGTTTGTGCCCAAGGTCGCGGGCGTGCTTGCGCTCTTCGTCCTGCTGAGTGTGTTCGGCTGGTCAGGACACTCCGTGGTGGAGGCTGGGCAAGTCATCGCCATCAAGGGGCTCCCACTTACCCTCGGGCTTGTGTTGTTCATGCTCGCGGTGCTGACGATGACCCTTGGAAACGTGGGCGCGCTGCTTCAACGCAACGTGAAGCGCATGCTCGCCTACAGCTCCATCGCCCAATCGGGATATCTGCTTGTCGGAATCATCGCCGGCCCTGGCGCGGGCTTTGACGCGGTCATGTTCTACCTGCTCGGATACGGCGTGATGAACACGGCGATCTTTGCTGTGATTGCATCACTCGAGCGCAATGGGGAAGAAATCGAGACGCTCGACGATCTCGCGGGCCTCCGCACTCGGCATCCAATGCTCGCATGGGCGCTGGCGATTTCTGCAGTGAGTCTGATCGGAATCCCCCCGCTCATCGGGTTCTTCGGCAAGTTGGCGATCTTCTCAGCTGCACTTGAGGCTGAGCAGACGATGCTTGTGATCTTCGCGGCGGTCAACAGCGCCATTGGTGCTGGGTACTACCTCCAACTTGTCGCGGCGCCGATGCTTGGTCAGCCAAACGCTCGTACAGAGTCCATCCAAGTTGTACCGAGTTCGTGGCCACGCATTGCGGCAATCGTCTGCGGCGTTGGCGCGGCCGTGCTGCCCCTGGGACTCTCGCAGTTGGTTCGCGCGTCGGAGTCAACCAGCGCTCCTGCGCCGACCTCAGGTTCTGTATCGGCGGAGGTTGGCACTGCAGGTGCGACCGACTTGACTGCGCAGACGCATCCGGTGGATCAAGACGGATCGACCGTCTCCGTCGCGTCGAGCGTACCGTGATGCTCTGTTCGCGATCGTCCGCGAGAGTGTGACCGCGTCAAGCAGCGTCGGCTTCGCAAGCGGCCTCAGAAGCGCACATCGAGAATCCGCCCCGGATCCCGCTATGGTTTCGGCCACGGTTTCGACCATGGTTTCGGCCACGGGTCCGCCCCTGGATCCGCCCAAGACGGGGGCCTCAAAAACGAACCACCCTGCCAAGAGGCAGGGCGGGAAGCGCGACCGGCAGGAATCGAACCTGCAACCCCGAGCTTCGTAGGCTCGTGCTCTATCCAATTGAGCTACGGTCGCACACGGGTCGGAGAGTATAGCGAAATCGAAACGCCCGTGGGCATTCAGAACCAAGGTTCTGTCTGCCCAATCTGGGCTGAAATCGGGTTGCCTAGGAGCTCTCAGGTTCTTACGGACATGCACCCCACGCGCCCAAGAGGGTCGCCAGGTCTGCGGCATTCACCGAGCCATTTCCATCAATGTCCGCTGCGCCACCGCCCTTGCCCCAGGCGCTCAGGAGCGCTGCGAGGTCGGCTGCGTCGACGGCGCCATTCCCATTGAGATCCGCCGGGCACGGCGGCGGCGGCGGCACCTGTCGTTCAAACGCGCCGCGATCAACGATCGGCGCAGTTCCGACACCTGTGTCGCTCACATCAGGATCGTTGACGAAGCGGGGAAGCCGGTCAAAGTCAAGCGTCGTACCGGCCGGCACGAGCGAGTTCGATCCTGAGTCGATCGCGGGAGATGCTGGCTTCAATCGGAAATCGCCTGCAGCCTGATCGAGAAAGTCTGGGTTGATGTTCAGATTGCCCGTACCAGTAAAGCCGCTCTGCACGATTGAGTATGACACGTTCGTCGTGCCACCAGAATTGGTGACTTGATTCGCCGACGTCGTACCGCCAGGCCCTGAGTTCGCCCAAAGGATGCAATTCGCCACGGTCGATGCGCCGCTTGTGTTGATGATGCATCCCGCAAGCGAGGTGGCATTGTTTGCGACAAACGTAGAGTTACGAACGGTCACGCTGCTGCTGTTTCCAATCCACAGAGCACCACCTCCACCAGAGCCCGTGGCGGTGTTTCCACGAAAGATGCAATTGGTGTATCGCGTCTGCGAGCCACCAAAGCTCTCGCATGCGCCTGCTCGAGCGGCACTGTTGCCGATGAACACACAGCGCTCGAACGTACCGACGACGTTGTTCATATCAAACGCACCGCCGAAACTTCCCCCAACGTTGTTCTCGAACCGGCAATCAATGAACGTTCCCGCTGCGGCGAAGATGTACACCGCACCACCACCGAATGTGCAGCGATTTCCAATGAATCTGCAATTGCGGATCGTTGGGCTTCCGGACTGGAAGATGAACAGCCCTCCGCCCTTGTCGTAGTTCGAGGTGCCTGCGCCGTTCGCGTTTCCGCCTCGAATCGTGAAGCCATCAAGAACGGCGGTCGAGCCAGCTCCGGTTCCGATGAAGACGTGGTAGCTGTTGTCTGTGAGATTCAGTGTGCCGTTGTCGTTGCCAAGGAGGTCGCCCGTCACGGTGGTGATGTTGACTCCAAGGTCGCGTTCCGCGACGGACATTTCTGTCCCGCTGAAGCCGCCGTAGAGCGCCACGCCGGTCTTCAGGGTCAGCGACGCAGCACGCGACGTTCCGGTCGTGGGCTTATAGGTTCCGGCCGCAACCCAGATCTCGTCGCCCGAAACGCTTGCCGCGAGCGCTGTGGCAATACCGCCCGCACCTTGATACGCGTTCTCCCAGCTGGTGCCATTGTTCGCACCGCTGGTCAGATCGGCTCGAACGTACCGAACAGCCGCGCTTGCGGAGTTGGCGCCAGAGAGTGCGGCAACAATGGCAACGACCGAGACGGAGGAGAAAGCGCGAAGGGATCCGATTGCGTGGTGTGAGCTGGGCATGGAAGGGAAGAATGTAGTCTCAGATACGCCTGAGTCGAACGGAAGTCCTCAACCAACCCCCTATCCACGCGAATTCAGCGATAGTTCGCGGACGCGCCACAGTGGGAAGCACTTCGCCCCTAGCCTTTCCTTGAATGTCCCGAATTCGTCCACCTGAGCCCCGACGGCGCCAAGCGCGATTGCTTGCTGGTGCGTTGTTTCGCGAACCGAAGACGTCGCGGAGTGCCACCGCTCGGGTCGTTCTCCTGGTGGTGGGCTTCGCATTCATCACGGTCGGGATCGTGCTCGGAATTCTCCCAATCGTTCCGGGGTTTCCGCTCACAATCGTTGGGGTTCTGATGGTGGCTTCAGCGAGTCCGTTTGCTCGCAGGTTCCTGAACACTGGTGAACGACGACTGCCGACCCGAGTGCGCAGAGTGCTTCGACGTCTTGCACATCGCGAGAGTGCTTCCGTATCCGACAACGAGAAGTCTCAACCGCCTCATACTGGCCTCGGATCAACCTGAATGGAGGGTCGAGTGCCGCGCCTCAAGTGACACCTGCAGGAGGCACGTGTGAAAGCATGACGGATCGTGCAGACCTCAACCGACCCAAGCTGTCGGAGCGGGTACAGTCAACCGCATGGAAAGCAGCAACCGCGACGCTGACGAGCCTCGCGATCATGAACTCGACCCCGTCGATTTGGAATGGCTCGAGCGGCGTTCTGCGGCGGGTGCACTGACACTCGGAATCGTCAGCATTCTGTTGTCGCCACTTCTGCTTGGGCTTCTCTTCGCACCACTCGGTGTGCGCGCAGCTGTCGATGGCCTTCGCCGTGGCGGGCGCGGGCCGATGCTTTTCGTGGGTTTCGGCCTCAGCGTGATCGGTCTGCTCGCGAGCGTATCGTCTGCGCTTCTTTGGGGTGCGCTGCTTTCTGGGGTGCTGCTTGGTCGCGACGCGATTCGCTCAGCGGAAAGCCTTCGTGGCATGTCGATTGAACCCGTCGTGATCGCAGCACGGTTCGATGGTGTGTCGCGCGGGCTACTGCTTTCGGCGCCCGGCGAACCAGCTGATGGAAGCCTTGCAACGCATCCTTGCGTTGATGCCACTGGTGGCCG
>JBILDS010000314.1:0-2920 GCA_044352505.1 Phycisphaerales bacterium
CGACGACATCGGCGGGGCCGACATCGCCCGCAGCAGTCACCGCGACGAGCGCGGTGTCGCTCGCGAAGAGCACCGCGGCTGCGCGATCTCCGATGACGACGCCGTGCACGGAGCCGAGGTTGCTGCCGGTGATGACGACCTCGGTGGTTCCCCAGCGCGGACCGCTCGCAGGCGAGATCGACTAGACGACGGGCCCCTGCACGCAGGTCTCGCCCCATTGGATAAGAAGCATCGCGAGATCGGCGCCGTCGACGGCTGAATCGCCGTTGATGTCGGCCGCGCATCCCGCGCACGAGCCCCATGCCACGAGCAGCTCACTCAGATCGGCACCGCCGACGACGCCGCTGCCGTCAAGATCGGCATCGCAGGCGGGTTGCGCCTGCGCGACGGTGGGTGACGCGAGCACAGCCAGCGCAAGCGCAAGTGCGTGTGCAGGACTGCGATGCGTGCGCAGCATGTCAATAGACGACCCAAAAGCAGCGAGTGCGCGACGGAACAGAGCGGAGCACGAGTTGAACAGCGATGGCACCGGAAGACTCGTGGAGGGTGAACACGGCCGCGAGAGGGTCGGCCGTCAGGGGTCAAGACAAGATCCATCGAGGAGTTGCTCAGCCAGAACCTGGAGATACGCGCAATCTCTGACGCACACGCAAGGCCGAGAATCGCCCCCCCCGCTGCACGGCACGTGCGGTGCAGCAAAAAATCGCCCAGCGCATGCCGGAAGGAGCGCAGCTCCCGCCGGCACGCGCCGGGCGTGACGAATCCTGAACTCAAACGCCGCCGTGATCGCATGCGCCCCATACGTTCAAGAGCACCTTGAGGTCTGACGCACCAACCGCGCCGTCGCCGTCGAGATCTCCGACACAGTTCGCCACACAGCCCCAGCGTGCCAACAGCAAGCCAAGGTCTGCCGCGTTCACGAAGCCATCGCCGTCGAGATCTGCCACACATCGCGGGTTTGCTGAGAGTGGGACGACATACACCCCGGCCCAAGACTCACCAGTGGTCTCATCAAGCATGCTCGCAGTCATCGCCAAGACGCCATTTCGAAGCCCGTCACGCTCGATCCCGACCGAGACAACCGCTGAAGCGGCCGGCGCCTCCGCATCGATCTCGACGCCGGAACTCCCCGTCCCAACAAACGCTTCTGGCTCTCCCCCCGACCCACTGCTCCGGAAGAGACGATCTTGACCTTCCGAACGAGCTTTGAACACGGCTTGGAAGGTGTTCGGCCCCGTACCCGACACGGCGATGAACGATGCCGAACGCCAGCGCGGGGGTTCTTGCTCGCCACCCTCGTCGCCACCCTTGCCCCCACCGCTTCCCGGCGGGCTACCTGAGAAGTTCCAGTACATCATGTCATCGATGACCGAACCGGTCTTCGCAACGCTGTGCAATTCCCCGGTTCGCGTATCGACCACGAAGAACCCTTGCTCTACCGGCACTTCGACCGCGAAGCCCTTCGGATATTGCTCATTGCAGAACTCAATGATCGCCCCGTTGCCGTCGAGCGGGCAGGTGAGCACGACGGAACGTGTCTCGCTTCCCCACGCGGCCCAGAAGCCAACCCATCGTCCGTCGAACGACAGCGCCTCACCGATTCGGGTAAACGACGTTCCCTTCGGCTCACCCGGAACCTGATCGCCAATCTCAACGAGGGCGTCGAGTGGTGGGTCGGGCAAGAGTTCGGCAAGGTAGATTCCGCCCATCGTGGGCGCGTCCTCATTGTCAAGACCAAGGAACACCATGCGCCCGAACGCAGCACTTGGCGGCGCTGTGCTTCCGAACGGCACAAGCATCGGTCCGGTTTGCCCCGGGATTGCCATCTGCGAATCGGCAATTCGTTGAACCGGAGCCATTCCACCCATCGCCCTCATGCTTCGAAAGTAGACGCCAGTGCGCCCGGTTGCAGCAATCGCGTCAGTCCAGTTCCCCTTGAAGACAACGAACTCGTTGTCAGAGGGCGATGCAGCGCCTGGAAACTGATCGAAGCGCGTGTCTTCCGGTGCCCCAGGAACGCGCCACCACGGGAACACCAGTGCACCGTTGCCAGCATCGCGAACGGACCCGAGGAGACACGCGCCAGTTCGAAACTGCCCCTCGACGGTCGCGTACACGCTTGCGGTTCCCGCTCGGCTTTCGCTGCCGTCCTCTAAGAGAAACGTCCAAGTTGGCTGCGTCTGGGCGCGCGTTGCGATCATGCGCGATGCAACGTCAATCCTCGGGAATGATGGGAATTCAAGCAGTTCTGCAAGGCCACCGCCCGAACCCGATCCGCCCGCAGGCGTGTTGTTCGGCTGCGGCGCCTCGTCCCCCACCGCTGCGACGGCCGCGAGCGGAGCGCCAACAAATGACATGTCACGCGCGTAAATGCCGCGCACGGGTTCGCCGGGGCCCTTGCTCCGCGCGCGGAACACAACGAAACCCGATGAATCGATCGAGGGCTGGTTGTAACTGTTGAACAACTTCGTCGAGTTTGGCATCACGTCGCCGTTGTTGACAACGGTGGACCAAGTCTCTCCTGCGCCGCTGGCTGCGGCGATCGGTAGAAGACCGGCGATGACGATGACCGTAAGTGGGCGGTTGCGTGTACTCATGTTCTCCCTTGCTCCAGTTGGCATGTCGACGGCTCGGAGATGGACGGCCCATCTCTGCTCGTACGGTGATGCATGGGTTGTAGGAGGCGTACGCAAACTTCTCGGAAGGGAGCGTTCCGCAATCTCGGGGTGGACGCGACAACGGCGTGGATCTAGATCGTGCTGGTTGCTGCGCCTTCCAACACCCAATGCGGAGGCTTTGCCCCCCTTGCGGTGACGAAGCACTGCCATCCCAAGTCGCGCAATTGTGCAGAGCCTCCGCGTCGGCGCAGACAGACGCACTCGCGCCGAAACAACGACGAGCGCGTTTGACTCGACCACTG
>JBILDS010000315.1:0-2909 GCA_044352505.1 Phycisphaerales bacterium
TCGCGACCTGAGCAGGACGCCGCGGAAGTCGAGCGCGTCTACCTCGTCGGCCCCAAGGTTGCCGCCGACCTCGGGTGCAGCATTGCGTGGCAGAACTTCGTCCCGCTTCCCGCTGGGCAGTCAATTGCGCGCTTGAGCGCCGGGCCTCAGGGAATTCTCGCGCTGAACAACCGAAACGAAGTCACGCTTCTTCGACCCGGAAACGGCGACCGCGCGTGGACTGCGTCTGCGGCGCAACTTGTTGACAAGGTTCTTGCGCTCGACATTGTCGAAGTGGACACGGGCGCCGGCCTCGAGTCGCGCGTCATGATTACCACCGACAGCGGCGTGTTCGGGCTCGATGCGAAGGATGGCGCATCCAACCTGCGCAAGCGCTTCAGGGCCGTTCCCAGCACCGCGCCGATCGTGTCCGGCGACCAACTCGTCTTTGGGACCCGTACTGGGCAGCTGTCGTGGTTCAACTGCGCCACGGGCTTCGAGCGCCGCGCGTACACAATCGATGGACCGATCGGACAGAGTCCGTTGGTGGCCGCGCCCGTTGTGGGCCGCGGGCGCATCGTTGCCGCGTCGAGCGAGGGCACGGTTGTCGTCCTCGACGAGTCGAGCGGCAACTCGTACTGGCGCAAGAAGCTGCTGGCGGGCGTGCGCGCCACGCCTGCGATCGGAGATGGTGTTGTTTTCGTTGCAAGCGAAGACCAGTACCTTTACGCGTTCGACCTGAGTAACGGCGCGACGCTGTGGAAGTACTTCACGCAGTCGCCGCTCACAACGCCGCCGTTTGTTGCGGGCGACCTCGTGGTGCAATCGATCCCGGGCGAGGGGCTCGTTGCGTTCACGCAGAAGTCCGAGGGAAATCTCGCTGGCGATGTGCGATGGAAGCGCACGGGTCTCATGGGCGCTCCCGTGACGACAACCGCTGCGCGCGGCGGCGATGCGCTTGTGTTGTGGTGCGCAGACAGCCGAACCGTGACGATGGTGAGCATGGCCAATGGCGACATCGTCGGCATGGTTGAGTTGCCGAAGGTTGATCAACTCGTCGCCGATGCGCTCGAACCCGGCGGCTTTGTGCTGTGGTCGCGCGACGGTCGCATCCAGCGCCTTTCGCCGATGAAGTCGGCTGCGGCGGCCGCGGCGTCCAATGGCTGACACTTTGGTCGGAACCCCGCCATGCATGGAAATGTTCGTCTCCGTCGCGCGCTGATCTCCGTCAGCGACAAGCGCGATCTCATCCCGTTTGCAAAGACGCTGTCGTCGTTCGGCGTGGAAATCGTTTCGACCGGCGGCACCGCTGCGGCGCTCGCAGCGGCGGGCATTCCTGTTGTTCCGATCGAAAAGCTCACGGGATTCCCCGAGATGATGGACGGCCGCGTGAAGACGCTGCATCCGCGCGTCCACGGCGGCTTGCTCGGGCGGCGCGACGTCGCTGAGCACGTGAAGGCGATGGAGGAGCACGGAATTCCGCCGATCGACCTCGTGTGCGTGAACCTCTATCCGTTCGAGATGACGGTGCGCCGCGAGGGTGTGCTCGAGCACGAGGCGATCGAGCAGATTGACATCGGCGGCCCGTCGATGCTGCGCTCAGCCGCGAAGAATCACGAGTTCGTCGCGGTGGTGACCGATCCGTCGCAGTACGACGTGGTGGCGAGCGAACTTGCGAAGAACGAGGGCGCGACGACGCTTGAACTTCGCCGCACGCTCGCGGCCGCCACGTTCGCGCGCACCGCTGCGTACGACACCGCGATCGCCGCGTGGATGAGCCAACGCGCGGGCAACCGCTTTCCGCCGGTCTTCGAGCTGCGCGGCGTGAACGAGGGTGAGCTGCGCTACGGCGAGAACCCGCATCAGTCGGCGGCGGTCTATCGCGACCCGACCTACCGGGGGGCGAGCGTGGTGGCCGCGGAACTCCTGCACGGGAAGCCGCTCTCCTACAACAACTTGCTCGACGCGGCGGCTGCGCTCGAACTCGTGCAGGATCTCCGTGAGATCGCGCCCGGTCTTGCCGGCGCCGTGGTCGTGAAGCACACGAATCCGTGCGGCGCCGCCGTGGGTGCCACGCTGCGCGACGCGTTCGCAAAGGCATATGCGGGCGACCCGCTTGCTGCGTTCGGCGGAATCGTGGCGCTAAACGCCACGGTCGACCGGGCCGCCGCCGAGGAGATCGTCGCCGGAGAGAAGTTCCTCGAGGTCGTGGTCGCGCCGGGGTACGACCCAGACGCGCTCGCGCTTCTCGCGGCGCGCTGGAAGAACGCACGGCTACTGGCGGTTGGCCCGGTGGGTGCAGCGCCGAAGGCGGTACTCATCCGTTCGATCGCCGGCGGGTTCCTTGCGCAGGAGGCGGATACGCACGCGATCGTGGCGGCCGATTTCGTGGTCGCGGCTGGCCCAGCGCCGAGCGACGCTGTGCTGCGCGACGCCGCGTTCCTCACTGCGGTCGTCAAGCATCTCAAGTCAAACGCTGTGTGCATCGGACGCGACGGGCAACTCTTCGGCGCGGGTGCCGGGCAGATGGACCGGGTCGCAAGCTGCCGCAACGCCGTCGAGAAGTCGGGGGCGCGCGTCCGCGAGGGTTCCGGCATCGCGGTCGCAGCAAGCGACGCGTTCTTCCCCTTCGACGACGGGCCGCGACTTTTGATCGACGCGGGCGTGCGGTGCCTGGTGCATCCGGGCGGCTCCAAGCGCGACGAGGACACGTTCAAGTTGTGCGCCGAACGCGGCGTGACGTGCCTCGTGACCGGCGTGCGCCGATTCCGACACTAGATTTTGAGCAGTCGCCACCGCCCGTGCCGCACCGAACCGCACGTGGTGCACGGAGCGTGCCGTGCACCGGTCGCGAGTCCCTATACTGCCGCCCATGGCCGACAAGCCCGTCCTCGACCACCCATCGCTTCCGATCATCAAGCAGGTCTTCC
>JBILDS010000113.1:0-10173 GCA_044352505.1 Phycisphaerales bacterium
GTTCCCACTCGGAATCGCATCGGTGCATTCAACATAACTCGCTCCTTCAAGGTTTACGCCTCAGCCGTCGGAGGACTTGTCTGACGCTTGCGTGATCCATCACGACGCATCGCCGCCCCAGTTTGAGAGAAGCGCGGCGAGATCCCCCGCGCCCACGATGCCATCGCGGTCGAAGTCGGCGGAACGATCCGCGCTTCCCCATGCGCTCAGCAGGGCGCCGAGGTCGCTGGCGTTCACGACTCCGTCGCAGTTCACGTCACCAACGACGCACACCACGCCGGCCGACGACTTCACGCCAACAACGCCGCCTGCCCCGAGAAGTGCCCCACCTTCGAGCCCGGATGCGCCAAGGCTCACCGCGACGAGATCAACGCCCGGTTCCGCATCCATCTCCTCGGCAAGCAGAATGCGCGGCGAGCCCGGGAAGGTCTCGTCGGGCGCCGGAGCAAGCACGAGGATTCCGCCGCTCCGGTCGTTGCGGAAGACCTTGACCACGCGCGGCGCGTTCGCGTCGGTGGTTGCGCGTGCGGTGACGGCGATGTCGAGGTCTGGGCTCGCGCCGTCGACGGTGTCTCGGTCGAAATCTCCGAGCACGACCGAGCGCGGCGAGCCGCCCGCGGGCAGGCTCACGGCGGGCGCGAAGTTCACGCCGCCGAAAGCAGGCGTCCGGTTGAGCAGCACGCTGATTGAGTCGCTGATCTCGTTCGCGGTCACGATGTCCTTCAGCCCGTCGCCGTCAAGATCGCCAATCACGAGCGAGACCGGATCATCGCCCACTGCGAAGTCGCTCGAACCGCCGAACGTCTGGAACGTCTCGTCGAACTCGAAGAGCGACACCACCCCGCTGCCACGCAGCGAGACGGCGAGCAGATCGAACGTGCGGTTGTTGTCGATATCGACGCCATCGATGTCGGACGGCTCGACGAGTGTCGGAATGATGTCGCGCTGGATAAGCGTGATCGTCTGCGGATTGCCTGGGTTGAAGAACGTGGTCAGGGTATTGCTCACGCTATTCGCAACCACGATGTCGTACGCGCCGCCGACGAAGCCCTTCGCAAAGATCGGCGCCGCCGTGAGCGCAACCGGCCCCTGCCCCGTCGGATAGGTTCCGCCAAGCGAGAACTGGCCGTTTCCATCGTTGATGAAGACCTGAAGCGTGTCGCTTCCCTTGTTGACCACGGCCAAGTCGATCGCAGGCCCGCCAAGCCGAAGCGGCGCTGCGATGATGTCGGCAGGCTCGACGCCGAGTGGGAGTTGGATCACGCCGTCGAGGCCGCCGTTTCCGTCGTTAAAGAGAACAAGGAGCGCGCCCGGACTCGTCGGCGTGACGCCGCGCAGCGTGACGGCGAGGTCGGGCCCGTTCTTTCCATCGAAGTCCTCGGCCACCGCCGCGAGGGGCGGGTTGGTGAAGCCGACTTCGCTCGCGTCGCCAAATCCGAGCAGCTCGGAGAGGCTCGAGATCGAGATCGTGAGGCCACCGCCACCGCCGAGGAATGAAATCGGGTCGAGCCGCACGAAGCGGCCGTCGGGGAGACCGGGCATGAGCGCCACGTCGAAGGTGGGCCGCGCCGAGTCGATCGAAGACGCGGTGATCACCTCGAGTTCGGTGAAGTCGCCCGGGTCACCCTCGGGGAACTCGACGAAGAGGCCGCCGCCGAAACTCGCCGTGCCGTTCACGGTGAGACGATCACACGTGGGGCCGTTCTTGCCGGGCACGACTTCAAGAAGCAGCGATCCGCTGTTCGTTCCGAGGATCGGGTCGCTTGCAATCTGGCGATAGGGTCCGTTGATCTGGAGCGTGCCGATCGACTGCCCGCCGGCAATTGCCGCCGCGCCCGCCGAGCGGCCGCCAGGTGCGAGGCCGCCGGTGAAGTGGACGACCTCGCCGGTCAGCCCGACCGCGCCACATGAACCCGCTGCGGAGCCGAAGTTCGTGACCGGCCCGTTGATGCTGCCGGAGCCGTCCGTCTGCAGGGTTCCGCCCGCAAAGAGCACGACGCCGATTGCGGGCGAATTGATGAGCCCGCCATCCCCGACTGTGAGCGAACCGTACTTGACGTCGACTCCGAGCGTCGATGTCCACATAGCGCCTTGTCCTGCAACGATTGCTTGGCCAGGTGCTTCGGGTGACTTACCAATGATGCCCTTCTGGGACGAAAGCTGCCCACCCGCAAGTGCGCTGACCTTTCCCGGAGAGACGCATCCAACGCACAGTTCTTGTGCACCAACGGCGATTCCGCCGGCACTCACGATGAGTTCGCCTGACGAATCATCGCCCGCGCCGATCTCGAAGTAGTTCGCAAGCAACGTGCCGCCGACAACGCTGAGTTTCGCCGGGGTTTGCGGCAGTGTTCCGATTCGAACGAACGACTGAAGCGGCGCCGAGATACTCTCCATCTTGAGAGTTCGAGTTTGACCGATGCTGAAACTCGGGAATCCGTGCGACACAAACATGTTGCGCACGTTGCGATTGTTGGGAACCTGCACGCTGTAGTCGGTGTCGAGCGTAAACCCAACCGGACTCGACGTGGCCGGCGGTTGCACGCACCAGCTGCTCGCCGCTTCCCATAATCCGCCAGCCGGGTTTTTCCATGTACGGAGGATTGACGGATCGGTGCTGTTGTCGGGCGGGCAGGTGTCGAGGATGTCGTTGCCATTGCAGTCAAGCAGCGGATTTTGCTTGATCTGGATTGCGTCAGCTTGACCATCGTTATCGCAGTCGATTCCGCCGAGTACCGCAACCACTTGATTGGAATAGGCCGCGACAGCGGAGATGCTGCCAAATCCGGCGGGAATGATGGTCTCGCCGAACTCCGACGAACCCCACGCCACGACCGATCCATCGAAGCAAAGCGCGACGGTATGCCCTACGCCCGCTGCAACTTCAATTGCGTAGGGAAGAGTTGGCGGCACATCGCATTGACCCGATCCGTTGCGACCCCAACACACAACCGTGCCATCCGACTTGAGCGCAACGCTGTGCGCAGCACCAGCTGCAATTCCGAGTACGCCAGACAGCGTTGTCGGCACCGCGGACTGCCCGAAAAAGTCATCGCCCCACGCAACGACCGCGCCGCTCGTTCGAAGCGCCATGGTGTGTGTGTCGCCAGCGGCAACGCGTGACGCGACGCCAACGGTGGAAGGGACGTTCGTCTGTCCATTCGATGGCCGTCCCCAACAGCGCACGCTGCCGTCGGCACGAACCGCAACAGAGTGATCGCGACCGGCTGCAATGGCGATGGCTGCACCGACGTCAGACGGTGTGACCGATTGCAGCCAATCGTTGCGCCCCCAACAGACAACGAGGCCGTCGGTGCGAAGTGCGATCGAGTGATCACCTCCAGCCGCGACCTTCGTGACGGTTCCAAGTTGCGACGGGACGGTGCACTGTCCGAAGAAGTTCTGGCCCCAGCACGCAACAGTGTTGTCCGCGCGCACCGTCAGGATGTGCTCCGCACCAGTGGCGATCTTCGTGACATTCTGAATGCCTGTTGGAGCCGAGGTTTGCCCTCTTCCGTTGAGCCCCCATCCGATCGCGGTTCCATCGGCGCGCACCGCGACGGTGTGGTTGCCGCCAGCCGTGATGGCGCTCACGATTCCGGTGAGTGGAGGCGCGATCAACTGCTGATACTGGTTGTTGCCCCAACCAAAAACGGTTCCACCAGCAAGCAGCACCATGGTGTGACGCGAACCAGCTGCAATCGCAATGACGTTGTTGAGAAGTGCCTGATCCTCGGACTGTCCCTGCGAATTGTCGCCCCAGCACTTCACCGTTCCATCGCTGCGAAGTGCAACGGTGTGCCCCTGCCCAGCGGCGACCTTCACAACATTCGCAAGCCCGTCGGGCACGGTGCACTGGCCAAACTGGTTCAAACCCCAGCACTTGACTGTGCCGTCTGTCTGCGCAACCACGGTGTGAAACGCGCCGCCAGCGATTGCAGCGCCTGCTCCAACTTTCAGGGGAACTGTGGACTGTCCGTAGTTGTCACGCCCCCAACAGAAGATTGCGCCATCGCTGCGCAGCGCGATCGAGTGACCATCGCCCGCCGCAACGGACGCGATTGAGCCGAGACCTCCAGGAACATCGCACTGACCGTAGGTGTTTCGCCCCCACGCGACGACTGTTCCGTCCGCTCGGACAGCGAGCGAGTGAAGCGTCCCCGCTGCGATCGTTGCAACGCCCGCTGTGACCTTGACTGGGCCAAGCCCTGCTGGAACATTGCACTGGCCGCCGTCGTTCGCACCCCATGCGATCACCGATCCGTCGGCACGAAGTGCAAGCGTGTTCTGATCTGCGCCGGCCACTTGAACCAATTGCGATGCCAAGTGGGGATTCGAGAGTCCCTGTCGCCCCCAACCCTTCACGACCTGTGCGGAGGCACCGTGTGAGATCGCGGCGACGAGCGCTGCGGAGAGAAGCGTGAAGCCGCCAATGCCGTGTGCGACAGTTGTGACACGCGGGTTCGCTGGCAGGTACGCGCGTCGGTCATGCGAAACGATCGGTGCGGAACTCATCAATCGAACTGTCATGGGAAACCTCATCTTTCGAGCCGAATCTCTCCGCGCGACGCCACGCGGGGGTTTGCACTGCGCGGAACACGACACACACCATCACCTCACACCAACAACTCGTTCGCGGCTCATGCACTCGCCGCGCGGACTCTGACAACAACGAACTCAGGTGCAATGAAAATGGACACGTTGAACGCGAGCAGGTCGCACCCGAGCCGGAAGAGCCTGCGCGCGAGGCTCAATTGCTTCGACGGTGGACCATGCCTTCTTGCGTTCGCCTTCATGACCCCTCCCCTGCTTGCGCTGCCGGCCCGCCTGTCGGTCCGGCTGGCACCGCGCGCACCTGTGGCGGCACTTCGCCGCCGGCGGCTTTGCGTAGTTCTGCGATTTGGAGGTTCTCTGCGTCGCCGATTACGCCTGGGGTTTCGCGCGCGATTGCGGCGAGTGCGCCGAGGCAGATGCGCGCTTCGAGTGGGCTGCGGGCCGCGGTGATGGTGGCCGCGCGCGCGGTGAATGCGGCCCAGCGGCGCGCGTCATCGGTGCGGCTGCGCTCGATTGCGTCGCGGCACTTCACGAGGCCGACGATCCAGACCGAGCGTCGCGCTGCAGAAGGCTCGAGCTGGCTCGGCTCTGAACGGTTCAGGCCAAGATCTGCGATCGCAAGCATTGCGTCGCTTGTCTTCGCCTGCGTCACTTGTGCTGCTGCCTTGAGGAGCTGCAGCCGCTCGAAGCGGTCGGAGATGGCCGCGATCTTCCGGAGCGCCGAACGCGGATTGGCCTTGTCTGCCCTTTCGAGCTCTTCGATCACGGCACTTGCGAAGGTCTCAGCGTCGCGCACCGACGGCTCGTCGCCTTTGGATAGCAGAAGATGGACGCGTCGCGCGAGGAAGTCGAGCGTCTGCTGTAGTTCGGGCGCGTTTTCGATCGACTGAACCGCCGCCGAGAGCGCGTACTTGGCGGCATCTGCAGACGCCTGCGCAGCGGTCGTGTCGTCGCCCGACTCGAGTGCCACCGTGAGCCGATCGTCGAACGCGCGCGCGAGGTCAACTTCCGCCTCGGGAACCCGCCGATCGGCGCGCGCGAAGCGCTCCGCCATGATGCGCTGGCACTCGATGGCCGAACGCTCGGCGCGCGAGAGGTCGGCGGCCGCAAGCGACGCCCGCGTGAGCCAGTAGTAGGCGAGCGCGACGTCTCGTTCGCGCCGGTCGATCACCTTGGCGTCGCCGAGCCGCCGCTCGTCGGAGAGGATCGCCTCGCGCATTTCGAGCATCTTCTCGGCGTACTGAATCGCAGCGGGGCCGTCCTTGTCAGCGATCGCGGCCTCGCAGAAGCGCGGCAGCACCTTCGCGTAGTCGTAGCGCGCCTGTGTGTCGGACGGACGCAGCTCGACCAACCTTGCGCGCATCGCGAGAGCCTGCTCAAAAACGCGCTTGCCGTCGGGCGTGCGCGGACCGAGGAGTTCGCCCCGCGTCTCGAGGATGCGCGCCTGAAGCTTCAGCGACCCGACCTCGTCGAGCGTCCCTTCGGGCACGCGGGCGATCCGCTTGTCGAGCGCGTCGAGCGCCTGCATCGCCTCGGCCAGCTGCGCGGGATCCCGGCTTCTCCGCTGAAGCCCGACGAGTTTGAGTTCCGGCTCGACGAGATCGCTGACCTGTTCGGCCTCGATGCGTCGCTCGGGATCGGCCTCGGATTGCTTGAGGAGAAGGTCGAACAGCCGACGTTCGTCGCCGACGCGGCTCACGAGAAGGTCGCGCACCTCGGGGTCGGTCTCGAGGTCGAGCCGAACCCACCCGAGCCGTCGATCGCGCGCGCGCTCTGTCTCTCGGCGCGCCTCGCGCGCGTCACGCTCCATTGCGATGATCTCGCTTTGGTACCGGTCGAGCGTCGCCTGCGCGCGGCGCTCGCGCTCGCTCCAGACTGCGGCCGAGACCGCAACGGTGGTCGTGAGCACAAGGAGCGCCGCCGTGACAAGCTGCCGATGGCGGAGCAGCAGCATCCCGAGCCCGTAGCCGACGCTATTCTTGCGCGCCACGATGGGAAGCTGCTGAAGGTGGCGGTCGACGTCCTCCGCGAGTTCCTTCGGCGAGGCGTAGCGCCGCGATGGCTCGATGCGCATCGCCATAAGTACGATGGTGTCGAGGTCGCCGCGAAGCCGCCGCGCAAGCCGAGAGGCGCCACCCTGTGAGGTGGTGGCCGACGTGGTGGCCGATGTTGGCGCTGCGGTCGGAGCCGCCGCAGATGAGGCTGCATCGAGAACCTGGCCGATTGAGTGCGTGGTGGCGAGCATCGAAACGCGCTTGCTCGGCGGCTCTGGGTCGCGGACGAGGACGTCGCGGATAAACGCGTCGATTTCCTTCGCGGCCGACTGGCGCGCGCGCGAACCCGTGAGGAGTTCGTACAGCACGAGACCGAGGTTGTAGACGTCGCTTGCGGTCGAGACGGGCTCGTTGCGGAGCTGCTCCGGGCTTGAGTAGAGATAGGTGAGGCTGCCGCGGCCTGCGGTCGACCGCGTGGTCGGGTCGAGCGAGCGCGTGATCTTCGCGATGCCAAAGTCGAGCAACTTCGGCTCGCCCTCAAGCGTGACCATGATGTTCGCGGGCTTGATGTCGAGGTGAATCACACCCCACTTGTGCGCCTCGTTCACGGCGTCGCAAATCTTCTGGAAGAGCTTGAGCCGCGCCTCGGTCGAGAGCCGCTCACGCTCGCAGTAGCGCAGCAGCGGAAGGCCTTCGACGTACTCCATCGCGATCCAGGGGCGGCCGTCCTCGAGGATGCCGCTTGACTCGAAGCGCGCGATATTCGGGTGGCGGAGATTCGCGAGGATCGCACGCTCCGCGATGAAGCGGCGCACCTGCTCCTCGCCAGCGTGGTGCATGACCTTGATGGCGACTGGAAGCTTGAGGTCGTCGTCACTCACCGCCTGATACACCTTGCCGAAGCCGCCGGAGTCGAGCTCGCGAACGACAACGTAGTTGCCGATCCGCGCCGGCGCCGAACCGACCACACTTCCTGCGGATCGTGCCGAACCTGGCGACGCGCCGCCCCTGTCGGCAGGGAGCGACTCCGCCGACAGGGGCGCGATCGCGGGAGAGAATTCGTCGGTGGGCGAGGCATCGCTCTTGGACGAGCCTGCATCGCGCTGGCGAAACTTTCGCGACTCCGCATCGATCGCGTCGCGCACACACTCGGCGACTGTGGCGCGCACGAGCGTCGCAAGCTCAGACGCCGGAGTGGTGCGGGAAAACGCGCCGCGCTGTTCAAGTCGGCGGAGCGCCTCTTCCCAAACCTCCCGCGATGCATCGGCGCCGGGCGGTGACTGTTGTGGCGAGGTGGCGGTTGATTCGAACGCCCCGCCACTCGCAAGCCGACGGAGCGCGAGGAGCGCCGCGACGCGGTCGCCACGGAGGAGGAGATCACGGATTTCGTTCATATCTGTGCTCGGGAAGGTGCGAGGGATGGGAGGCCATCGCGCCCGCGGTCGCAGACCGAAACACGGGTGAACGACATACGTTCATGCACGACGAGCGCGCCACGTTGGCGAGGGCGAGTTGGCCGTCGGCGGAGCGGCTTCGTTTAGACCGCGTGAATTGCGGAACGCGTGTCGCTCAGAAGGGTGTCAAAGGGCGCGTTGGCACGCCCGACGTCCCGTAACGGCCGGCACGCCCGAACTGGTGCACGGCACGTGCCGTGCACCTATCGAGAACCGTGCGCCGACGACGGGGCGGTGGTGGCGAGGGTGCGCGGGTGCTGCTGGTGGTGCCCGAGGATGAATTGGGTGCCGAGGCGCTATCGGTTCGCGTCCGCGAGGCTTGCCAGCTCCAGTTGGCGAGGCTGCAACTCTGCAATCACCGCTGGCTCACCGCGATGCGGCACGCCTTCGGTGGGGAGTGCTTGCGCGAACGCGAGATGTTCCGCAATGGCCGCGAGTGCGCGTTGCGCGGTATCGCGCATGCCGTCGAGCTCGCCAGTGTCGCGTGCTTCGACCGCGACCACCTGTGCCGCAATCGCGAACAGGTTCAGCGCCTCGACATGAGACAATCTGTTGAAGGAACTCTCTGGCGTGCGATTCGTGGCGGCCTTTGAGCGGTCAAGTGCTGCGAGTAAAAGATCCATCGATGCCGCAGGTGATCGATCGCGACAGGTTCGACTCACAATCACAAAGTCGACTCGAGCAAGATGTCGATTGTTGGTGAACTCATCGAGTCCGAGGGCGATCGACCGCTCAAACGCCGCCTTCGACGCACGAGCGTGTCTCACGGCGTCGTCGAAGGCGCCGCGGCGCTCGAGAAGTTGCACCAAGAGGTACTCCGCGATGCCGAGTTCGCTTAGGAACTCCGCATTCTCTGCAAAGTGCGGCTCACTCGCCATCGCGCGCATGCGCGTGAGCGGCGCCTCGAACGCCGCCTCGTCACCTGCAAGCCGAGCAGCCTGGATTTCGGTGAAGAGCAAGTACCGCTCTGTCTTGTCACGCGTCGCACCCGGGGGCATCAGCACCAGCGCCGCGCGCTGATCGACGGTGGCTCGATCGTAATACGCGGCCCGCTCAGCGTAGGCCAACTGCCCGGCATACTCACGGAGCACATTGCTTCGGTCGAGGAGAATCGCGCTCCGGAACTCAGCACCAAGCGCGCGACTGATTCGGTCGTCCGCAGGTCGATCGATCAACGCATCGAGAATCGCGAGGCTGCGAAGGTAGTACTTGCTCGCGGTCTCGCCGTCGCCAAGACTCGACCGTCCGGTGCTACCGGCAACCATTGCGAGCGTGCGATACCTCCGCGCGATCTCCACAAGAACACGCACGTCGTCCTTTGCGTTCGCCTGCACCCACTCAAGGTATGCAACCGTCGCCTCAAGCGCGGCCATGCGCGCCACCAGCGGTTGATTCTCTGCGATCAGCTTGAGATGCAGATCAAGAAGGATCGGCTGCGAACCCTCGAGAAGTTGGCCGACCAAAACCTCGGACCGCGTCTCAGCGTCGCGCGCGCGGACGAATTGCGTTGTGCCGAACGCAAGCAGCGCCCCGACTACGCCCACGGCTATCAACACGAGCGAGATGGCGCGCCGTTGCCTCCACGCGAGGCGCCTGAGAAGCTCGAAAGCACCCATGTCGCGCCCCACCGGTGGTTCGCCCCGCACAACGCGACGGAGGTCATCGGCGAACGCGTCGGCGGAGCGGTACCGCATCTCCGGGTCCTTCGCGAGCGCCCTTCGCACCACAAAGTCGAGGTCGGCGGAGACGCCACTCACCCCGGGGTGAAGCCGAGGTACTTGGCGTTGCAGTACCTCCTCGATCAGTTCCACAATTCCCCGACCCGCCGGATCGACGACCGGAACGCCTCGAATCGCCTCGTGAAGCAGAAGTCCGAGCGCGTACACGTCGCTTTGCGTGGTCACACGCCGGGCACCTCCGCGCACCTGCTCGGGGCTCATGTAGGTGAGCGTTCCGGGTGCGGCGGCCTCGGTCAGCGTGATGGCTTCGTTCCCGCCATCATCAATCAGCGCTGCAACGCCAAAGTCGAGTAGACGCGGCGCGCCGCGTGAATCGACAATGATGTTGCTCGGCTTGATGTCACGGTGCAGCACGCCCCGCGCGTGGGCGTGTGCGACAGCGTCGACAACAGGGAGCAGAAACTCAACCAGTTGCGTCGGACTTGCGCGTGT
>JBILDS010000316.1:0-2893 GCA_044352505.1 Phycisphaerales bacterium
CCTCTGTTGTTTCAGGTTGCGCCGGAGTGCGTTCCGCTGCTCGGAACCCGCTTGTCACGGGCCTTGCGTCTCTCACGATGGTTGCGCTCTTTGCCTTCAGCGCGCGCCCAGCGTTCGCAGCTCCTCAGGAGAGTGACTCGAAGCAAGCGAAGGATTCAAAGCCTCAACCCGAAGTCGAGCACCGCTCCACGCTCACGCGTGTGCGTGAGGGCGGGACGCCGTACGACCCGAATCAGAAGCTGGTGCCGTACTCGGTCGACCTCACTGCGGGTCGGCCGGCCGGTGAGGGTGGTGTTGCCGATCTTCCGAACGCATCGCTCATCGAGTCGCCGCCTGAGTACGCGCCTGTGCACGGAGTGCTCTACCAGTGGGGGAACAGTTGGAACTCTGTGGTGACCGCGCTTGTTGCAAGCCTCACAAGCAGCGCGCAGTACAACGAAATCGCCTACGTCGTGGTTGCGAATCAGACCACGGCGAATTCGGCGACCAGCGCCTTCATTGCCGCTGGCGCCAACATGAGCAAGGTCGTCTTCATCGTCCAGCCGAACAACTCGGTGTGGATGCGCGACTACGGCCCGCACTTCATCTTTGAGAACGGCACGCTCGCGGTGGTCGACAGCCACTACTACTCGACGCGCCCGCTCGACAACTTCATTCCGACGCTTGTCGGCGATGTGACCCTCGGCGTGCCGACCTACGACCAAGGCCTCTACTACTCGGGCGGGAACTTCCAACCCGGGCCGAACCGCACGGGCTTCTGCACCGCGCTGATCAATCTCGACAACCCGAGTTCGGGCGGCCACAACGAGCCGCTCATTCGTGAGTTGCATGACACCTTCCAGGGGATCGACACGCTGCACATTCTGCCGCAACTCCCCTTCTCGGTTGATGGCACCGGCCACATCGACATGTGGATGTATCTCGTCGATGAAGACACCGTGATCATCAGTGAGTTCATTCCGGGTTCGAACACCACCGCGCTCAGTGTGACAAACAACGCGGTGCCCTACATGCAAGCGCTCGGCTTTGAAGTCTTCCGCCCGCAGGCATGGAACTCTGGCGGAACGCACTTCACCTACGCAAACGCGTTCCGCGTGAATAATCGCATCTTCATTCCGGTGTATGGCACCGCGCTCGCGCCGGGCGGAAACTCGGCTTACAACACGCGCGACGCGGACGCGCTGGCCAAGTGGCAGGCGGCCGCAGGCCCGGGCGTGCAGATCGTGCCGATTCAATGCTCGAGCATCATCACGGCGTCGGGCGCGATCCACTGCATTGTGAAGCAAGTGCCGCGCCAGACCGACGCGCTGCCGGCTGCGCATGTGCGCTCGCCTGCGGCGGGCGATCTGTGGCTGGTCGGCTCTCAGCAGACGATCCTGTGGAACGCAACCGACACCAACAGCGCTCCGCTTGCGAACGTTGATCTCGCTTACTCACTCGACGGCGGAACTTCGTGGGTTCCGATTGCGAATGCGATTCCCGACACAGGCACGTTCAGTTGGACGGTGCCCGCGGGTTCGAGCGACGGCGCACTCGTGCGCGTGACCGCGCGCGCGGGCGACGGCGACACGGCGATCGCGGTGAGCAATCCGTATCGTCATCGTGCAGGCACCGAGACGGTGTACGACTTCTCGAGCGGCGCGGGCGTCAACAAGTTTGGTTTCGGGCGGCAAACGTTGAGTTGGACGAATGTCAACGCGAATCTCAATCCCGTTGCCACTGCACTCACCGCTGCCAACTACACGGCCATGGCCACGTCGAACGCGACTGGCGGAACGACCGATGCGAATCGGTACATCTCGGCCACACTGTCGAGTGGCAACGAATCAACCCACCTCTACCGCTTTGTGCTCGCGGAGTCGGCCGCAGAGATTGACCAGATCAAAGTCACCTGGGAAGGCTACGCCGATGCGTGCACGCAGGTTGAGCTCTACGTCTGGAACAACGCTCTTGGCAACTGGGGCGATGCGAATGGCCTCGTTGGACAGAATCGCTATCTCGATTCGTTCGCTGGAAACCGCGATGAGCGCCTGGACGCGCGCATTCGCAACAACATTGCCAACTACGTGGCGGCCGATGGCTCGATTCGGTTCCTTGTGTACGGCGAGCGCCAGAACGACCGAACGTTCCACGATTACATGTCGGTGACGGTGATGCGTGTCGATGCGCCGTGCACCGGCGACGTGGATGGCGACGGCGCGGTGAACGGCAACGACCTCGCAACGCTGCTCGGATCGTGGGGCACGTGCGCAGGTTGCGCAGGCGACCTCAATGGCGATGGCGTCATCGACGGCAACGACCTTGCGTCGGTGCTCGGCTCGTGGGGCGCGTGCCCGTAAGTGCGGGGGTCGCGCGGATTCTCTGTCTGACGGATCGTGGTTTGACGGATCGTGGTTTGACGGATCGTGGTTTGACGGATCGTGGTTTGACCGATCGTGGCGGAGCACAAAGAGCGGCCCCGCACATGGCGGGGCCGCGCGGGTTCGGTTGGTTGCGAGCGCTCGTCAGATCTGCTCGATCGACGCCGCGCTCGAGAGATTCAGCACGATATCGAGCACACGCGCGCCGTCGTGAGCGCTGAAGGACCCCGCGAGTTCGACCAACGGGAGCGTGCGCCTCGTTCCCGTTCCCCGCTCCAACTTGGCGCGCTCGTCGACGAACCGCAGCGCGTCCTTCGTCAGTTCGTCGGGAATCGCGTTCGCCGGATCAAGCGCTGCGAGCAGCACGAGGAAGGCGAGCCGCTCGGTCATCGGCGCCGCCGGGTCGCGCTTCGCGACTTCGGCTGCAGCGAACGCGGTTGCCTTCGAGAGATCCGAAGCGGTCGATCGCGCCACTGGGCTGGTGAACCGTGGCGAGTACTGGTGCAATGGAGCGGCGCTCCGAAGCGGCGACC
>JBILDS010000317.1:0-2881 GCA_044352505.1 Phycisphaerales bacterium
TTTCCCCTTCGGATTCACGCCACGCGACGGCCAGCACGGATGGCAAGAAGCAAGGTCCCGAACCCCTCGCGGCAAGAGACTTGAGCGGTCGCGGCTGCGGCCGCTCCCTCTGGTGCTCGGGGGGGGTGGGAGGGGGCGAGCCCGCGGGAGTTCAAACAAAAGCGCAAGTCCCGTGATTGAACACAAGTCTGCTTTCCGCTCTCATGGCGGAGGTCCGCCGCGCCGTCGCCGCGGCGGATCGATGGCGCGCCGTCGTGGCGCTGTGGGGCTTGCGGCTGCGGAGATCTCGATATGAACAGCTGGCTCGTTCGGACGGTCGGATGCGTGGCGGTGGCGCTGCTGATGGTCGCTGCGCCCGCGCGCGGGCAGGGGGCGTGCGACGCTGACATCGACGGCAACGGCACGGTGGGCGCGCCGGATCTCGCGGCGGTGCTTGGCGCGTGGGGCCCGTGCGCGGGCTGTGCGGCCGACGTCAACGACAGCGGGGCGGTGGACGCCGCCGACATCGCGGGGTTGCTGTCGTTGTGGGGCTCGTCGTGCAGCCCGCTCCCGTGGGCGACGGTGCTCGAGCAGTCGCCCGACCCCGCGATCGTGACGAGCGGTTCGCTGCGGAAGGCGATCGCCGCCACGGGCCTTCCTTGGCGCGTGCGCGACAACCTGACGAACATCGAGATGGTGCTGATCCCGCCGGGGACCTTCAACATGGGGTGCTCGGCGTCGAACCAGTTCGGTTGCCAATTCGACGAGAACCCCGTCCACGCCGTGACGCTGACGAACGCGTTCTACATGGGGCGCTACGAGGTGACGCAGGCGCAGTGGACGGCGCGGATGGGGTCGAACCCGTCGAACTTCCAGTCGGCGAGCGCGCAGGTGCCTGCTGCGCAGGTCCCGAACCGCCCGGTCGAGAAGGTGTCGTGGAACACGATCCAGGGCTTCCTCTCGGCGACGGGCATGCGGCTGCCGACCGAGGCCGAGTGGGAGTACGCATGCCGCGCTGGCACGACGACTGCGTTCCACGGCTGGCCCGCGCAGACTGCGGGCACGAACAACGACACGCTGGTCGGGAACATCGCGTGGTTCGACGGGAACGCGAACATCCAGACCCGCCCCGTGGGCGGCAAGGCGCCGAACGGCTTCGGACTGCACGACATGGCGGGCAACGTGTGGGAGTGGGTGAACGACCGGTACTCGAGCAGCTACTACGCCTCGAGCCCGTCGACGAACCCGCCTGGGCCCGCGACTGGGTCGAATCGCGTGCTGCGCGGCGGCTCGTGGTTCTACGTCACGCTCTTCCTGCGTTCCTCCTACCGCAACGGCGGCTCGCCCGGCTTCGCGAGCTTCGACGTCGGGTTCCGCGTCGCGAGGGCCCCCTAAGTTTCCTTTCCTCTCTTTCCTCTTTCCTTTCCCCTTCTCTTCTTTCCCCTTCGGATTCACGCCACGCGACGGACAGCACGGATGGCAAGAAGCAAGGTCCCGAACCCCTCGCGGCAAGCGGCTTGAGCGGTCGCGGCTGCGGCCGCTCCCTCTGGTGCTTCGAGTGCGTGACGGCTGACCCGACCCCAACCCCGATGTCGACTTCTGGCGCGACAAGTCGGATCGCGAGCGGCTAGAGGAACGCAGCGCAGACTTCACCGTAATCGATAGAAGGTCGACCGCCCGCCGCCGGCGCGGACGAGGAGGTTCATCCTGACGAGGCGGCTGAAGGTCGCCTTGAGCGTGTTCGGGCTCGCGCCCGCTTCACGCACCATGTCGCGCGTCGTGACGGTGCCATGCTGCCGAGCGCGATCGAGGATCTTGATCGCGAGCTCAGGCAGATCGGCGAGGGCGCCGCGCTCGCGGTCCACCTTCGCGGCAAGGCGGCGCTTCTGCTGCTGAAGAGCGCGGAGAAAGAACAGGATCCAAGGCTGCCAGTCCGGGCGGTCTAGGCGGATGGTCGCCTGCGTCTGGCGCAGCGCGATGTAGTAGGACTCCTTGCTCTGCTCGATCACGCTCTCGAGCGAGCTGTACGGGACGTAGGCGTAGCCAGCCTGAAGAAGAAGGAGCGTCGTGAGGATGCGGCTGAGGCGACCGTTGCCGTCTTGGAACGGGTGGATCTCGAGAAACGCCACCGCGAAGATCGCGATCGTCAAGAGCGGGTGCATCGTCGGATGCGCGCGCTCCGCCGTCAGCCAGGCGAGGAGCTCGGACATCTTCCGCGGCGTATCGAAAGGCGTTGCCGTCTCGAAGACGATGCCGATGAGTTTGCCGTCGGCGTCAAAGGCTCCAACATTGTTGGGATGGGCCTTGTAGGCCCCGCGATGCCTCTCGTCCTTCACGCTGTGGCGGAGCAGGTCACGGTGGAGCTGCTTGAGATGGCTCTCGGTGACGCGGATCTCTTGCCACGACGCGAAGACAAGCTCCATCGTCTCGGCGTAGCCGGCGACCTCCTGCTCGTCGCGTGTGTCGAAGCTCCTGATCGACAGTCGGCCAAGCAGCGCCTCGACTTCGCGATCACTGAGCTTGCTTCCCTCTATGCGCGTCGAGGAGCCGATGCTCTCGATCGTCGCGACCCGGCGGAGCCTGCTCAGTCGTTCGGGGGCGAGCGTGCCGAGCGCCATCCAAGTGCCCTTGAACTCGTCGAGTTCGGTCAGGAGGGCGACGATCTCGTGACTGAGCTGGATGGTGTCGGTTCGCACGGTACCTGAAAAGATACCCGATTATGCCGTATTACGCTTACCGGATTGGATGCCTGATTGCGCCTGATTCAACAGAGCGGCGATAAAAGGAGAGATGAGACCCGTCGGACTGCCGCTGGCTGGCGACGGTCGCTAGAACGTTGACGGCGACAGGCGTGCCCTCCGCGATGACGGCTCTTTGGGTGCCACGACCGTTTGGTCCTCGG
>JBILDS010000318.1:0-2869 GCA_044352505.1 Phycisphaerales bacterium
GCACGTGCCGTGCAGCTCTGAGAGCATGCGCGCTTCCGACCAGAAGTCATTGTCAAATAAACCTTTGCGTTCCGCACCGACGCATTGCTCGGGCGTGCGCGGCACGTGCCGCCCAGCGCCAGGCACAGCACGGCACGTGCCGAGCACCGTGTCTGAAGGGGTTGCGGAGGCGCAAAACACGGATATACTGGTAAATGTTTCAGCGGTATACCGATATCGTCGGCGTCGCGAAGTCCGCGGCGCCAACCCAAACCGTCGGTGCGGCTCGTTGGAACCACTCGAACTCTGGAGGGCGCATCGCGTCGCGTCTCGCCAGTCACCGTCCGTTACCCGTAACCCAACTCCATAGGAGAACCCGCATGACCCGTTCCACCATCCACGAAGTCGAAGGCGACATCCTCCTCACGCACGCCCAAGCGATCGCCCATGGCGTCGCCCCGAACGACCACTTCGACCAAGGTCTCGCGCTCGCCCTCCGCGAACGCTGGCCGTCGATGGCGAAAGACTTCCGCCACTATGCGCACCAGTCGCACCCGAAGCCGGGCGAGGTCTGGATGTGGGGCGGCACCGGCGGCGCGCGCATCTTCAACCTGATGACGCAGGAAGGCGAGCACACGAACGGCGCGAAGCCCGGCAAGGCGTCGCTTGCGAATGTGAACCACTGCCTGCGCCATCTGCGCCAGGCGATCGAGAAGGAGGGCATCACGAGCCTCGCCCTCCCGAAGCTCGCGACGGGCGTCGGCGGTCTCGACTGGGACAGCGTGCGCCCGCTCATCGCCCAGCACCTCGGCGACCTCGGCATCCCGATCTACCTCTACACGACTTACCGCAAGGGCCAGACAGCGGTCGAGCCAGGGCTTGCCGTTCCCGTCCGCGCGTGACGCGTCCATGAACAGCAACACTTGCTCTTTGGTTTAGTATTGCTATACTAGGCGGGCGCGCCTTCGCGCCCTGCCACGTATGTCGCTTGTTCACCTGCGCCCCGATCCCGCCCTCTCGCTGCGCGACCCTGAGTCCACCGAACTCGGGCGGTCGGTGCTTGAGGGCGGGTTGTCGCTCTTGAACGCGATCGGGCTCGAAGCGTTCACCTTCCGCAAGCTCGCGGCCGAGATCGGAAGCACAGAGGTCACGCTCTACAAGTACTTCCCCAACAAGCAGCGGCTGCTTCAGTACTACTTCCAGCTTTACTGGCTGTGGCTTCGGCAGGTCTGCGGTCGCGAGGTCGAGCGCGCTCGCGACCCGCAGGACGCGCTCAAGCGCTCGATTGAGGCAATCTGTGGGGTGTGGCCGAAGGATGCACCGCAACTTCAGCTCGACCCCGCCGCGCTGCGTCTCCTCGTGATTGAGGAGGGGATGAAGAGCTATCTCCACAAGCACGTCGACGAGGACAACGCACGGAGACTCTTCGCGCCTTACAAGGAGCTCAGCGCCTTCCTCGCAGAGCGCCTCAAGGCCTGCCGCCGCGATGTTCCGATGCCACGCTCCTTCGCGACCACCGTCATCGAGATGGCGCACTCGCTTCCCTTCGCGATGGAACACCTGCCGTCGCTCACGGAACTGAGCAGCCGCAAGGACCTGAAGCAGCTCGCGCGGCATCTCCTGCATCGGACCGTCACCTACATCGAGCACGCAGAGCCCCCCAAAAACTCACGGCGAAACTCACGGCGAAACGCATGACGACACTCATGACGAACCACATGAAGCACACGAGCCACACCATCACCGTCGCCAAGGGCGACGGCATCGGCCCCGAGATCACCGACGCCGTGCTGCGCATCCTCGATGCAGCGCAGTGCGGGCTTTCCTACGACTTCATCGAGGTCGGAGAGAAGGTCTACCTCTCCGGAAACTCGAGCGGCATTCCCGCGGAAGCGTGGGCGACGCTGCGCCGCAACCCCGTGTTCCTGAAGGGGCCGATCACGACGCCGCAGGGCTCTGGCTACAAGAGCCTCAATGTCACGATCCGCAAGACGCTCGGACTCTTCGCGAACGTGCGCCCGTGCCGCAGCTATCACCCGTTCGTGCGCACGATGCATCCCGACATGGATGTCGTCGTCGTCCGTGAGAACGAGGAGGACCTGTACGCGGGCATCGAGCACCGCCAGACCACCGATGTCTTCCAGTGCCTCAAGGTCCTGAGTCTGCCTGGAACCGAGAAGATCATCCGCTATGCGTTCGAGTACGCGCGCGCGAACGGCCGCAGCAAGGTCACCTGCCTCGTGAAGGACAACATCATGAAGGTGACCGACGGCATGTTCGCAGACATGTTCCGCCGCGTCGGCAAGGAGTATCCGACGATTGCCCAAGAGACGCAGATCATCGACATCGGCACCGCGCGTGTGGCCACGCAGCCGACCCGATACGACGTGATCGTCACGCTGAACCTCTACGGCGACATCATCAGCGATGTGACGGCCGAGCTGACTGGCAGCGTCGGCATGGCTGGCAGCGCCAACATCGGCGACAAAATCAGCATGTTCGAGGCGATCCACGGCAGCGCGCCCGACATCGCGGGGAAGGGGCTCGCGAACCCGAGCGCGATGTTGAACGCGGCGTGCATGATGCTCGTCCACATGGGGATGCCCGCAAAGGCGGAGACGATCCAGAACGCGTGGCTCTCGACGCTGGAGGACGGGCTCCACACGGGCGATGTCTTCCAGGATGGGCTCTCGAAGAAGCGCGTGGGTACGGCGGAGTTTGCCGATGCGGTGATCGAGCGGCTCGGCCGCAAGCCTGCGACCCTCAAGAGCGTCGAGATGAAGTCGGGCACCGACCTCAAGTTCGTGTACCACCGCCCCGCGGTGAAGCGGGAGCTCTGCGGCGTCGACTTCTTCGTGTGCGATGCCGAAACGACGGCGGACGAACTCGC
>JBILDS010000319.1:0-2868 GCA_044352505.1 Phycisphaerales bacterium
AAGGAGTTGCGGATTGAGTTCAATCGCCTTCACAATGGCCCCGTACCCGAGCCACGCCGGCACGCCACCGTGCAGGAGGGCAAGTCCTGCCCAGTTCGGCGCAGACGCCGGAGCAGGCGTCGGGATTGGCGATTCAGCTTTGGTGGTTGGGTTCATGGCTCGTTTCGCGAATGCGTTCTCGCTGCTCAATCCGCTCGATGGGAGGCGCGATCATACTTGGAGCGCGCGGGCAGGTTCCGCAAGTCAGCCGCCCGTCGCGCATCCGCAGGAGCGTGAGCCGCGAAGGAGGAGCCGTGCCGATTTCGAGCCGCCCAGCCGCGATATTCCCGATCCCCGTCTTCTTTGAGGAGCTTTCCCGACGACTCGACGCGCACGCGCAGCGAAGGAGCCGAACGGCGCGTGGCTCGGTTGTAGTTGTCTTCCCCGATCAACTAAGCCTTGAGATTGGTCCGCTGCGCACGTCGACCCCACACGAGACGACGGTTGTGCTCTTCGAAAGCGGCGAATGGCTCTCCCGGCGGCCCTATCACCGGCAGAGGCTTGGGTGGATTTTGCTCTCGCAGCGAACATTTGCGTTGGAGGCCGCAGACGCAGGATTCGAAGTCGTGCTGTTGCGCGGCGACGCCCCGATGCGCGAACTCCTCCGAGCGGCACTTGGGCGTGAACTCCTCGAGAGAGCGAAGCCACTGAAGGCAATGGAACCCGCCGAACGAGAGACGCGAGCGGAGTTTGCGCCATTGGTCGCCGACGGGACGCTTCACTACGCGCCCCACGATGGGTTTCTCACCACCGCGTCCGATCTTGCCCGCGGCCGCACCGCGGAAGGTTGGCGCATGGATCGCTTCTACCAAGGCGTTCGGCAGCGCACGGGGATCCTGATGGATGACGGCGGGAAACCAGTGGGAGGGAAGTACAGCTTTGATGCGGAGAACCGAAAACGGTGGGATGGATCGCCATCAGCGCCTGCGCCACCAGAGTTTGCGGGCTCGCTGATCCGCGAAGAGGTTGTGCGCGAGATCGAGAGCCGATTCAAGGCGCACCCTGGCGAACTCGACGTCGACACAATCCCCGCGTCGCGCCTCGAGATCGACCGCATGTGGAGCTGGGTCAAGCGCTGCTGCCTTCCGCATTTCGGCCCGTACGAAGACGCGATGAGTCGGCAGAGTCGCGGTCTCTTTCACACTCGGCTTTCGCCGTTGATGAACTTGCATCGACTTCTTCCTCGCACGGTCGTCGACGAAGTGGCCGCGATGGAACTGCCGCTTCAGAGCAAAGAGGGATTCATTCGGCAGGTGCTTGGATGGCGCGAGTTTGTCTACCAGGTTCACCGCGCAACCGACGGCTTTCGCGAGGGTCGGCGTGAAGACGAACGCCCGCTTGATCGGCCTGGCGACGGCGGCTACGCGCGTTGGGCCGGCAAGAAGTGGGCTCCGATTGCGCCACCGCCAAGTGAAGTCGATGGCGGTGCGCGCCCGAATGCGCTGCGCGCCGATCTCGATCTGCCGCCGGCGTGGTGGGGGCGTGAGAGCGGACTCGGGTGTCTCGACCACGTGGTGTCGGACGTCTGGGCGGAGGGCTGGAGCCACCACATCACGCGACTGATGGTGTTGGCGAATATCGCAACGCTTCTCGGGGTTTCCCCGCGCGACCTCTGCGACTGGTTCTGGATCGCGTACGTAGACGCGTGGGATTGGGTGGTTGAGCCAAACGTGCTCGCGATGGGAACGTTCGGTGAAACGTCGATGACCACGAAGCCGTACGTCAGCGGAAGTGCGTATCTCGAGAAGATGGGCGACTTCTGCACACAGTGCCGCTTTACTCCTGGGAAGGACTGCCCGATTGGCGGGATGTACTGGAGTTTCCTTTCCCGCAACATGGACGTCTTGCGCGACAATCCGCGCATGAAACTTCCACTTGCCAGTGCCCGCAATCGTGCTGAGGCTGCACGGAGCTCTGACCACGCCTCGTTCGTTGCGCTGCGGGACGTCATGATCCGCGGCGAGCCGATGGGTTCGCGACAGGTACGAAATGGTGGTGCACGATGAGTGGAGCGCTGTCGTTCCATCGCGCGTCTCGCATGGATGTGTCGGTTGATGCGCTTGCGGAGTGGCATTTTCGTAGCGGAGCAATCCACCGACTGATTCCGCCATGGGAATCGATCCGTGTGGTGCGCGAAGCGTCGCCTTTGGTTGATGGAGCCCGCGCAGAGATTGAGATTCGGAAGGGTCCGATCAAGGTCACGCTTGTCGCACTCCATTCCGAAGTGACGCCCGGTCATCAATTCGTCGACTCACAGGAGCGCGGCCCGTTTGGATCATGGCGACATGTCCATAGATTTCTACCGATCGATTCTGCAGGCGTCTCTGGCGACGGGGCGCGCTCCATGTTGGAAGACGCGATTCGCTTTGACCCGCCGCTTGGCGCCTTTGGGCGACTCGCGCTTGCTGGGCCGCTGCAGCGTGAACTTGCGCGTCAGTTTGCCTTTCGTCATGCGCGTACCCGAGAGGATCTTCGGCGTCACGCTGAGGTCGCAACCCGATTTGGCGCACGAACGCTGCGCGTTGGTGTGACAGGCGGCAACGGCATGGTCGGACGGCAGCTCTGCGCCTTTCTATCAACCGGCGGACACGAGGTCGTTCGCTTTGTGCGCGGGACCGTCCGCGGATCGAACGAGCGCCCATGGAATCCTGCTGATCCGGAGCGAGGGTTGGATCCTGCGCATGTCGAGGATCTCGACGTCTTCGTGCATCTTGCCGGCGAAGGAATCGCGGACAAGCGATGGAGTGCTGCGCGCAAGCGCGCGATTCGCGAAAGCCGCACCATCGGCACGGCCACGATTGCACGTGCACTCGCGCGTGCAACGCGAAA
>JBILDS010000320.1:0-2858 GCA_044352505.1 Phycisphaerales bacterium
CAGGCTTCGGTATTTGTCGCTTGCGCCCTTGACGTATGAACAAGTATCATGTCGGCGTCAACGCGGGGTCGTCCCTGTGTTCCGAAGGGGTCCATCATGTCCAAGAAGAAGAGAGGCGCTGTGCGTACGCGCGCATCGCGGAATGGAACCGACACCATCGTCGGACGTCCAGCGCGCGGCGGCGGCGCGACGGACGGTGTTGCGCAATCGGCGGCCGATGACGCGCTCTGGCAAGCGATTCGCTCGCCGTTGCGGCTGCGCCTTCTTGAGGCGATACGCGCGGCCCCCGGGGTCGATGTGCGCGCGCTTTCGGGGCTCTTGGGTACGAGCGCTCCTGGCTTGTACTACCACATCAACATTCTCTTGGCATGCGGTCTGATCGAGGGGCACGAACTTGGCGCCCCACCCGCGCCTCGCGCTCCTGCCGCTCCACGCCTGCGGAAGGGAAGCCGAGGCCCCATCGCGTTGGCGTTCCGCGCGCGCGACGACGGCTTTCCCGATGGATTCTTTGCACGGCACGATCGCGCCCGGCTGCGCGAGGAGACGCTTGTCGGCGAGCTCTTCAATCGCGGCCTCAGTTTTGCGTTCAAGTCCCCGCATGACACAGCGCGAAACCTCGTTGCACGCACTGAGCACCTCACCCAACCCGAGACGAGCAAACTCAAGGCGCTGCTGCGTCAGGTGGAAGAGGTTCTCGACGGCGCGCGAGCGCGTCGCCATGCCGGCGCGCATCTGGTGGCTGCCACCCATTTTGTGGGTTGCGTGCTCACCGCGGTTGACGGGAGCGAACTGCCGGACGGCCCGTTGCCTGCGCGATGACGCTGGCAATTGCGGATTCGTTGCATGAAATCAGGCGAGTGGAGCGGTGGGGTTTGCTGCGCTGAAGATTTCTGCGTGGGAGATTGCTGCGTGAGAGATTGCCGCGTCGCAGATCATGACTTGACCGCGGACCCCGACATTGCGTCGTACTCGTATATCGGATATTCTTATCGTGATTTCCTACCACTCCAGGTGTTTCCCACCCGTGCACGTGCATGGCTTGGGCTTGAGACGGCCTTCGGCGGGCACCTGCGGGTGATGGGTACGAGAGGCACGAGAGGTCGACCATGTACGGCAAGCAGACCGAGACAGCCATCGCGGCACTCAGCAGGCTCGCAGAGGTGTGGGACGGGGGGCGCACGCGCCTCTCCGCAGCGGAGATCGCAGACCAGCGCGGTCTGCCGCGCGCGATGGTTGCGAAGATCCTCTCGTCGCTCTCACAGGCGGGGCTCGTCTCGGGCGCACCGGGGCCGGGCGGGGGCTACGCGCTCTCTCGCGAACCGCGGTTGATTTCGCTGCGGGAAGCGCATGAGCTCTTCGAGCGCGATGATGTGAGTTCGAACTGTCCCTTCGGCGGAGGGGTTTGTGGCGTCGGCGAGCCGTGTGCGCTGCACGATCGACTGCGCGCCATGCAAGGCGCTGTGCGTCAACTCCTCCACGACACATCTCTCGAGATCTTCCGCAAAGCGGTCCAAGACGATGGACTGAAGCCTGTCCCGAAAGGTACGCGCCCCGATGTGGAGCGCGAGACGTACCGCGCGCCGCACTCGCGGAAGAAGAAGGCGTAACCCGCGCGCACCACGCTGCGTTCCGGAGTCGTCGCGTGCTGTCACTTCACGCGCACGAGCGATGCGGCTCGCACAGCTGTGGCGCGGGCGTCGGTTGCGGTGCGTCCGTGGGCGAGCACCACGCCCATGCGGCGATACTTGCGCGTGGCGGGCTTGCCGAAGATGCGCACTTCGACCGAGGGAATTGCGCATGCGCGATCGATGCCGGCGTATGTCGGGGCGCGTTCGTCGTCGCGTGTCGCCAAGATGACCGCCGACGCCGTCGGGCCTGCATAGCGGATCTCGGGAATAGGAAGCCCGAGGATCGCGCGGATGTGGAGGTCGAACTCTGAGAGATCCTGCGAGCGGAGCGTGACCATTCCGGTGTCGTGCGGGCGTGGCGAGAGCTCGCTGAAGATGACTTCGCCGCCCTTCACGAAGAACTCGACGCCGAAGATGCCGGCACCATTCCTGCCGGCGAGGCGCTCGACGACCTTCGCCGACATCTCCTGCGCAGCGCGCTTGGCCGCAGGCTTCATCGGGCAGGGCATCCACGACTCCTGGTAGTCGCCGCGCTCTTGGCGGTGGCCGATCGGCTCGACGAACACCACGCCGCCGCCGCGCGCGGCGCGCTCCTTCACGGTCAGCTGCGTGATCTCGTAGTCGAAGTCGATGAACTCCTCGACGATCACCACCGCGCGGTCGCCGCGCATGTTGGTGACGGCGTACTCCCACGCCTTCGCGATCTCCTTCTTCGTGCGCACGACAGACTGACCTTTGCCCGACGAACTCATGGTGGGCTTGACGACGCATGGAAGGCCGACGCCGCCCTTCGCTGTGATCGCGTCGGCGAGCTCCTGCGCGCTGGCCGCGTAGGCGTAGCGTGCGGTGCGGAGGCCGAGTTCCTCCGCGGCAAGCTCGCGGATCGCGTCGCGGTTCATCGTCATATGTGCCGCAAACGCGCTCGGCACCACGGAGTGGCCGGCTTTCTCGAGCTTCAGGAGTTCACTTGTACGGATCGCCTCAATTTCAGGCACGATGAAGTCCGGCTTGTGACGGCGCACGACCCGCGCAAGCGAAGTGCCCGAGAGCATGTCGATCACTTCGCGGCCGTCTGCGACCTGCATCGCGGGCGCGTCGTCGTAGCGGTCGACGGCGACGACGCGGCAACCCAGGCGCTTGGCGCTGATTGCGAACTCTTTGCCGAGTTCGCCCGAACCGAGAAGAAGAATCTTGGCAGTCATGATGGTTCCGGAGTGGTTCCGTTGGAAT
>JBILDS010000005.1:0-31534 GCA_044352505.1 Phycisphaerales bacterium
TTGCACGCGATCGGCCCCCAGTTCCCGAGGACGATCGCGAGGTCGTTCGCGTCGACCGCGCCGGAGCCGTCCACATCGGCGGCGCCTCCGCTCGTCGAGCCCCACGCGCCGAGCACGACGGCCAGATCAGCCCCGTCGACGACAGCGTCGCCGGTCGGATCGAAGGCCGGCGTGGTGTAGGCGAAGCGCACCTCGATCGTGGTCGCCGAGAGGATCGGGTCGAACTGGGCGATCAGCGGCGTCGACGGCGACGTAATCACCTCGGGCACGAACCGGACCTGCAGCGACACGTTCACCGAGCCCGTGCCCCGCCACGCGCTCAAGGCGCTCGGCGCGACCTGGCCCTGCGCCGTGCCGCTGGTGGGGTTTGGGATCAGCGTGACAGCAACCGAGCAGTTGTTTCCCGGGGGCGGCGTGAACGCGAGCCCGTTGGGGGTCTGGAGCGCGGGCGGCGCCGCGACGACCTGGAAGCCAACGCCGGTCGCGGTCGCAATCGGCATGAGGTTCGCATAGACGCCAGAGATCCCTGCGCAGGTCAGGCCGACAGCACTGAAATTCGCCGCGGCGGCCATCGACACGGTGACGCGAACGCTGGCCAGCACCACGTTCGAGCATGCGGGGAACCGCTGCACGGACGCCGAGTAGTCGGCATCGAGGACCGGGGTCCCGGACGCCGGCAAGTACGGCTCGATGCGGAAAGTGCTGGTGCCGGTCGAGAGCGTGTAGGTCACGGTGCCCTCGCCGCCATGAGCGGGCGAGGCGATCCCGAGGAGCGCGAGGGCGACCATGAGGGCGCCGAGGACGGTAGTGAGGACGACGCGAGGATTCGTTTGCATGGCGAGACTCCGAGGCATGAGGACAGCGACTCGCGCAACGCGCGCGAGAGAGAAGGCGCAGAAAGAGGCAGCGGGTTTCGCGAACTCGATTGATTCGCGGGCCCGACGATTAAATCTACACCTCGGTACTCGCAACTCGCAAGCAGAAGCCAGAATTGTCGCGAAGATTCTTGAGATTGTGTTCCGCGCCTCAATCACAACAACCACTACAAGCCGGCGCACCACAGCACCACGCTGCAGTAGGCAGCGCGTGCGCTCTCCAACGATCTCCCACACTGCGCTCGATGTGCAGGCCTGCGCTTCGCCGGGCTCGTGCATGCATGCGCTCGATGCTGCCGACGGTCGATGCCGCCGATCACGCGTTGCGCGCCACGCCCGCGTTCATGAGTCGACGGATCCGAGTCGCTTCTCTCCGCTCTCGCGTCGTTTCCACTCTTCGGCGCACGCATCTTGCGCCCTCAGTAGCGCGGATCGCAGAGGACGGCATCTCGGCGGCGCCTCCGCGCGCGCATTCGCCGCGCCTACCGAATCCCAGCGAGCTTGATGGTCTGCTTGGCTGGATTGTCGGGCTCGGGCGCCGGCTCGTAGGCGATCTCGACGAGCTTCAGTTTGAAGTCGCCCGAGATCTGTGGCGAAAGCGAGAGCCGGGTCATGTTGCCGCCGAGCTGGCGGAATACGACGCCGTTGGTGGCAAAGGCGAAACTCATCCGGTTGAGAAGAATCATCGCGTCCTTGCGCGACGCTGCGCACCAGGCGATGAACTTCTTGCGGGCGCCTTCGACGCCGAGCTCGCTTTCGGCGCGGCTGCGCACGTTCGCTGCAACCATCTGGTCCCACAGTTCACCGTAACGCTCCTCGCGGAAAGCGCGCATGGTGATGAAGACGACGTGCTCGGGCTCGTTCGCAAGCATGCGCACGCTGCCGTCGTCGGCCTCGAGCCAGGGTTGGAACCCCCCGCCGATGACGGCCGTGGTTCGGGCGGGTTCCTTGTATCGCCGACCTTCCTCGCGCGCCTTTTTGCGGGCGATGTACTCAGGTAGCGAGACGTATCGAATGATGGATCCGTCCTCAAGGACGATTTCATCGGGGAGATCCGAGCTCGTCGCGTAGCCAGGGCGCACCCGATACTGAATCTCAGGGCCGCACGCGGCGAGAGACGCGAACGCTGCAAGCAGCACACCGAGCCGCCTCGACAGCGACAGCGACGCCGACAGCGGCACCGACACCGACGCCGTCTGAAGGATCGGCTGCGGCGCAGAGGTTGGGGCGAGGCGTCGTGGCACCATGCGCATTCCCTCGGATCAGGTTGCCGATGCCGCCGCCGCTCGGCGCGGGCTTGGCACCAAAACCCCGGGCTTCTCAAGATCAAACACGCGATGACCAGCCTCAGACGCGCGCGCAACCGGGAAGTCGCTGCGGGAGTGGGTGCCGCGCGTTTCCTCGCGCGCGCGCGCGGCGGCGGCCACCAACGCCGCGCACGAGAGCATGTTCTGAATCTCCCAGCCGGCGAGGTCGTCGAAAATCTTATCGAGCGAGTAGCGACACCAGAAGTGGATCATGTCGAGCGCGTCGGCGAGGTGGTTTCCTGTGCGGATGATGCCGACGTTTCTCCACATGGCGCTGCGAAGGCTTGAGCGAACGTCGACGAGATCGAGCTCGCCCTTGTCGCTTGGCCGGATATCGCTCACAACGCGCACGTTGGCGCGCGACCCGCCCTCCGACTGCGCGGCCGCAGTGCCGGCTCGCCGCCCGAACACGAGCCCCTCGAGGAGCGAGTTTGAGGCGAGGCGGTTGGCGCCGTGGAGGCCGTTACACGAAGTTTCACCGCAGGCGAAGAGGCCAGGCACCGACGTCCGGCCGTCGAGATCGGTCCAGACGCCGCCGATCGTGTAGTGCGCGGCTGGCATGACCGGAATCGGTCGCTCGCCCGGATCGATGCCGTAGCCGGCCAAGAGTTTGGAAAGACCAGGAAATCGCGCGGAGAAGCCGGCGCTTCCGAGTGCGCGCGCGTCAAGGAAAACATTCGGATCCTGCGTGTGTGCAAGGTGCTCGATGATTGCCCGACTCACGATGTCGCGGGGCGCAAGTTCAGCGAGTGGATGGCGACCTTCCATGAATCGCCGACCCGCGCGATCCACGAGATGGGCGCCCTCGCCCCGCACGGCTTCTGAGATGAGCGATCGACCGGCGCCGGCCACGTAGAGCGCGGTCGGATGGAACTGCTCGAACTCAAGGTCGGCAACCTGCGCGCCCGCGCGCCACGCCATCGCCACTCCGTCACCGGTGGCGATGCGCGCGTTCGTGGTTTCGCGCCATAGTTGCCCCATGCCGCCCGTCGCCACAATGGTCGCCCGCGCCCAGATGATTTGCAGGCCGTACTTCGGGTGGTGCGTGATCGCACCGAGCACGCGATCGTCGCCGCGCCGCGCGCCGCCCGATGTCACAAGGTCGAGTGCGAAGCACTTCTCGAAGAGGCGAATGCGCGAGTCCTGCCGACACGCTGCCACGAGTGCGCGCGAGAGTTCGCGCCCCGTGGCGTCGCCATCGGTGTGGACGATGCGGCGGCGTCCGTGGCCGCCTTCGCGGGTGAGTGAGAGTTCGCCGCTCGCATCGCGGTCGAAGCGCATGCCGATTTCGATCAGCCGCTCGACCTCGCGCGGCCCCTCCTCGACAAGAACACGAACCGACTCCGGCTCGCAAAGACCAGCGCCAGCCTCGAGCGTGTCGGCGACGTGCGCGTCGGCGCTGTCGTCGGCCGCAATGCTCGCTGCGATTCCCCCCTGCGCCCACGACGTGTTCGAGAGCTCAAGCGCGTCCTTCGCGGCAACGATCACCTCGCCATGCTCCGCAGCTGCAAGCGCCGCACGCAGACCCGCCACGCCCGATCCAATCACCAGCGTGTCGGTGAAGATCGCAGGCAAGAGCTGCGAACGGAACGGAATCAGATAGCGCCGCTCCGAGATGGCTGAGAGCGCGGTGTGGCTCACTTGGGTGCGCCTTGATCGCGGTAGCGACCGATGTAGAGCTGGCTCGAACGCCCCTCGTGACGCTGCCCCGTCCAGAGCAGCCACTTCCCACTGGGCGAGAAGACTGGTAGCACGTCGGCGCCGTCGGACTCCGTGACCCGCCGCCGCGCGGGCGACGCACCGGAGCTGTCGGGCACCGAAACTTCGAAGACTTCGTAGTTGCGATGACCGATCTCGCTTGAAGCGTAGACCAGCGTCTTCCCGTCGGGGCGGAAGAACGGACACCAATTGACGTGCTCATTGTCGGTGAGCTGGAGTTCGTTCGTGATACCGATGATTGCCCCTTCGCCATCAAACACGAGATCGGCCACGAACACCTGAAGCAGGTTGTCTCGGTTGCGGTCGGAGCGATAGCAAATGCGCCGCCCGCACGGCGAGAAGAACGGACCGCCGTCATAGCCGGGCGCGGTGACAATCGCGCGCCGCGCGCCTGTCTTGAGATCGCGGATGTAGAGGTCGCCGTCGCCTGACTCGAGCGAGCAGAACAGAATGAAGCGGCCATCGGGCGACCAACTCGCTTCTGCCATGTACGCCTTGCCGTCGCCCTCGAGCGGCTTGAGCGACTCGACGGTGCCGTCAGCGGTGCGCAGGTCGACCTCCACGATGCGCGTCTCGGGCGGAAACGCCCAGCGGTAGCGCGACGTGCCGCGCTGGTAGCCGGGAGCGTGCTCTGCGGTGGGCGCCGTCACGGTCGACGCAAAGAGCAGCCGATTGGGGTCGGTTGGGTGGAACCAACCGCAGGTGTTCGCGCTGCCCTTTGGCGAGACGCGGCGAATGTTGGTGACGCCGGTGATGTCGCCGCCATCGTCACCGCGCACCACGTCGCAGACGAACATTGCGTAGAACTCGGCCGGATCCTCCTCGCCAGCGGGTACCTCGATAGCCTGAAACACGATTCGCGTCATGTCGGGCGAGAAATACGCTTCGCCCGCCTTGATGAAGCGGTCGGGGAAGGTCAATTGGCGAGCTCCAGCAACGCCGGGCTCGGCGCGCGTCGATGCGGGCGCGGGCGCGACAACCGCCGGCTGGCTTGCGCCAGACGAACGCTGCGCGCCGCCGTTGGGCTGGGTGTTGGTCGAGCAAGCCGCAAGCGCGGCTGCCGCTGCGAGCGCGAATGGAAACACAACGCTGGAACGGTTCGGCATGGGGCGGTTAGTGTAGCCCCTCTCGTGGACGAGTCCGGCTACACAGTTCTCTTCTCAGACCCGTTCCTCGTGGTCTGCGACAAGGCGTCCGGGCTCTTGTCGGTGCCGGGAATCGGCCCCGAGAAGGCCGACTGCTTGGTGGCGCGGTTGCAGCGCGATTTCCCGGGCGCGCGCATCGTGCATCGACTCGACCGCGACACCTCTGGCGTGATCGTGCTTGCGCGCGACGCAAACACGCACCGCACGCTGTCGATGGCATTCGAGGCGCGCGCCGTCGACAAGACCTACGAGGCACTGGTGGCCGGGCATCTCGCCGGTGATCGCGGCACCGTCGATCTTCCGCTTCGGAAGGAGGCGCTTGGCAGCGCCAGGCAGATCGTGCACCAGACAGAGGGCAAACCAAGTCGCACCGACTACGAGGTGCTTGCGCGTGGCGCCGACGAAGACGGTTTCGCATGGACCCGAATTCGCCTCACGCCCCACACAGGTCGGAGTCACCAATTGCGTGTCCACATGCTCGCGCTTGGTCACCCGATTCTCGGCGATGAGCTCTACGCCGACGGCCACGCGCGATCGGCGCGACCGCGACTCTGCCTGCACGCAAGAACGCTGGCGTTCACACATCCCAACAACGGGGCTCGATCGGTGTTTGAGGCGCCCCCGCCATTTTGACGGATTTTCGCTACCCTGCAAGCTCGTCCGCTGGAGGAATCATGATCATCGTGAATACCGAAACAGTTCCGGGCTATGAGATAGTGGAACTCTGTGGGCTCGTACAGGGCAACACGATTCGTGCCAAGCACGTTGGCCGTGACATCGCGGCGTCGCTCAAGAACATTGTGGGTGGCGAACTCAAGGGCTACACCGAGCTTCTCACCGAAGCGCGGCGCGAAGCACTTGAGCGCATGATGGCGCAGGCGCAACAGCTTCGTGCCGACGCTGTGGTGAACGTGCGCTTCAGTACAAGTGCGATCACCCAAGGCGCGGCAGAGCTCTACGCGTACGGAACCGCCGTGCGGCTGCGTCGTGCGGGAGGATCGTCCGCCGCCGTTCCGCCCACCGCGCCACCCACGTCCCCAACCGCCTTGCCGCCGCCTCCGCCGCAGTATTGATATCCACCGCTGAAACCCCCGGGAAACGAAGGAGTTCGACGTGGAAGACCTCGGTGCCCTTGTTGGCGTGTGCTTGAACTGCGGCATTCCCCTTACCCTCATCGGTATCGGATTTGGCGTCGGAACCGCGATCGAGCGTGCCCACTTCCGCGACCTCGCCCGTCGCGAAGAAGCGCTGCGCGGAATTGTGGTTTCGAATCTGCGCACCGCGCCCAGCGGTTTTGTCGTTGCATCTGGGCAGTTGGTCACAGGATCTGTCGTCATCAGCAGCGACTACTTCAAGACCGTTGCGGCGAGCCTCAAAAAGTTGATTGGTGGCGAAGTGCGCTCGTTTGAGCGCATGATGGAACGCGCTCGGCGCGAAGCGCTCTGCCGCATGCTTGAGGATGCACAGCGGCGCGGCGCGCGAACGGTGATCAACGTTCGCTATGAAACGAGCAGTATCGGAGGACTTGGGCCGCAGCGGATGCCGATGGCCGAGGTGATTGCGTACGGAACCGCGTTGTTTGAATCGCGATGAGTGCGGGCCGTGGGAGGCCGCGCGCTGCTCTCGTCAACCACCATGAATCCGCAGCGCCCCAACAACGATCCGAGCGTGTGGTCTGAACCGCACTTGCGCGGCACGCCGATCGATTTGGGCGCAGGCGACGCACTTTCTGATGAGCCCGCACGCGCGGGCGAGCCGCACCGCGCGGAAGACGACGATCGCGCGCCCGACGGAACGCCCAACCACACGCCCGATCTTGAGTCATCGGTGCGCGACGAACCATCGATGGCGTGGAACCGCGCTGCGATCGCCACGATCGACGGTTACGGCGCGCTGCTGACGCAGCGACTCGCATCCACGCCTCTGGTGACGCGTTGGTTGATCGTGGCGCTCATTGCGCTTGCATCGGGTCCGTTCGGCGTGTTCGGTGCCTTCTTCTCCGCCTTCACCGGGCCGACCGGACTCGGGCTGCTCGCGGTCACCGTGATCGCGCCCGTGGTCGAAGAGATGACCAAAGTCGCGCTCCTCGTATGGCTTGTCGAGCGGAAGCCGTGGCTTCTTCCCAGTGCAGGCGCTGTGGTTGTCGCGGGACTCCTCTCCGGCGCGGTCTTCGGCGCGATCGAGAATGTGATCTACCTCACGGTGTACTTCCCAGATCGCGCTGCGGAAATCGCGCCGTGGCGATGGTTCGCCACCGCGCCCATGCACACGGTTGCGTCGGCGATCGCCGCCGTCGGCGTGGCACGCATGTGGAGCGCCGTGATGCGCGAACGCACGCCCGCGCGCATCACCATCGCCTACCCGTGGATCGTGGCGGCGATGGTGCTGCACGGCGCCTTCAACAGCATGGCGATTCTTCTGGAATTGGTGGGCGTCGCGCCCTGATGGGGCTTCTCAACCGCCAACACGGACGCTGGGTTCGGCACGCCCGCAGAGAAGCGCCGCAGCGTGCGCCGCGAGTCGCGCGGTGCGGCCATCGATGTCGGCCGTCGGATTCACTTCAACAACCTCAACCGCAACAACGCCGTGGTGTGCGCCGATCACACGCAACATCGGCTCCGCAACTTCCCACGCAAGGCCACCATCGACGTGGCAATCAACGCCCGGTGCAATACTCGGGTCGAGGCTATCGAGGTCGAAGCTCACACTTACACCGCCGTCGTCTCGACCAGCAATCGCAAGTGCCTCGCGCGCAACGTCCTCCGCTCCGCGCTGCATCACTTCCTCGGGCGTGATCACGCGGCAGCCCAAGCGCCTGACAATCTCACGCTCTTCAAGGTCGATATCGCGCGCACCGATGTACACCGTGCGCGCCGGATCGCGAATTCCAGCCTCAACCACGCGCGACAACGGTGGAACATCGAGACCATGAATCGCCGCGAGCATCATGCCGTGAAGATTGCCCGAGGGCGTTGTCTCCATCGTGTTGGCATCGGTGTGGGCATCGATCCAGATGATGCCGGGAGCCGCTCGGCCCGCGTGACGCGCCACGCGACCGACTGCGGCTTGGGTGGCAGCACCGAGCGAATGGTCGCCACCAAGAACGCACGGAAGCGCACCGGCTGCGAGCGACGTCTCGACCCGTGCGCGCAACAAAAGCGACACGCGCTCAAACTCCGCGACAAGTTCTGCGCCGGGATCTCGCCCTGGCTTTCGAATCACCGCGCGCGGAATGATGTCGCCGCAATCCTCGACCCTCCGCAGCGGAGCCTCTTGCCCGTCGCCGGCGAGAAGTTCAATGAGCCCGGCCGCGCGCATCGCAGCGGGTCCGCCTGCGGTTCCCGTGCAGCGACCACCCATGCCGAAGCAGGCGCCGATCACATGCACCAGCCGCGCGTCGTTCATCTGCGCGGCTCCGCACGCGCAGGTATGCGCGGAGAATCGCGAAGCGCGCCATCGCCGGTCACCACGTACGCGATGTCGTCGTCGCCACCGATCGCGCGGTCGGGGCCGGCAGAGATGATCTGCGCCACACCACCAGACCCCTGCTCTGCTCCGTCGAGAACGACAAACGCAACACCCCACGCGTCGTTCGGGGGCTCTGCTCCAAGTGCGCTTCCAGCACTGCGCCCAGCTCGAATCGCCTCTGCGATGCGTGTGGCCAGCGCTTCGGCCATGGTGCGAGTTTCGGTGCGCTTCGCTGAATCGACCGCGTCGCGCATCGGGTTCGACCCCCGATCGCGCGGCTCGACGGCGAACCACTCGCGGCGAATCTCCTGCGGGAACGCGTTGTCGCTTGGATCGCGGTCGGCGGTCTGGCGGCGTCGATCAAACTCGACACGCGCGATCTCCTTCTCGGTGACAAACAGTTTCGACGCACGCACGCCGCCCGCGTAGCGCCAGATCTCCGCAGGGAGCGTGATGTCCTCGGTGGTTCCGTCGCTGAAGGTCACCGTGAGCGGGAGCGGCGATGGAATGCCATCCTTGTTCTCAAAGCGCACAATGGTGAAGGACAGGGTCGTGTCGAGAAGCGCCGCGTCGCGGGCACCGAGTCGCGCCACAAGATCTCGGAAACGACGGCGATCCTGCTCAGTCACCTCAAGTTCGTCGAACGTCGAATAGAAATCGAGAAGCTCTGGATAGCGGTCGGCTCGCACCGCAAGTGACTCGTTCCGCTCCTCGGAGAGGGTCTTCGGTCGAGCGTCGCGATCGGCCTTTTTCGCGCTCTTCACCCGCTCTGGGTCGCCCGTCTCCAACGTGTAGCGCGTCACGCCCGTGACGGCAATGTCCACGGCGCGCGTTGAGTAGAACCATCCGCGCCAGAACCAATCAAGATCGACACCCGATGCATCTTCCATCGAGCGGAAGAAATCTGCGGGTTCTGGGCGCTTGAACGCCCATCGACGACTGTACTCGCGCAGCGCGAAGTCGAAGAGCTCGCGGCCGAGCACGGTCTCGCGCAGCACATTCAGCGCAGTGGCGGGCTTCGCATACGCGTTCGGCCCCAGTCGACGCACGCTCTCTGAGTTCGTCATGATCGGCTCCTGCTCGGCGCTCGTCATGTACTCGATGATTCGCTCGGGTTCTCCGCGCCCAGACGGATACTTCCGCTGCCACTCTTGCTCTGCAAGGTACTGGCCAAAGGTCGTGAGCCCCTCATCCATCCATGTCCATTGCCGTTCATCAGAGTTGATGATCATCGGGTACCAGAAGTGACCGACCTCGTGAATAATCACGCTCACAAGTCCCCACTTTGTGCCGGCCGAGTAGGTGCCGTCTCGCTCCGGTCGCGGCCCGTTGAAGGTGATCATCGGATACTCCATACCGCCAACCGGGCCGTTCACGCTGATCGCAACGGGATACGGGTACGGCACGGCGTAGCGCGAGAAACAGTCAATGGTGTGCGCAATCGCGTGGGTCGAGTAGCGGCTCCAGAGCGGCTCACCTTCCGCGGGGTAGAAGCTCATGGCAAGGCACGCGCGATCTGTGCCAGGAATTGGCGCCTTCGCAGCGTCCCAGATGAAACTGGCGCTTGCGGCGAATGCGACGTCACGCACGTTTTCCGCACGAAACCGCCACGTTTTGGTGCCCGTCGGCTTCGCCTCGCGGCGCGCGGCTGCTTCTTCTGGTGTGGTCACGAACTGCGGCGTCTCGTTGTTGCGCGCGGCATCGAGTCTCGCGCGCTGCTCGCCGTTGAGTACGTCGTCGCCGTTGATGAGGTCGCCCGTCGCGGCCACGGTCCACGTGTCTGGCACGGTGACCGCGAGCGTGTAGTTGCCAAACTCAAGCGCAAACTCGCCAGTGCCAAGGAACGGCTTGTGGTGCCATCCACGCACATCGGTGTAGGGCGCGGCACGCGGAAAGAACTGCGCCATCACGTAGAGCGGCGCAAGATCGGCGTCGCTGCGCGTTGGATCATTCTCGCCGAGAAGTTCGTAGTTTGAACGCGCGCGCGCTGTCGTATTCTTCACCACGAAGAAGCGCCAACCAATATCGAACTCCACGCGCGCGCCGGGCGCAAGCGGAGCCGGGAGATCGATGCGCATCATCGTGTCCACAACAATGAACGGAATCGGCGCGCCGCCGGGCATTGTCACGGAGATGTCGCGATAGCCTCCCTCCCACTCGTGCTGCTCGACGATTTGCCGGAACGACGCGATCGGCGTTGGACGCGAGAGGTCAGGCGCCACCTGCGCACGTGCGCCGAGCGAATCGTGGCGAAATCGGTTCTGCTCAAGCTGAAACCAGAGATATCGCAGTTCATCGGGCGAGTTGTTGTGATACGTGATTCGCGCGCTGCCAACGAGTTCGGTTGTCGTCGGGTCGAGCGTGACTGCCATGTCGTGGTCGACCTGCTGCTGCCAGTAGCGCGCGCCGGGCGCCCCCGATGCGGTGCGTTGGTCGTTCGGTGTCGGGAGCACCTCGTCGAGTTGACGAAAGGGGTCACCTTCGCGCAGCACCGACGGCGGCACCACAAGTGCGTGGCTTCGGTCGTTCGAGGTGTCGGGCGGGCCGCTCGGCGCCGCAAGCGCGGAGTGCGCGGCACAGACGACGGCGAGCGACGCGAGCGCGGAAGACGGGAAACGCAGCATCCGCGCACTGTACTTCAGGGCGCATCCGGCTCGGCGAGGAACGTCCGCAGTCGCACACGAATGTCAGCCTCTCGGCTCGGCCGCTCCCCTGCAGCGGCGCAGTCGTCGAGATACCCCCGCAGGTAGTCGTTGGCCTGTTCCGCGGTTCCGAATCGGGAAACGGCGTCGAGCGTCGCCCGGTCGACCCACTCGGTGCGTCCGCTGTGGATGCCGCTCGCGCGGCGCTGGCCGCGCACAAGCGCGAGGAGCTCAGGAATCGCCTCGTCGTGGCGTCCGAGCGTTCCGAGGCCGATCGCTCGGTTGTACCGAATGTTCAGCACCATGGGATGCGCCGGCCCCATCGTGCTCGTTGCTTCAGGAAGTACGCGATTCGCGTACGCAACGCTCTCTCCATCGCGACCCGCCAAGTGATGTCCAAGCACCACGAGACCCATGGCACGGATGCGATACATGGCGAGGTCGAGCCGCCCCTCCAATCGCTCGATTTCTCGAAGAAGCTCGGGAATGTTCGAACCCTTTGGTTCGCGATCAAGCCCAAGCCTGAGAAGATTGATACGCGCCTCAACCGCCTGTGGCGAGTCGGCGCCGCGCGCGCGTTCGATGTGGGCAAGGACCTCGGCGGACTCGCGCGCAAAGCGACGCTCGACCTCAGGCGCGTCGGGTCCGGAGTAGTAGAGTCGTTCAAGTTCGATTCCGCCGTCGACCACAACCGGCACGTGCAGCGGCTCAAGCGCACGTGCAAGAAGCGCACAACTCTCGGCGTCAACGGGAAGAATGAACCCAGGTGCGTGCGTACCCGACACAAGAAGTTGCGCGCCGAACGCTCGGAAGCGCGCATCGTTGTCAACGCCATCGGCCGCGCGCGCGCCAACCAAGAGAAGCGCACGCAAGACAGGGTCGCGCGCATCAGCGCGCGGCGTGAGCAGTTCAACCCCACGCACCGCAACCTGTTCGGCGTCGGCGCGATAGCCAAGATCAAACCAGGCCTTCGCAAGCGCAAGGCGAATACGCGCGGCACCAACCGGGTCGCGCGAGTCATACTCGCCAACGCGCGCAGTTGCCGTCCGCAGCACCTCCGTGAGAAGCGCACGATCCCGCCCCTGCGCAAGTGCGGGTTCGAGCCCGCCCAGGATCTCTTGCAAGAACGTCGCACTGGTCTCCGCACTTTGAAGCGACTCGCGCGCAACGAGCGCAGCGCGGGTTGCGACAACCGTGGCAACGACAAGCGTTGTCGCAACAAGCGCAGCCGCACCCGCGACCACTCGGTGCCTGTGCGCCACGCGCACAAGCTGCCGTGCCGCACCTTCAGGTCTTGCGCGCACCGGACGCCCATCGAGTACCGCGCGTAGATCCTCGCCGAGCGCGTCGACGCTCTGGTAGCGCCGCATCGGATTTGGTTCAAGCGCCATCATCACAACGGCATCAAGATCCGCGTTGATCGCCACGTCGCCGCGCGCAGCCCGTGAGGGTACCGGCGGGCGCGACGCCGCAAGATGCCGTGCCAACGCGACGGGCGAAAGGCCACGCACGTTCTCACGCGCGAACGGAAGCGTTCCTGTCAACAAGAGGTACAGAATTGCACCAAGCGACCACACATCCGAGCGAACATCGCCGCGCGATGCACCGCCTTCCGCTTGCTCAGGACTCATGAACTCAGGCGTGCCGACCGATCCACCGAGCGACTCGGTGCGCAGCTCGTGTACCGCCGTTGCCGCGCTGTCGAGAGCGCGCGCAAGACCCCAGTCGATGATGCGAAGACGCCATCCACCTTCGACTTCCTCAGCGAGGATGTTGCCCGGCTTCAAATCGCGATGCAAAATGCCGCGCTGGTGCGCGTGCGCAACGCCATCGACCACCTGCAGCATCAATTTCACACGACCGCGGAGATCAACGCGTGACCGCGCACATGCAAGGTCGATCGGATCGCCGTGCACCACTGGCATCGCGAAGAACGGTCTGCCGTCATCGGTTGCGCCAGCATCATGAATCGCGATGATCGCGGGATGATCAAGCTCGGCAAGGGCAGCCCGCTCAGCCTCGAACCGTCGAAGCGCCGAACGCGAGTCGAGATCGCCCCGCAAAATTTTGAGCGCGCAAAATCGCGACGGCGGCCCAGCGGCGCGCGCGAGGTAGACAACCCCGTGGCCGCCCTCACCAATGCGCGCGATGAGTTCGTGTCGCGGGACGCAGGGAAATGCCTCAGCGCCCAGCGCGTCACGAACAACTGCGTCGATGGACGGCGACGCGGTGAGGTCGACGGGCGAAGCCGCCGCTCGGTCGGCCTGCGCGAGCATGCCAAGTAACAGCCGACGCTCCGAAGGGCGTAAATCCCGACCGCCAATCTCCAGCCCACGGAGCCGCCGATCGCGCTCCGTGGGTGGAAGCGACGAAAGCTCGTCGAAGAGTTCCGCGATGGGGCCGTCCGTCATCGTCGTCGATCCTTCGAGCACGCTCTGCCCACGCGATCAACACGCGTCAAGGGTCGGCGCGACCATCACCCATTCCACGGCCAAACTCGGAAGACGCGTCGCGATCCTCGAGCCATGCAGCAATCCACGCGCGCGCGAAGCGGAGGTCGCGTTCGACAGTCGGCACACTGACGCCGAGCACCTCCGCGATTTGCGCGACGGGAAGGCCACTCGAGGCGGAGAGGACAAGCGCCTCGCCCCGCCTGGGCTCGCACTCAAGCAACGCGGCCAACGCAGCACGTACCCTCGCGACCGACTCGTCGCGCGAGGCCGCGTGGCCAACCGACTCGAAGAGTTGCGCTGAGGCCTCCGTGAGCGGCGCACTCGCGCGGCCACCTCCCCGCTTCTCTGCATCGCGACGGCGGCGGCGATCAGAGAGCACCCGCCGCAGCGTCATGGTTGCGAGGCCACGCAAGTGCTCTTCGCCCTGCGGGCGCGCCTCTTGCGCCGCAAGTCGGCCGAGCGCTTCGTTCAGGATCGATGTTGGTCCTGTGGCGAGTGACGCCCCGTCGCGGTTCTCGCGCATCGTGATCGCGGCGAGCCTCTTGAGGCCTTGGTAACTCCGCGCAACAAGCGCGTCAAACGAAGAGCGATCGGGGGAGCCATGTTGCGCCACAACTGCAGTCTACCGGACCGATCGGTAAAGGCGGGTGCTCACCCGAACAGCGCGGCCCGCTCGCCGCGATCGATCAGACGCTTCCCACGCACGCCACGGCCGCTTGCCGCGAGATAGCGGCCGATCGCCATCGTGGGAAAATAGAGGCGATAGAGGTGATAGCGCAGGTAGAAGACCTTCGGAAATCCTGTGCCGGTGAACTCGGTTTCGCGCCAACTGCCCGCAGGATCGCCGTCTGGATTCGCGATCGGATCGTTCGCAGCGCCTTCATCGAGTTGCGTTCGGCAGAGCCATTCGATCGCGCGGCGGAGATCGGGGTCGTCCGCGCCGTAAATCTCCTGCAGCACCATCGCAGCCCACGCGGTCTGGCTTGCAGTCGATGGACCCTGCCCCTTCTTCGACGGGTCGATGTAGCTGTCGGCCGATTCGCCAAAGCTGCCGTCTGGCTTCTGAATCGACTTCATCCATCGACCCGCGCGCTGGATCCACTCGCTCTCGCGCGGCACACCGCAGCGGATCGGCCCAATCACGGCCTGCCAGGTGCCATAGATGTAGTTGACGCCCCAGCGGCCGAACCACGCGCCGTCGGGCTCTTGCCGTGCGCGAATGAATGCAACCGCCGCGCGCACGGCAGCGTTCTTGATGTCGTAGCCATGCCACGAGAGACACTCAAGCACACGCCCCGTGATGTCGGGACACGACGGATCTTGCATCGCGTTGTGGTCGGCAAACGGAACGTAGTCAAGGATGCGTCGATCGCGGGTTCGGTCGAATGCGGCCCATCCCCCGTCGTCGTTTTGCATGGCAAGCATCCAACGGACACCGCGTTGCGCGGCTTCGACCATCGCGGCCTTCTCGGGACTGCCGCGAACGGTCGCTGCGCGACGGTGGGTTCGCGCGAGCGCCATCGCAACCATCGCAGTGTCGTCGCAATCAGGGTAGAAGGCGTTCGCGTATTCGAAGAACCAGCCGCTTGCCGGCGGCGCGGCGTCAACATTCGCAGTCCAATCGCCCGCAAATCGACACTCCTTCGACGCAAGCCAACGCGCCGCGCGCGCAGCCTCATCGTCGTCGGCATCGAAGCCGCAATCTGCCAGCGCGTAGAGCGCAATGCCAGTGTCCCACACGGGCGAGAAGCAAGGCTGGATGCGGATTGGCGCGTCGTCGCCCGCGCCAAGCGGCACGAAGAACGCATCGAGTTCACGCTCAGCGCGCGCGACAAGTGGGTGCGAGCGTTCGTAGCCGAGCGCAAAGAGCACGATCTGCCAATACACCATCGGTGGGAAGATTGCGCCGACGCCCTCGGTTTTGGCCGCGCCATCTTGCCCAGCGCGCGCGGAAATCCACTCGAACGCGCGGCGGATCGCCTGCTGTCGCCACGGCGTACCACCGGCGTCATGCACGCGCTTCAAGAGCGCGTCGACCTTCAAGAAGAAACCGCGCCAGAAGGGCGGCGCGTCATTCGTCGGCTTGAGATTGTGGCGCGCGTCGTGGTCGAGGAAGAGCTCGCCGATCCCGAGTTCCACGGGGAGTTCGCGCGTCGGGCGCTTCGTTGCCACGATCGCAAGCGGCAGAATCATCGTGCGGCTCCACGCGCTCACCTTGTCGAGGTGGAAGTAGAACCACTTCGGGAGATACACGATCTCAGGTGGGATCGCGGGCACTGCGCTCCAAGAGATCTGCCCGAGTGCCGCGAGATAGAAATTCGTGAACGAGTTGCACTTCTCTGCGCCGCCGAGATGTCGAATGAGAGCGCGCGCCTTCTTCATGTGCGGCGCGTCGGGCGAATCGCCGAAGAGTTTGAGGCAGAAGTAGGCCTTCACACACGCCGAGAGATCGGGCGCGGAGTTCGGGTACTGACCCCAGCCGCCGTCTTCGCGCTGCTGCGAACGGAGATAGGCGAGGATCCGCTGCAACGTCTGCGGCGGGCGACCATCAGCAAGGGGCTGCGCCTCTTGACCGAGGATCCACTTCATCAAGAGGTACTCGCTCTGCAGGATCGAGTCGCCTTCGAGTTCTGCGCACCAATGGCCGTCGGATCGCTGCAGCGACGTCAGTGCACGAACCGCGCGCTCGAGGTGCTGCTCGACCTCAGCAGTGGCGAGCGGGCGCGCCTCGGCGGCACCGCGTCGGCTGTGGGAGCGGGATGGCTGCGGAACTTCTCGCATGGGCGTGAGGGTTCAACCGGGGGAGCCGCCCACTGTACACGCGCCACCCCCCTGATCGTGCAGTTGGCTTTCTCGATCAATCTCGGCGTCCGGAAACGGTGCCCGACATTTGGCACCAACGCAAGAACGAACACCGCCTTCGTGGCGCGAATCCCCGAAATCAAGCACTTCAATCACGCACTTCAATCAAGCGCTTCAATCAAGCCCTCAGATCAAGCCCCAATCGCCGGGGATCTCTAGAACTTGTCCAATTCCCGGATCGGCACCGGACGCCGCTCGCGCGCGCTTCGGATCGCTGCCTCAAGCACACACTGCGTCTTGAAGGCGTCCTCAAAGTCGGGCAGCGTCACGACCGGCGAACCACCCGCCACCAGTGCGCAGGTGTCGGCGGCTTGGCTGATGAAGCCGTGCTCATACCCAAGAAGATGTGCTGCAGGCCAGTAATGCGCCGCATACGGATGCGCGCCATCGGTGCACATGATGCGACTCCAGCCGCGCAACTTAGGCTCAAGCGTGTGATCCCACCACGCAAGCTCATTCATGCGCTCGAAGTCGAACTTGATCGATCCCTTCTCGCCGTTGATCTCGATGTTGTTCCGATTCTGATTTCCGGTCGCCAGGCGCGTTGCCTCGAAACTGGCCACAGCCCCTTGCTTGAAGCGCGCAAGAAAGAGCACCGCGTCGTCCACGGTCGACTTTCCAGACTTCTTGCCGGAACCAGCGCCCTTCGCGCCCTTTCCTGAGATTTCCCCGCCCGCGGTCGCGATCACCGCGCGCTCCTTCACGAACGTTTCCTCAATTGCGCCCACAACCTCGGTCACTTCGTCACCAGTAATGAAGCGCGCCATATCGATGATGTGTGCGTTCAGGTCGCCGTGCGCGCCTGAGCCCGCCTGATCGGCCTGAAAGCGCCAAAGCAGCGGCGTATCGGGGCCACCCCAATCCTGCAGGTACGACGCGCGCACGTGGTAAATGCGCCCGAGGCGACCTTCACGCACCAATCGATGCGCAAGCGCCACGGCGGGGCAGCGACGATAGTTGTACCACACGAAGGTGCGAACACCCTTCTTTGCAGCCGCTCGCGCTGCGAGCACCATCTTCTTCGCATCGGCAAGCGTGCCTGCCAATGGCTTCTCGCACGCCACGTGCTTTCCAGCTTCGAGGCACGCGATCGACATCTCAGCGTGCAGATGGTTTGGTGTCGAAACGTCCACGAGTTCGACGTCGGGATTCGACAAGACATCTCGCCACTCTGTGGTCGACGCCTGCCAACCCCAGCGAGCCGCGAACGCCGCGGTTTCGGTTGGATTGCGTCCAGCCACCACACGCAGCGAGGGCGGACGCCGCAACTCAAAGAACTGCGCACACTTTCCCCACGCGGTCGAGTGTGCGCGACCCATGAACTTCGTTCCGATCAACGCGACTCCGAGCGGGCCGGTGCCCTGCGTACGCGTCTCCTTGGTTCGGTCGGCTTTCGACATCTGCATGACCTCTTTCTCGCGCACAGACACGTACGCTCGAGCCAGCTCGACAAAGCGCCGCAACCATGTGCAGCACGGCGGCTATGCTAACCGCCCATCGCTCGCATCGCCGTGCGCGGGCACCAAAGACCCCCGAACCAACAAGGCCACAGCATGCATGAATCGCACGGAAATCCGCAGAAAACCAGCCATTCCGCAGCATCCGGCCTCGGTGCCGACCACTCCGCACGCGCCTGCCCGCGCGAGGCCGTTCGTGGCGACATCGAAACGCTGCGAGGTGAAGTCGCGCGACTCCGAAGCGAGGCGCGCACCGCAAAGCTCCTCGCCATGCTCGCGTCAGGCGGCCTCATCGTGGGGCTTCTCGCCATGACAGCGCCGCAGGCCGCGCGCGTCATCCAAACCAAGCGACTCGAGATCGTCGATGACGCTGGGCGCGTCACCATGGTCGCAACGTCTGCAGCCCAGGGCGGGCGGCTCGATTTCTGGAACGCAACCGGTGCGAACACCGCTCGTCTTGGCTCCAATGAGGCCGGCGGCGACTTCATCCTCTGGAAGAACGATGGCAGCGCGGCGCTTTCCGCCTACGCGCAGTCGAACGGTGGGCGAATCGAAGTCGGGATGCCTGGCAACCGAGTCGCCGGTCTTCTTGAAGCGAGCGCCCTCGGGGGTCGCATGTCGCTGGCGAATTCCGCCGGAAATCCCATGGTGGGCGCGGCCGCCCTCGAGCAAGGCGGCGCAATTCGCGTTGCCGATCGCGACAACAAGGACGCCGCGCTCCTGCGCGCGGGCCCGCATGGTGGCGGGCTCGACCTCGTTGCGCCAAATGGGGTGGCCATGGCGCGGCTCTCTGCGGCGGAGGCTGGCGGCGAGTTTGATCTCGCCGCTCGTACGGGCTCTGCGCGCGTGAGTCTCTCGGCGAACGAGCGCGAGGCGATTGTGGTGGCGCTCTCCGAAGCCGGAGCATCGAAGCTTGAGTCAAGTGCCCGCGGAGCGAGTGTCGACCTTGTCTCGCGCGACAGCACTCGGCTTGTATCGCTCGAAGCGAACACCGGAGGCGGCGCACTCGTGTGCAGAACCGCAACCGGAAACGCAGCAGCATCGATTGGAGCGAACCCGGCGCTTGCAAAGGGCGGTCTTATGCAGATCTACAACGACCGGCAAGAAACCGTGCTTGCGGCGGCTGTCAACGCCGACGGAGCCGGGCGCCTTGCGATCGGCACCGCAGCGGGCGATGCGACGTTGATCGCCGAAAGCGGGAAGGATGATGGCGGCAGCCTCAGCCTCAACCGAGGCGGGCGCCGTGCAATCGCGTTCCTTGCCGGAACGAACGGCGGACTCCTCAATCTGTTCTCCGCTGCGGGGATGCCGGTTGTCGTCGCCGGCGCAGCAGAGGACGCCGCCGGCGGAGTCGTCGCGGTTCGTTCCACGGAGGGTCGCGACCTTGTGCGCATTGGCGTCGATGAGCGTGGTTCCGGAAACGTCACCCTTTTCAATAGGGATGCCAGCGAACGGAAGAGTGTGGCCGGCCCGCGATAGGTTCTGTCTGACGGTTCGCGCGAGCATCCTGCCCAACTGCCCCGGAATCAACGGTGCTTGAAGCGCACCAGATCTCGGTGGTCTGGCTTGCTTGCCCGTCGATCACGGGTACGCTCTCGCCATGTTCAGCATCTGCGCTTCCGTCCTCGCTGCCGCCACGTGCCTCTTCTCGACCGCCGCGCACGCGGCGCATCCAGAGTCGCTGGCCGCTCGCGAGGTTCCAGCCTCGGCCTCGGCGGATGAGTTCCCGAAGAATTGGTTCTGGCGGTCGGGACGCGCCGCATCCGCGCACCCCCGCATGACCGGGCAGACGCCGCCCGATCTCGATGTCGTCCGTTGGGAGGGCGATGCGCGCACCATCGAGGCAATCGTCGGCATCAGCGGCGATGGAGATCCGTGGAAGAACCTTCGTGGGAAGGTTGTCGTGGTTGACTTCTGGGCAACGTGGTGCGGGCCATGTATGCGCGCCATTCCCGAGAATGTCGCCATGGTGAAGGAGTTCGCCGATGACGGCCTCGTCTTCATCGGAATCCACGATGCTGCGCGCGGCTCAGAGAAGATGTCTGCTGTTGCCGCCGCGAACAAGATCAACTACGCCCTTGCTGTTGACAACGGCGGCAAGAGTGCGCGGGCTTGGAACGTGAGCTTCTGGCCGACCTACGCCGTCATCGATCGGCGCGGGATCGTGCGCGCGATCGGCCTGCAACCACAGCACGTGCGAACGGTTGTCGAGAAGTTGCTCGCTGAGCCTGCGCCGAATGCAGAGCCGACACGCGAAACCGACGCTGCGTCAGAGAAGTCGAAGTCTCAACCGAATCCGAAGACGCCCGCGGAGTCCGCCACGCCGTCAAGCGAAAAGCCGAGCGAGAAGGCACGCGACGCCACAAAGACCGCAGCGTCACAGCAAGCTGTGAAGCCGGTCGACGCGCGCTTCTTGGAAGGGAATCCGAAGCGACGCGCCGCGCTGACCAAGTTTGACTCGTGCCCCGACGCGCCCAGCCTTGACGCTGCAAGCGTGTGGACAGACAGCACGGGCTCGCTTGCCGCCGCCACAAAGCGTGCCGACCTCGACCTCGCGTCGTTCAAACTCAGCGATCTCCGAGGGCAGATCGTGGTGCTCGACTTCTGGGCAACGTGGTGCGGGCCCTGTATTGCAAGCATTCCGAAGCTCAATGATCTCGCCCGTCGCTACGCCGATCGCGGCGTAGTGGTGATTGGCGTGTGTCATCCGGAAGGCGGCGCCAAGATGCAGGAAGTGGCCAAAAAGCACGGGATTTCGTACCCGATCTGCCTCGACGCCCGCGGCGAGATCATTGCCAACTACGTAGTCGACACCTACCCCGATTACTACATCATCGACCGCGAAGGTCGCCTTCGTGGCGCCGATGTCAGCAGCGCCGGACTCACGGACGCGATCGATGCGCTTCTTGCGGAGGGTGATCTTCAAACGAAGTCTGCGACGGAGGCGACGACGAAGTCAAACGTTGGCGCAAAGCCGAACGCATCGTGAGATGCGCCGCGAGGCATGCGTCACGCGGCCGTGCCAGCCACACCGTCGCGGGTCACGTAGAAGAGTTCGCGCGTGATCGGATACGGCAGCCGACGGAAGTCGTCCTCAACGCGCTGCTTCAATCGACCCACGAATGGCCCTGGCCCCGTGCTGATTGCGATAAACGTGTCGCGCGCTGGCGTTGCAACGTAGAAGTCGCCCTTCATTTCGCGCGCAAGTCGCTCATAGAGTGTCGAGAGAAGCAGGCGCGCCGCGTCGTACCCATCTTGCTGCGACACGATCGCCGCCCGTCCGCCGTCGTGCGAGTCGACCAGCCGCACCTCGAGATCCGGCGCGTAGTGCGCAAGATTCCCGCGCGAAATTGCATCCAAATCATCGCACTGGAGCCCCCAACGAATCATCTGCTCCGTCGTGATCGAGACCGTGAGTTGCGGAAGGTCAATCACAAACACGATCACGGTTTCGTTCACGAAGGGAACGTGTGCAACCTGCTCACGATCAAGATGCTCGAAGATCGTCTCTGGTTGAATTCGCGGCATAATCCGCGGACGAACCACTGAGAATGGCAGAGGTGCCCCTGAGATTTGATCGCCCTCAAGAAGCCGCTCGAGGTAGTTCTCAATGATCTCGTCGCTGTGGCGCGGATCGCGCATCACCATGCGATACAGGTTCTCAAGGCCGAGATGCCGCCCATCGAAGACCACGTGAAGCGGGCCAGTGATCGCAGCATTTCGCTCTGGAAACTGGCGCCGCAACATCGCAAGGACGTGCGCCGAGAAGGCGTCGGGATCAAGCGGGAGGTTGTCCATGACGACCGCTGGCTCCGTTCCGTCCGAAGTGCGACATTTGAGGCTTCCGCGGGCACGCGCCCAACCTAGAGCTCCTGCGACACTCCACACCTCTCAGATTCGACCGTTCCGGGACGCTCCTTTGCGGAACTCCGAGAATCTGAGTGAGAATCCGCAGAGACCGTCTGAGACCGGCCCCTGTCGCGGCGTCGATGTCCGTGTCCGTGTCCGTGTCCGTGTCCGTGTCCGTGTCCCTGCCCGTCCCCACCCCCTGCGCCGCCATCCGCAGCTTGAGCGGTTGGCCCACGCGCCGTATGAGGTCGAAGTCACCCCCGCTCCGCGTACACTGGCGCCTCGCGTTTCGCTCCGCATCCAGCCCCAAACTTCCACGATGCCACACACCTCTCCGTCGGCCGCCCCACCCAGCGCGTACGCCCGTTCGCTGCACGATTGGTTTCAAACGCCAGCGGGTTCGCAGCGACCGCTTCTTGTGATTGCCGGCCCGTGCGTCCTCGAGGAAGACGAGACCAACATTCGCATCGGCGAAACGGTGGCGACAATCTGCGCCGATCTCGGGGTGCCCTACGTCTTCAAGGCGAGTTTCGATAAGGCCAACCGCTCAAGCATCCACAGCGCGCGCGGACCGGGTCTTGAGAAGGGACTCGACATGATCGCGGCCATGCGCGAGCGTTTGGGCGTTCCCGCGACCACCGACATCCACGACCCCAATCAGGCCGCTCCGGCCGCGCACGCGGTTGATCTTCTTCAAATTCCAGCGTTTCTCTGCCGCCAAACCGACCTTCTCGCTGCGGCCGCCCAAACAGGCCGTGCGGTGAACGTGAAGAAGGGGCAGTTCATGTCGCCACAGGAAATGCAAAACGCGCTGGAAAAACTGCGCGAGGGCGGTGCGACCCGCATGATGCTCACGGAGCGCGGGACGTTCTTCGGCTACAACCGACTCGTGAATGATTTCGTTGGGGTCGCGGACATGATCGAGATCGGACGTGAGTTTGGTGCGCCGGTGTGCTTCGACGCGACCCATTCGACCCAACTGCCGGGAGGTGCCAAGACGTCAACCGCGGGGCGCCCCGATCGGTGCGCGCCGCTCGCCCGTGCGGCGGTTGCGGTTGGTGTCGAGGCTGTGTTCCTCGAGTGTCACCCCGATCCGAGCCGCTCCAGTTCCGACGCAGCCACGATTCAACCGCTTGCGGCCGTGCGGCCAATCTTGGAGTCGCTGGTGCGAATCCGAGCGGTTCTGGCCGAACAGGCCGCCGCCACGGCATGAGTGCGTGTGCGAGGGTTTGAAGGCGCCCGGCGGCTGTCGACGTGCGCCGCCTTGCGGAAATCCGTGCGAGAATGCCGATCAAGTTGGAGTGACACGACTACAGTGATCTCTTCGCACCCGCGTCGAGATCCCTCCCGTCGAGCAAGATCCAGTCCGATCGCCCAGTTGGGACCCACCTGTGGAACGCACCTGCGACTGTTGTCCGAATCCCGCCGTTGTCCACGAAATCGTGGTGAAGAATGGCCTCAAGGCCGAGGTGCACCTCTGCGCCGAACACGCACAGGAGCGCGGGTTTGTGCTGCCAACGTCGCACGGGCCAGCCCTAATCGTTGGAAAGCTGCTTGAGAAGTCTCGCGCCACATCGCATCGCGCGCCGAAGGCCTGCGCGTCGTGTGGCATGACGATGCCGCAGGTGCGCGAGTCAGGTCTGGTTGGTTGCCCGCTCTGCTACCGCTCGTTTGAGCAGGAATTGTCGGGAATCATCGAACGCGCGCAGGCAGGTGCGACGGCGCATATTGGGTGTCACCCCGCCCACGCTGCGTCGTTGGTTGATCGCGCGGCGCTGCGAAACCGACTCGCGCGCGAACTCCGCGATGCAGTGGCGCGTGAGGAGTACGAGCGCGCCGCGCGCCTGCGCGACAAGCTTTCGCAACTGTCTGAAACAGACGGCACCGAGGCGACATCGAGCGGGCAAGACCCAATCGCGGCGACGCATGATCACAATGCAGCCAACGGAGGCGTCAACCCGTGAGCGGTAACGGCGAGGCGATGACCCGGGGAGACTTGGCAAGCACCGCGCCGTTGATCGGTGTGGAACCCGCCGATGTGCGCGAGCCACCGATGGCGGATTGCGTCTTGTCGAGTCGCGTGCGACTTGCGCGCAATCTTGTCGGATTCAACTTCGTCAATCGCTCGACTCCGGAACAACTCGCCGACGTCGTTCATCGTGCACAAGCCGCAAGACTCGGCGGCCCCTTTGAGGCGGGAACCCGTTGGGTGAACGTGCAGGCGACCGCTTCGATTGATCGACTGATGCTCTTCGAGCGCAACCTGATCTCGCGCCCATTCGTTGAGGCGGAACATCCGCGTTGCGTGGCGATTTCCGCAGACGAAACTACCAGCGTCATGGTGAACGAAGAGGATCATCTGCGACTGCAAATGCTCGCGCCGGGCATGCAGTTGACGAGCCTTGCGGAACGAACCTTCGCGCTCGATCGCTCGCTCGAGCGCTCGCTCGAGTTCGCGTTCCACCCGCGCTTTGGGTACCTCACGGCCTGTCCGACGAATGTGGGAACTGGCATCCGGTTGAGTGCGATGATGCATCTGCCGGCGCTGCGACTGCTGGAAGAACTCGACAAAGTGCAGCGGGCCGCCAAGGACATGCATCTTGCGGTGCGTGGTTTCCACGGCGAGGGCACCGAGGCGTTGGGTGACTTCTTCCAGATCTCGAATCAGACCACGCTTGGGCGAAGCGAGCACGATTTGGTTGAGGAGTTCGCCGGCTCGATCGTGCCGCGCTTTGTTGAGTATGAGCGAGCTGCGCGTCGTGCGCTGATGGAACGTGACCTTGCGGCGCTCGATGATCGGGTGCATCGGGCGCTGGGAATCTTGCGCAGCTGCAGATTGCTCGGGATCGACGAAGCGATCAAGTTCCTCTCGCGCGTGCGTCTTGGAGTTGCGCTTGGGCGCATCAAGGATGTTGATCGCGCGCTTACCGACAAGTTGCTGTTGGCGGCGCAGCCGGCGCATCTTGCCCGCACTTCGGGCACAGCGCTTGAACTTGGTCGAGACGACCGAGCCACACGGGCACAGGTGATTCGCGCTGCGCTTCGGGGTTAGAAACGGACGCTGCGACAGTCATCCGGCAAGAGCGCACAAGCGCTCAGACGCTTGTCATGCGCAAGAAGTTCTCGAGCAATCGAGGCCCCTCGGTTGTGAGGAAACTCTCGGGATGAAACTGGACTCCCTCGAGCGGCGCGGCACCTGCCGGTGCTCGCCAGCGAAGACCCATGACTTCGCCCTTGGCGGTCCACGCAGTGCGCTCAAACTCCGGCGGAATCGTGGTCGGCTCGACAACAAGTGAGTGGTAGCGCGTTGCAACAAACGGATTCGACAGACCCTCGAAGAGACCAAGCCCATCGTGATGAATCGCTGAGGTCTTCCCGTGTACCGGCTCGTCGTTCCGTCGCACCACCATGCCGTGACAATCTCCAATGGTCTGATGCCCAAGACACACACCGAGAATCGGGATTCGACCTTTGAAGTGCTGAATCAACGCGGCGCTCATCCCCGCTTCGCGTGGGGTGCACGGCCCCGGCGAAATCACAAGCCGAGTCGGGTGCATCGCCTCCGCAGCTTCAATTGTGATTTGGTCGTTGCGGACGACCTCAATCCGAAGCAGCCGGTCGAGTTCACCGAAGCGCTGCACGAGATTGAAGGTGAACGAGTCGTAGTTGTCGATGAGCAGAAGCACCGGGCGGGCATGGTAGGCGACGGCGAAGTGTGTATCTTTCCGGGGTCGCGTCGACACCCCGTCGCCGACGCATCCGGAGTTCTCCCATGCAGACCGCACCTTCTTCCGCGCACTCCACCTGTACCGTCCGCCTCGAAGAAGCGACGGACGGAGCCCCAGGGTCGTTCGTCCTCTCCGTGCCAGGAACGGAGTACATGCTGAACCTCGTCGCGGGGGGACCGACCAGCATTGCGATCGGGAAGCGGGTGACCGGCACGCTCTCAGGTCGGGCGCAGAAGTTACATCGGGCGCAGGCCGGAGGCGAGTTCATCGAGCCAGTCGAGGGACATCCACGCATCGTGCAGGGACGCGTGCGGGACACTGATCCGGCAGCAAATCGACTGCTGCTGCAGGCGGTCGTGCCGATTTGGATCACGCTCTCGACGGATCAATTCGCGCGCGACTTCCATGCGGGCGACATTGTGAACTTCTACATGGAGAGCGGCGTGGTGTTCACGCCGCATGCGTGAACGAGGAAAACGCAGACGCGGCCGCGCGCGATCGAGTGATCGGCGTTGGGATCGTTGGGTTTGGCTTCATGGGTCGCACGCATGCAGCGTGCTACGCCGCGCAGCGTGGCTGCTCGGTTCGCGCCCTCTTCGACCCAGCCGCGCGCCACGCTGTCGGCGGAAACCTCATTGCGGCAACGCACGCAGGGGCGGTCGACTCGATATTCGCAGCAACGCCACGTGCGACATCGGTCGACGAACTGCTCGCGCGCGACGACGTCGAGCTTGTGTCGATCTGCACCCCCACCGACACGCACGTAGAACTCGTGCGCGCCGCCATTCGCGCTCGCAAGCACGTGCTCGTTGAGAAGCCGACCGCGCTTGATGCATCGATCATTGAGTCACTCAGTCGCGAGGCGGAGCACGCGGGCGTACTGGTGATGCCCGCGCACTGCATGCGGTATTGGCCTGCGTGGAGTTGGATGGCAGAGGCCATCCGAACACAGCGCTTCGGACGCGCGCGCCGCGCGTCGTTTCGGCGACTCGGCGCACGCCCCGCGTGGAGCCAAGATTTTTACCTCGATGTCTCGCGCTCGGGAGGCGCGATCATCGATCTCCACATCCACGATGCAGACTTCGTGCGTTGGGCGTTCGGCGAACCCGACGCTGTCGAGGCGCGCGGCACGCGCATGCACGTTGTGGCGCGTTACCGCTACGAAACAGGCCCGCACGCCGGCGTCACAATCGAGGCGGAGGGTGGGTGGATGGACGACCCGTCGTTCGCCTTCACCATGGTTGCCACAATCGAGTGCGAGCGCGCCGTGATCGACTTTCGTCTTGGCCGAGAGCCTGAGTTGATGGTGGTTGAGAACGGCTCGCCGCGCGCGGTTTCCGCGGGTATTGCGTATCCGAATGGCACCGGATACGACCATGAGATTGCTGCGCTCCTTGACGCGATCCGCGCTGGAAACACGCAAGCACCGGTGACGCTCTCCGACGCCGCGCGCACGCAACGGCTACTCGACCGCGAACTTGCCGCGCTCTGAAGCGCGCGCTTCTGAACCCGAGCGGCCCCTCGGTTCTGCGCGTGACGCACCGCTCGCGCCGCTCGACTACACCGCGGCGCGTGCGCGCGCGAGTTCATCTGCGGCGCGCGCAAACTCGAAATCCTTCTCACTGATGCCGCCAGCGTCATGCGTCGAAAGCGAAAGCGTGACGCGGTTGTATCGGATCAGAATGTCGGGGTGATGCTGAACCGCCTCCGCGCGTGCGGCAATCGCCTCGACAAACGCCATCGCAGCCACGAAATCCGCGAAGCGATACGTCCGCTGGATCTCCTCGCCCGGCTGCGACCATTCAGGGAACGCTTCGAGGCGGGCGGCGATGTCCTCTTCGCTGAGTTTGGGCACCGGCATACGCGGAAAGTGTAATCGACCCGACGTACGCTGCATACGTGCCTCTGCCCCCCACGCGAACCACGCGCCTTGCGCCAACGCCATCCGGGGCGCTTCACATCGGTAATGCCCGCACATTCATCGCGACGTGGGCGTTGGCGCGGCACGAGGATTGGCGCATCATCCTCCGCCTCGAAGATCTCGACCTCGGTCGCGTCAAGCCAGGCGCCCACGAGGCCGCGCTCGAGGACATTCGCTGGCTCAAGCTCGACTGGGACGGCGCGCCAGAAGTGCAATCGCACGACAGCATCCCCTACCGCGACGCCCTCGCGGCGTTGGCGGCGCAAGGCTTGACGTTCCCATGCGATCGCTCCCGAGCCGAAATCCGAAGCGCGGCGAGCGCACCCCACGCGGAGGATGGCGAGACGCGCTTCCCTCCCGAACTCCGTGCGCCGACACCGTGGGCGACATCCATCGAAAGCTGGCACACCAACCATCGTCTCCTCGTCGAGCCGGCGCCGGAGACCGTTCTTGATGAACTCCTCGGCGAGCACGTGTTCAACCCCGGGCTCGAGGCGGGCGACTTCGTGCTTTGGACGAAGCTCGGCGTTCCCGCGTATCAGTTGGCCGTGGTTGTCGACGACGCCCGGCATGGCGTAACCGATGTGGTCCGCGGCGCTGATCTCCTTGCAAGCGCGGCGCGACAACAGATCATCGCGCGCCGCTTGGGGTGCGTGCATGCACGCTGGTGGCACCTTCCGCTTGTGTACGACACCGACGGAAAGCGCCTGGCCAAACGCCACGGTGCGCACAGCCTCGCCGCCCTGCGCGAGCGGCGTGTGCAGCCAGAACGCGTGATCGGATGGTGTGCCTGGAGCCTCGGACTTCTCCCTGCGCTTGAACCGATCGAGAGCCGCGATCTCGTCGCACTCACTTCGCCGGGCGCGCTCCGCGCAGCTGCGCAGCGCACGCGCGAACGCCCAACGGTGTTCATGCCCTCCGATCTTGACTGGATTCACCAGGCTTGACGGATCCGAATCGACCGCTTCTCATCACCAATATGCCCGCGCGACGAAACACGCCTCTCGCCACCCACCTCACCATTGCGGCAGCATGCATGCTTTCAACAGCACCGCTCACCTCCTGCGATCGCGCTGCCTCGTCGCCTCCGGCAACAATCGAAGTCACCGCGGGCGGCAAGGTGTTCCGCTGTCGTCCGGCGCTCGATCTCGACGCGCGTGAACAGGGTCTCGGAGGTGTCGAAAGCCTTGCTGCAGACGAGGGCATGCTCTTCGCGTTCCCCGACTCCGCAGAGCGAACCTTCTGGATGCGCGGGTGCGTGATGGACCTCGACATCGCATTCATCGATGCGACCGGGTTCGTCACCGCTGTCCACACGATGCCGAAGGAGCCCCTGCAGACTCCAGAAGAGTCGGATGCGGCGTATCTCGGCAGACTGACCCGCTACCCGTCGGCGGGTCGCGCCAAGTACGCCCTCGAAGTGGCACCCGGAACGCTCGCTCCGCTAGGTGTGCGGCGCGGCGTCCGAGTGGAATTCGACCGCGATGCGCTCAAGCCCTTCATCCGCTGAGCCGATGGAGACCGTGATGCGGAGCCTCCTTCCGCGTCCGGTATCCCTCGATGGATCAAGCACGCACCAGCCTTCGCATCGCGATCGTCAGTACGGAATCCGTCTATACGGAAGCCGAAGATTGGCGTCATCGCATTGGGCGCGAGTTGCCGGGCATCACCGCCGCGCACCTCAGCACCGATGCCCTGCGATCACCCTCGGGTGCGGCTGTGCACCTCGATGTTGAGGCGCTGATCGTCTTTGCGGGCGAGGACGAGCGCGCGGCGCTTGCCACGATCGATGCGACCCTTGCAAGCGTTGAGCAACCCGAAGGCGAAGCCCATCTTCCGCACGCGGTGCGAGTGATTGTGGTGAGCAGCGCCATCGCGAGCGCGCGCACCCATGCTGGCTTCGACGCCATCGCGGCGAACCGAGCCGATCAAGAATTGGTTCCGTTTCTCCGTGGCATCATGGCCTGCGCGCCCACACTTCGCGATGCCCGACGCGAGTTGTCGCTGATCAATCGATTCGTCGGCTCGATGCGCAATGAACTCGAAGAGCGCAATGAAGAGCTCCAACTCGCTGCGCTCGTTCAACGCGACTTCCTTCCGCTTCCTGTGCCAGAACTCCACGGCGTTCGCGTGGGGACGTTCTACCGTCCGCTCGCGCAGGTTTCCGGCGATGTCTACCACGTCGAGCAGCTCGACGACGACAGGCTCTCGATCTTCCTCGCAGACGCCGTCGGTCACGGCATTCCCGCAGCACTCCTTGGAATGGCGGTTTGCCGATCGCTCGAGACCACAGAGCGCGTACACGGACAGTTGCGATTGCTTGGCCCTGGCGAAACGCTTGCGCGCGCGAACTCGCGCCTTGCTGAGCATCAGCGCGCTACCACGCGCTTCGCAACCGCAATTGCGGGCGTCCTCGACTGCCGCACGCGCAAGTTGCGCCTGGCTGTTGCAGGGCACCCGCCCGCGATTCTCTTGCGCGCTGGGCAAGAGCCACGCCAAATCGAGTGCGACGGCGGCCTTCTCGGCATTTTCCCCGACGAGGTCTACAACGAGATCGAGATCGATCTTGAGCCGAACGACAAGATCCTCTTCTACTCCGACGGATTCGAGCAAGCCTTCACAGATGACGGCACCCCGAGTCACGTGAAAGAGTTCGGAAACATGAGTGAGATCAACGATCCCGACGCACTTGTGCAGGAGATCGCCTCACGCATTGACGCGCAACTTGGCTCACTGCACCAAGCAGATGACCTGACGCTCTTGTGTATCTCGGTTGGCGAGCTTGAGAGTGCACGCCTCGCGGCGTGAGCAGAGCACGCCTCGCGGCGTGAGCAGAGCACGCCTCGCGGCGTGAGCAGAGCACGCCTTGCGGCGTAAGCAGAGCACGCCTCGCGGCGTAATCAGTGCACGCCTCGCGGCGTGCGTCAGCGGCGCGACACCCATTCAATCTGGCGCATCACGAGTTTCGCAAGGTAATCGGCCTCGACGTGCACTCGGGTTCCGATCGCCCAGTCGCGAAGCGTCGTCCGCGCGAGGGTCTCCGGAATCAGGCAGACATCGATCTGCGTTTCATCTGCCGTGTCCGCAACTCGCGCAATCGTGAGCGACACGCCATCAAGCGCGATCGAACCCTTCTCGACCACATAGCGCGCGAGGTCCGAGGGAAGCCCGAGGCGCACGCGCCACTCGCCGTCGCGCAGCAGTTCGCGCACAACCGCAATGCCGTCGACGTGACCAAGCACCACGTGACCTCCGAGGAAGGTTGTCGGTGTGGCTGCGTGCTCAAGATTCACTCGGTCGCCAACGCGTACATCGCCGAGCGCCGTCACCGAAAGCGTCTGTGGAATGGCATCGAACGCAAGCCAGCGACGCTCACCCAGAGACCCTCCACCCACCGCAACAACGGTCAGACAGCAGCCGTTCACAGCGATCGATGCACCGAGGTCGGGAACGTGATCCCACGCGCCGAGGTCGATCTCGAATCGGGTTGTCTCTGCCCCGGCGCTGATCGTGCGGACGGTACCGAGGGCTTGGACGAGTCCTGTGAACACGGGACGAGCATACCGCCGCAGCCGCGGGGGGCGCCTTCGCCGCCCGACAGGGAGCGTTCGCAACCCGCGCGCGGTCGGTCGGAGAACCGAAGACCTTCGTTTGGACTTCCCGCTCGGTCAGACAGACCCCACGCGCGGGGCATCGGACGGCTTCGGCCGCTTGCGCTTGACCCGCTTGGGGGCGATACTCCGGTCTTCGGCCTCTCTGGCCGCCGGAGCACCCAACACGATGCCGTCGAAGTACCTGCCGTCGCCCCTTCCGCAACCGATCACCCGCGCCCAATCGCTGGGCGCCGCCAATCGCGTTGCCCGTCCCGCCTGTCGCCTCGCCGACGCGACTTCTGGGCGCGCCCTCGCTTCGATCCTGATCGCGGCGGTTGTGGCAGCAGCACCCTTCAGCATCGGCGTGTCGCCCGCCGTCGGGCAGGCCTCGCGACCTGAGCAGGACGCCGCGGAAGTCGAGCGCGTCTACCTCGTCGGCCCCAAGGTTGCCGCCGACCTCGGGTGCAGCATTGCGTGGCAGAACTTCGTCCCGCTTCCCGCTGGGCAGTCAATTG